>CAVJLL010000014.1:0-58859 GCA_963650385.1 Clostridium sp. CAG:508 | reverse complement strand
AGCACCGCTAGGTCCGAGGATGGAGCGAGAGCGTCCCAGGACCGGACAACTCCGTCAGGACCCGTCGCAAAAGCTGGCATGCAGCTATAGTATGGTGCAAGCATACCATGCGGTTGTGTCAATTCTGTGAAGGAACGCCCTGAAATACAACAACGCTGCGTCCGGAGACTGCAATGGACTCTCCGACGGCTGCCGGCTCCTGCGTGATGTACTGCGGCAGGTTCTTGCCTGCTGTATCGATGACGAGCTCGAGATGCTCGCCGATTCCGATGTTCGGAACGCGGACGGTTGTGTCCTCCCAGAAGGAGTTCACGACCATGTATACGATGTCATCCTCGCCGGTGTCCGGACGCTTTCCTGCAAAGAGGATGCCCAGCGTCTTGGTCTGGTCCGTGATGTCATGGAACGCGGGATCTCCGCCGTTCACCATGATGTCCGGCAGGCCGCAGGAGGCGGGCTCCAGGGTCCGGCTGATGCAGGGGTGTGCCTTGCGGAAGGCGATCACCTGCCGGTAGAAGTCGTAATAATCCCGGTTCTTCTCCAAAAGGCTCCAGTCAAGCCACGAGATCTCATTGTCCTGACAGTAGCCATTGTTGTTGCCGAACTGCGTGTTGCCGAACTCGTCTCCTGCAAGGATCATCGGCGTTCCGCGGCTGCACATCAGAACCGTGATGGCGTTGCGCATCATCTGGAAGCGCAGCGCATTGACATAGGGATCATCGGTCTCTCCCTCTACGCCGCAGTTCCAGGAGCGGTTGTCGTTGGAGCCGTCGGAGTTGTCCCAGCCGTTGGCCTCGTTGTGCTTGTTGTTGTAGGCATACAGGTCATGCAGCGTGAAGCCGTCGTGGCAGGTCAGGAAGTTCACGGAGCTGGTGTAGCCCATGTACACGCCGTAATACAGATCCGTGGAGCCGGTCAGCCGGGCGGCCGCCTCCGGCGCTGCCCAGAAGTTCCCCTTCAGGAAATCCCGGATGCAGTCGCGGTATTTGCCGTTCCACTCCGCCCACCGGTTGTACGCCGGGAAGGAGCCGACCTGATACATGCCGCCGGCGTCCCAGGCCTCTGCGATGAGCTTGACATTGCCGAGAATGGGGTCGAAGGCCATTTTTTTCAGAAGTGGCGGATCCTGCATGGGCGTTCCGTCCTGTGCGCGGCCCAGAATGCTGGCAAGGTCAAAGCGGAAGCCGTCCACGTGGTAGTACGTAACCCAGTACCGCAGGCACTCCATGATGAAGCTCTGCACGATGGGATGGTTGCAGTTCACGGTGTTGCCGCAGCCGGAGAAATTGTAGTATTTGGCATCGGGCGTGAGCATGTAGAACAGGTTGTTGTCCAGTCCCTTGAACGAGATGACGGGACCGCCCTCGCCGCCCTCGGCCGTGTGGTTGAACACCACGTCCAGAATGACCTCGATGCCGTTCTCCTTCAGGAGCTGAATGGTCTCCTTCAGCTCTCTTCCCTCGTGGTTGTACTCGGCCGAGGCGGCATAGCTGGTATTCGGTGCAAAAAAAGCGACTGTGTTGTAGCCCCAGTATTCGTAGAGCTGTTTATCATTGCTGGTGTGCCCGTTGGCGACCTCATCGAATTCAAAGATGGGCATCAGCTCCACGGCAGTCACGCCCAGCTCCTTTAAGTGCGGGATTTTCTCAATGATTCCGGCAAAGGTTCCCGGATACGCCACGCCGCTGGAGGAATGTCTTGTGAAGCCGCGGACGTGCATCTCATAGATGATGGAATCCTCCATCTTCGTATTCGGGAAGTTGGAGGTGTCCCAGACGAAGTTCTGCTTGACCACTCTGGCGCGGTAGGATCCGGAGCGAAGCTTCTCCTCGCCCCATTTGCGCTGTCCGACGACAGCGCGGGCGTACGGATCCAGGAGTTCTCTGGTTTTATCAAACAGAAGGCCCTTTTCGGGTGCCCAGGGACCGTCCACGCGGTAGCTGTATTCAAAATCCTCCACGTTCAGGCCGAACACGATGATGGACCAGACCTTGCCGATGCGAAAGCTCTCCGGGATGGGAATGACAGCAAAGGGCTCTTCCCCCTTGCGGTGGTATAAGAGCAGCTCGCAGGCGGTTCCGCCGAAAGAATAGATTGTAAAATTGACGCCGCCGGGAATCTCGGTGGCGCCGTTTAGGGAATAATTTCCCGGGCGCACCTGGAAGCCGGCGATGGTGTCGACCGGCTTGAGAAAGTTCATGGCATTCTCGCCCTGCTCGAGGTATTCCCGGTCCACTTCCTTCCGGTTTTCCTGGTAGTGGGTCCGCTCGGCTCGGGACTGTGCGAGAAGTGCCTGTACTACGTCGTTAAGTTTCATGGTTCCCCCTCTTTGCCGTGATTCTGAGGATTGCGGGAGCGCAGCGCGCACTGCAATCCGGTGAGCAGTCCGGCTTAAACGTTTTCCGGCCCTGTAATCATGCATGACAAACGTTTTACATTTTATCACTTTTGGCATAATAACGCAAAAAAAGGACCGCACCATGCGGTGCGGTCCTTTTTGTTGTTACCGTCCATTCGCCGGGATGGCGTTTGTACAGTATCTTGTTGTTTTACTTATGCAGGATATGCTGCGTTTTTGGTGTCGGCCTTGGTCAGATCTACGCCGGTCTTCTGAGCGGTTCTCCACTGGAAGAACTCGGTTGCAACCTGCGGGAAGGAAGCGTAGGACAGTACATCCTCTTCGCTCTCTGCGCCGTGCTCTCTTGCCTCTTTCTCGAACTTCTCCATGGAGGGCTCGATGAGGTCGGCCGGTCTGCAGGTAATTCTCTCGGCATCGCCGATAACCTTCTTGACAACCTCGGGATCCATCGGCTTGATGGTCTGGCCGTACTTGCCGGCAACAAGGTCCTTGGTCTGGCCGCTGCACATCTTGTAGCGCTCGCCCATCAGGACGTTCATAACAGCCTGGGTTCCCACGATCTGAGAGGACGGAGTAACAAGCGGGGGCTCACCGAGATCCTTACGTACGCGCGGTACCTCCTCGAGAACCTCATTGAGCTTGTCGCCCTTGCCCTGGTCGTTCAGCTGCTTGATCATGTTGGAGAGCATGCCGCCCGGTACCTGATACAGCATGGTGCGGATGTTGACGCCCAGAACCTTCGTGGAGAGAAGGCCGTTTGCGATGCACTCCTCGCGGTAAGGTGTGAAGTAGTCGGAAATCTCCTTCAGAAGCTTCTGATCCAGGCCGGTATCGTACGGTGTTCCGCGGAACGCCTCAACCATAACGTCGGTGGACGGCTGGGAGGTTCCGAGTGCGAACGGTGTGGACGCACAGTCGATGATGTCTACGCCTGCCTCTGCTGCCTTCAGATAGGTCATGGAAGCAACACCGGACGTGTAGTGCGTATGCAGATCGATCGGAAGAGAGGAGCCCTTCTTCAGAGCGGTAACAAGGTCATATGCCTCGAACGGACGAAGAAGTCCGGACATATCCTTGATGCAGATGGAGTCAGCGCCCATCTCCTCGATCTGGCGGGCGATGTTCTCCCAGTACTCCAGCGTGTACGCATCACCCAGTGTATAAACAAGAGCGATCTGTGCGTGTGCGCCGGCTTCCTTGGTAGCCTTTACAGCGGTCTTTACGTTGCGAAGGTCATTGAGGCAGTCGAAGATACGAATGCGGTCAATGCCGTTCTCAACCGACTTCTTGACAAAGCGGTCCACAACGTCATCTGCGTAGTGAGAATAACCGAGGATGTTCTGGCCTCTTAAGAGCATCTGGGTAGGTGTGTTCTTAAAGTGGCTCTTGAGAACGCGAAGTCTCTCCCACGGATCCTCATGCAGGAAGCGAAGGCAGGAATCGAAGGTAGCGCCGCCCCAGCACTCTACTGCGGCATAGCCAACCTTGTCCATCGTATCAACGATGGGAAGCATTTCTTCAATGGGCATTCTGGTTGCGATCAGCGACTGACCGGCATCACGCAGAACGGTTTCCATGATTTGTACTTTAGCCATTGTAATCTCCTTATTGTGTACCTGTTCAGCACCTGTCAGCTTTCAACGTGAATTGGCTGCTTGCAGACATATTCACGATTGAAACTGACAGGCGGCCAGGTTCCGAAGGAGCTCTGGCCCGCCGCATCGAGGTTTTCCGAAGGAAAATCGAGATGGGTGCTGAATAGGTAAGAAAGCCTTATATGCCGAAAACTGCCATGAACACACCGGCCACGACAGCGGTTCCGATAACACCTGCTACGTTCGGTCCCATGGCATGCATCAGAAGGAAGTTCGTAGGATCCTCCTTGGCGCCGACCTTCTGGGATACGCGCGCAGCCATCGGAACGGCCGATACACCGGCAGAGCCGATCAGCGGGTTGATCTTGCCGTGTGTGGCAATCTTCATGAGCTGGCCGAACCATACGCCGGCCGCCGTACCGAATGCAAATGCGATCAGGCCGAGTGCCACGATCTTCAGCGTTGTGACATTCAGGAATGCCTCAGCCGAGGTGGTAGCACCAACGGAGGTGCCCAGCAGGATAACAACGATGTACATCATTGCATTGCTGGCGGTCTCCTGGAGCTGACGAACCACGCCGCACTCGCGGAAGAGGTTGCCGAGCATCAGCATACCGATCAGAGGAGCGGTCGTCGGCAGCAGCATGCAGACAACGATCGTAACAACGATCGGGAACAGGATCTTCTCCAGCTTGGATACGGGGCGAAGCTGCTCCATCTTGATCTTGCGGTCTTCCTTGGTCGTGAAGAGGTTCATGATGGGCGGCTGAATGATCGGCACCAGCGACATGTAGGAGTACGCTGCCACGGCGATCGGTCCCATGAGCTCGGTCTGTCCGAGCTTGGAGCACAGGAAGATCGAGGTAGGGCCGTCTGCACCGCCGATGATGGAGATGGCGGCTGCAGCCTTTCCGTTGAAGCCAAGAGCGATGGCTCCGAAGTACGCTGCAAAGATACCGAACTGTGCAGCAGCTCCCAGAAGGAAGCTCTTCGGGTTCGCAATCAGAGGACCGAAGTCGGTCATTGCGCCGACACCCATGAAGATCAGGGACGGCAGAATGGACCATTCGTCCAGGATGTAGAAATAATACAGCAGTCCGCCGTTCGCGGTCTCGGTAGGCGCAACGATGATATCCGGATAGATATTCACCAGCAGCATGCCGAAGGCGATGGGCACCAAAAGAAGCGGCTCAAAGTCATGTGCAATTGCCAGGTACAGGAAAACGCAGGCAACGGCAATCATGAGGATGTTGCCCCAGCTAAGGTTCATGAAGGCGGTCTGATGGATTAGGTTTGTTAATGTATTTGCAATATATTCCATAGCTTGTTAAGACCTCCTGATTAAGTCATTGACTGTAAAGCGGACGAAAGCGTCCGGCAATAACTTAGTTCAGTGTAGCCAGAACAGCGCCGGCCTCAACTGCATCGCCAACTGCACAGTCAATGGATGCAACGGTTCCGTCTTCCGGAGCAACCATCGGGATCTCCATCTTCATTGCCTCGACAACGACAACCGGATCACCCTTCTTGACTGCAGCGCCAACCTGCTTCTCAATCTTGAAGACCTTTCCTGCTGCACCGGCCTCAATCTTTACAGAGCCTGCGCCGGCAGCTGCTGCCTTCGGAGCGGGAGCTGCTGCAGGAGCTGCAGCCTTCGGAGCAGGAGCTGCTGCAGCCTTGGGAGCTGCCGGAGCTGCGGATGCGCCGGTCTCTTCTACAGTTACATCATAAGCGGTTCCGTTCACCGTAATGGTATAGTTCTTCATTATTTTTCCTTTCTGCCGCGGCCTTTGTGCGGCATCGACTTTGTGTCCGTCATTTCTGCGGACGTCTCTTTCCGGCACCCTTTTCTGATCAGGGCCTGCCGAAGGAGCCGCCTTTTCAGAATTTTCTGCGTGACTTGCGGATGGAGCGTACTACGAATCCGTCCGTCGTTGTCTGTCCCTCGCTGGCTGCGATTGCAGCGGCAATTACGGCAATCAGCTCGCCGTCATCAGCTGCAGGTGTCTCAGCGGCAGGTGCCGGTGCAGGCTGTGCTGCAGGTGCCTCTGCCTCTTTGATCACAGCTGCCTTTTTCTTCTGGTTCTCCTGTGCCTTGCCGATGAATGCAAAGCAGGAAATGATCACTGCCAGGAGAATCAGGATGATGAAGGTCGTACCCATGCCAAGGATGGTGTTGAGTGCCGCCTGCTCCATGAGCTCTCCGAAGCTGTAGCGAACGTTGATTGCCACATTGGACGGAGAACCTGCCGAGCTGACGGTAATGACAACATCTGCATCGTGCTCGGAGCCATCGATTCCGATGTTGATCATGTAGTCGCCGTCATCCGTGGTCACTGCCTGCTCGTTGTCATAGCCCTCAACGTCACCGATATCATCAAGAGCATTCTCATAGGAACTCAGTGCAGGTCCGAATACCGCATCGTCCTCATACTGGGCAGCTGCTCCGCTGCGGACGATGGAATCCATCTCCGCCACGAGGCTCTCGCCGTAGGATACAATGCTCGATTCCATCGAAGCATCCAACGGTGTGCCGCTCAAGGTGTTCGCTTCGGTTCCGCCGCATGCAGTAAGTGCAAAGACACAGGAGATGACAGCACAAATTGAAACAAATTTCTTCATCGTATAGTGTCTCCTCTCCATCAAACGGTCAAATGCTTCTTCGCAGGAAGATCCTCTCTCTTGGTATAGAGCATTTCCAGTGCGCCGATCAGATACTTGCGAAGATCAGCAGGCTCTACAATCTGGTCCACATAGCCGTGTGCAGCTGCGCTCTCGATGCCGTTCTGCAGCTCGTTGTACTCTGCAGCGGTCTTGGCAACCTCAGCAGCATCCTTGCCGTCTGCGATGATCTTCGCAGCAAGGGTTCCGTCCATCATGCCGATGCGGGCAGAAGGAAGTGCCATTGTGATGTCTGCGCCGAGTGCCTTGGAATTCATAACGGTATAAGCGCTGCCGAATGCATCGCCGACCACAACGTTCACCTTCGGAACGGTAGCGCCTGCAAATGCTGCAGCAAGCTTCGCAGCTGCCTTTGCAATCTTCTTCTCTGCGCACTCGCAGGTGCAGAAGCCGCTGACGTTGGTCAGGGTAACCACCGGAATCTCGAATGCATCACAGAAGTTCACGAAGTCTGCTGCCTTCTGCACGCCGCCGACGGTCAGAACCGGCTTGAACTCCTCTGCCTTCTCGCCCTTCTCGTCGTAGGATGCGGTGCGGTTTGCAACAACGCCGACGGTCTCGCCGCCGAGCTTGATGAAGCCGACTGCCATCTCCTTCGCAGCGCCGGACTTCACCTCTACGAAGAGATTGTTGTCAGAAAGATCTGCTGCGGATACGGAAGGATCTGCGATGCCGGCAGCGACGTTTGCGCTGGCGCGGTTGAGATCGTCATCACACTCGCCGGCAGCCTCGTCCTCGTTGTTGGAGGGAAGGATGGAAACGAGCTCGCGGATCTTGGCAAGGACCTCGCTCTCGGTGCCGAAGCCGTCGATGGCGCCTGCCTCTGCCTTATAAGCAGCTGCTGCGGTGTCCTTCTTGTCCTCTGCGTTTCCAGCAAGAGCATTGGGGCTGTTCACGAAAAGCTTCGCATCCTCAGCCATAAATGCGAAATCTGCCATGCCGGCAGCGACAGCAAGTCCGCCGCCGCAGGTTCCGAATACTGCTGCGATCTGCGGAACCACGCCGGAAGCCTCTGCCTCCTTGGCATAGATGGACGCGAATGCGTTCAGGGCATCGGTGCCCTCCTGCAGGCGAAGGCCTGCGGAATCCAGAAGACCGATTACGGGTGCCCCTGTCTTGAGTGCGAGATCGTACAGGCCGGTGATCTTTTTGGCATGCATCTCTCCGATGGATCCGCCCAGAACAGCCGAATCCTGGCTGTAGACGAATACGAGGCTGCCATCAATCGTGCCGTAGCCGGTGATAACGCCGTCAGACGGAGTCTGTTCGGGCTTTACGTTGAAATTGGTCGACCGTGCGGTAACACGAGCGCCGACTTCAACAAAGCTGTTATCATCGAGCAAGGCCTTGATTCTCTCACTCGCTTTTGAAGAACTGCTCATACTTTGAACCTCCATATAGTTTATGTCGTTGAAACACAAGGCGCATCCGCCCTTGCAGACAGACTTCGCCCTATGTTACTGCGCTAGGCTGTATTGTAACATAGGATATTCGAAATGCGCATCATTTATTTGTATAAATTATACAACTCCGCCAGCCCCGTTACTGTATAAACGCTAAATCCCCAGCCGATCGTCCACCTCGGCCTCGGCCTCTTCCTTGAATTCCTCCACCTGGACGGAATTCAGGGACGGGAGCTCAGTCAGGTTCTTTACGCCGAAGGAACGCAGAAACTGCTCGGTCGTGCCGAACAGGATCGGCCGTCCCGGCGCGTCCTTGCGGCCGAGCTCCTTGATCAGGTCGTATTCCAGGAGCTTATTGATGGCGTAGTCGCAGGATACGCCGCGGATGCCCTCGACCTCGATTTTCGTAATCGGCTGCTTGTAGGCAACGATCGAGAGGGTCTCGATCACCGAATCCGAGAGCGTCATTTTCTTCGGAACCTTCGCAATCTTTATCAGGTTCTCATACTGCTCCGGCTTGGTGGACATCTGTACGGCGTCCTCGAACTGCTGGAGCATAATGCCCCGGGAGGGGGACTCGTATTTTTTCTGAAGGCGCTTTAAAATCTGGCGGACGCGTGTGCTCTTCACCTCCAGTGCCTTGGCGATGGCCGAAATCTCGACGGATTCGCCCATAGTGAAGAGAATTGCCTCCACGGCTGCCTGCAGCTCCTCGTCGGTCAGTTCGGGGTGATTCTCAGCCGGCTGCACATCCTCTCCGGTCAGCTGGTCCGGATGATTCTCAGCCACCTGCAGCTCCTCGTCCGTCTGCTCCGGACGTTCTACATTTTCTTCCATTATTTACCTCTTATATCTGTTCAGCACCTGCCGCATTTCAACGTAAGCTCGCTGCCTGCAGGCAAATTCACGACCTCTTTTATCCCCGGTATCATCCGAACTCTCCCGCCAGATCCGACTCTGCCGCGATGTCCTTCACCACATGGATGGAGATGCTGCCGAAGAGCTCCTCCTGCTGAATTTCAATGCTGCCGGTCTTCATGAGCTCCAGCACCACGAGGAAGGTGACGATTACCTCATCCTTCGAATGCTGCTCCTCCAGGAGCGTGCGGAAATCCGTGTCCCGATGGGAATTCAGGTATGCCTTGATGAAGAGCTCCTTTGCCGTGAGGTCCACCTCTTCCTTCTCGATGCGGCCGAACTGGGAGCGGACCGGATCCACGCGGTATTTCTGACGCTTCAGGATGTCCTGGAAAATATCATTCAGCCTTGCCAGTGTGGTATCCCCGATCAGCTCCTCGTAGTTGATGGGCGGCAGGTAATTTTTAACCTCCTTGGGGAGGTTCTTTTTGCGGTAGAGGGTCTGATCGGCACAGGCGCCCATGTCGCGCAGCTCAGCGGACATGTACTTGTACATTTTGTATTCGAGGAGCTTCTGCACGAGCTCAGCTCTGGGGTCTTCCTCCTCGCCCTCCTCGTCGACTTCCTTCGGCAGGAGCATGCGGCATTTGATGTCCAGAAGCGTTGCTGCCATGACGAGAAACTCGCTCATGACATCCATATCCTCCTCTTCCATCTGCCGCACGTAATCCATGTACTGATCGGTGATCTCCGCGATGGGGATGTCATAGATGTCCACCTTGTTCTTATCGATCAGATGCAGCAGAAGGTCCAGAGGGCCCTCAAATTTCTCCAGCTTGAATTCCAGTTCCATGGTCTCTTTCCAAAGTAAAAGACCTCCTGACACATGCAACCATGTATCAGGAGATCTCATTTGCTGTTCAGATATTCTGTGCAGCTGACGCAATGTCCTTACGGAACCCTGAATCAGTTGTACTTTCTCTTTCTTGCAGCCTCAGACTTCTTCTTGCGCTTTACGCTGGGCTTCTCGTAATGCTCCCTCTTGCGGATTTCCTGCTGGATTCCCGCCTTTGCGCAGCTTCTCTTGAAACGACGCAGTGCGCTGTCCAAAGTCTCATTCTCTTTTACGATTACGCTAGACATTTCTTCTACCCTCCCTTCAGTCCCGTTCCGCCTGCACCGCCGGAGAAGACAATCCTCTCGCGCCTGCAGCTGGCTGATGGGTTTCTCTGTGCAATTACCATTTCAAAAAAGCACAAATCGAATTATATGCGACCCGGCCCGTTTTGTAAAGAGGTTTTTATGAAAGCTGCTCGGTGAGGACGCGCTTTGCCTCCTCCAGTGCCTTTCCGATGCCTGCAGGGTTCTTGCCGCCGGCCTGTGCCATGTTCGGACGTCCGCCGCCGCCTCCGCCGACTTCCTTTGCGATGCCCTTGACGAGGTTTCCAGCATGTGCGCCCTTCTTCATCGCTTCCTCCGAAGCCATGGCAACAAGGCTCACCTTTCCGTCCTTATCCGAGATCAGCACCACGACGCCGCCGGGGAGCTTGTCCTTGAGCTCATCGCCGAGGCCGCGCAGCTCGTTCATATCCACGCCGGAAACGTGGGCTGCGATAAACGGAACGCCTGCGATCTCCTGTACGCTGTCCATCACATTGCCGAGGCTCGCCTGCGCTTCCTTGGCCTTCATGGACTCATTTTCGGATTTCACTTCCTTGAGTTCCTTCTGCAGCGCCTTGATCTTCTCAGACAGCGTGGAGGGCGTAGCCTTTAAGAGGTCTGCCGCCTCCAGGAGCTCGCGTTCGAGGTTCTCATAATACTTGCGGACGTTGTCGCCGGTCAGCGCCTCAATTCTGCGGACGCCGGCTGCAACACCGTTCTCCGAAAGGATCTTGAAGGAGCCGATCTGGTTGGTGTTGGCTACGTGCGTGCCGCCGCAGAGCTCGATGGACCAGTCGCCCATCTTCACCACGCGGACGCTGTCGCCGTATTTCTCGCCGAAGAGCGCCATCGCGCCGGTCTTCTTGGCCTCCTCGAGCGTCATCACCTGCGTCACAACCGGCAGGGATTCTGCTATTTTCGCATTGACAAGGTCTTCGACCTTCTGCAGCTCCTCCCTGGTCATAGCCTGGAAGTGCGAGAAGTCAAAGCGCGTGCGGTCAGTATCCTGGTAGGAGCCGGCCTGCTCCACGTGTGTGCCGAGAACCTCGCGCAGTGCCTTCTGCAGAAGGTGCGTTGCGGAGTGGTTGCGGCAGGTTGCAAGGCGTGCCTTTTCATCTGCCTTGAGAATCACGCGGTCGCCCGTCTTGAGCATTCCGGAGACGACGCGGCCGATGTGTGCGATCTTGCCGCCGGCAACGTGCTCGGTGGAAAGGACTTCAAAATAAGAGATGCCCTTGCCAAGTGCGGCTTCCTTAGCCATTTCCTCTTCGCTGGCCTTGACGCCCTCTGCCTCCTTATAGGCGGAAGCGAGCATGATAATGCCCTTGTCGCCGACCTGGCCGCCCATGGTGCCGTAGAACGGTGTTTCCCTGGTGATGACGGCGCCGTACTGGCCGTCGGACAGTGCCGTAACCACGCTGTCCTCCTCGTCGCTGTTCTCGCCGGAGAGGGACGGAAGGGATGCCATCGCGATGATCTCCGACTCCGCCGTTGTCTTGTCATAGCCGACAAAGCTCGTCGTCAGCGCAGGATCCATCTCCTCGTAGATCGTTGCAGCAGCGCCCATATAGGTTGCTGCCTTTCCGGAGCGCTCGCGGTCGGACCTTGCCTGCTCGCGCTGGCGGGTCATTGCCTCCTCGAAGCCGGCCTCATCCACGGTAAAGCCCTTCTCCTCCAGAATTTCCTTTGTGTTGTCGATCGGGAAGCCGTAGGTGTCGTAGAGCTTGAAGGCATTCTCGCCGGAAAGCTCCTTCTCGCCCTTGGCAGCCAGCGCCTCCTCCATCTGTGCAAGGATCTCCATGCCCTGCTCATAGGTCTTTTCGAACTTCTCCTCCTCGGCGCGCACGACGTTCAGGATGAAGTCCTTTTTCTCCTCGAGCTCCGGATAGCCGTCGCTGGAGGTCTCGATGACCTTCATTGCCAGTGTCGGGAGGAAGGAGCCGCTGATGCCGAGCTTTCTGCCGTGACGGACCGCGCGGCGGATGATGCGGCGAAGGACATAGCCGCGTCCGTTGTTGGAGGGCATGATGCCGTCCGAGATCATGAACGTCATGGCTCTTGCGTGGTCCGTGCAGATACGAACCGACACATCCGAGTCATAGGTTCCCTCCTGCTCATAGGAGATGCCGCCGGCCAGCTCGCAGATCAGGTCGCGCAGGGACTTTACCGTGTCAACGTCAAAGATCGAGCCGACGTCCTGCACGGCAACGGCCAGGCGCTCCAGACCCATGCCGGTATCGATGTTCTTCTGGTCGAGGTCTGTGTAGTTGTTCTTGCCGTCGTTGTTGAACTGGGTGAAAACGATGTTCCAGACCTCCATGAAGCGGTCGCCCTCGCCGCCCATGACATCGTCCGGGCCGTTCCCGTATTTTTCGCCGCGGTCATAGTAGATCTCGGAGCAGGGGCCGCAGGGGCCGGAGCCGTGCTCCCAGAAATTGTCCTCCTTGCCGAACTTGTAAATGCGCTCAGCCGGGATGTGCATATCGTTGAGCCAGATGTTGTAGGCCTCGTCATCGTCCACATAGACGGACGGATACAGGCGCTCGGGATCGAGTCCCACGCGCTCTGTCAGAAACTCCCAGGCCCACGGAATGGCTTCCTTCTTGAAGTAATCGCCGAAGGAGAAGTTGCCCAGCATTTCAAAATAGGTGCCGTGGCGCGCCGTCTTGCCCACGTTCTCCAGATCGCCGGTGCGGATGCACTTCTGGCAGGTGGTGACCCTGCGTCTGGGCGGAATCTCCTGTCCGGTAAACCACGGCTTCATCGGAGCCATGCCGGAGTTGATGATCAGAAGCGATGTGTCGTTGTGCGGAACCAGGGAGAAGCTGTTGAGGCGAAGGCAGCCCTTCTCCTCAAAAAAGGACAGAAACAGCTCCCGCAGCTCATTGACGCCTTTGTACTGCATGTTTATTCCTCTTTTCCTTTAAAAGTCAAACTTGTCATCAAACCATGCCTTGAGCTCTGCGATCGGTACGCGGACCTGCTCCATTGTATCGCGGTCGCGGATGGTGACGGCCTGGTCGTTCTCCGAATCGAAGTCGTAGCAGATGCAGAACGGTGTTCCGATCTCATCCTCCCGGCGATAGCGCTTGCCGATGGCTCCGCGGTCGTCAAAGTCGCAGTTGTAGCGCTTGGAGAGCTCTGCAAATACCTTCTGTGCAGACTCGGAGAGCTTCTTGGACAGAGGCAGAACCGCAATCTTGATCGGTGCCAGTGCCGGATGGAAGTGCATGACATTGCGCACGGTGCCGTCCGGAAGCTCCTCCTCGTCGTAGGCCTCGCACAAAAAGGCCAGTGTCACGCGGTCGCATCCCAGTGAGGGCTCGATAACGTACGGAATGTAGCGCTCTCCGCTCTCCTCGTCAAAGTAGGTCAGATCCTCGCCGGAGACCTTCTGGTGCTGCGACAGGTCGTAATCCGTACGGTCTGCAATTCCCCAAAGCTCGCCGAAGCCGCCGAAGGGGAAGGTGTATTCAATGTCAGAGGTTGCCTTGGAATAGAAGGCCAGCTCCTCCTTGGCATGGTCGCGGAAGCGCAGGTGCTCCTCCTTCAGGCCAAGGGACAGAAGCCAGTTCCATGCGTAATCCTTCCAGTATTTAAACCACTCCAGATCCGTATCCGGCTTGCAGAAGAACTCCATCTCCATCTGCTCGAACTCGCGCGTGCGGAAGGTGAAGTTGCCGGGTGTAATCTCGTTGCGGAAGGACTTGCCGATCTGGCAGATGCCGAAGGGCAGGTGCTTTCTGGCCGTCCGCTGCACATTTTTAAAATTAACAAAGATGCCCTGGGCGGTCTCGGGACGAAGGTAAATGGTGTTCGTCGAATCCTCGGTAACACCCTGGAAGGTCTTGAACATCAGGTTGAACTGACGGATGTCGGTCCAGTGGAACTGACCGCAGGAGGGGCAGGCAACCTTGAACTTGTTGATGAAGCTCATCATCTCGTCGTTGGACCAGCCGTCCACGGAGGAATCGAGCGTTAAGTCGTGCTCCTTGGCATAATCCTCGATCAGATTGTCCGCGCGGAAGCGCTCGCCGCAGGCCTTGCAGTCCATCAAAGGATCCGAGAAGCCGGCAAGGTGTCCGGAAGCCACCCAGGTCTTGGGATTCATCAGAATGGCACAGTCAACGCCGACGTTGGTCGGGGATTCCTGCACGAATTTCTGCCACCAGGCCTTCTTGACGTTGTTCTTCAGCTCAACGCCGAGGTTTCCGTAGTCCCAGGTGTTGGAGAGGCCGCCATAAATCTGCGAGCCCGGATAGATAAAGCCGCGGGCATTGCAGAGGGCTACGATCTTGTCCATTGTCTTTTCCATAATCTCGTTCCTTTCGCTTGCTGTTACTTCAGTATGATAATTGCCGGTGTATCTTCATTGATGGTTCCGATCGCAGATGCATGGGTCTCATCCGTCACGCCCAGATTCGGCGTGGCGTACAGAATTCCCTTCGCTGTCACAACGTTTGCCTGCTCGGTCAGAATAATCACGCCGTTGGATAGAAGCTGCTCCAGCGTGGCTTCGTTCAGAATCTTCGAGGAATCGGCATTGCTGACACTGGACATGATCGATGCAAAATCAAAGCCCTCGTCTCTGGCACCCTGCACGGTCCCCACATAGAGCGTCGTGTCATTGAAGCGCTCGTAATCCTCCGGCGAATCATAGGTCATAACCAGATGCGCCGTATTCTCCGTCACGGAAAACGAGGTCTGCTTCACACCGCCGCCGTTCGCCTCGTTGTAGGCGCTGACGGCATCCCGGATGGTCTTTTTGAGCTCCGCGGCGTCGTAATAGTCCTGGTCCAGCGTCTCCACCGACGTGACCACGATGCTGCCGTTCCGGCGGAATTCAATGGCAGAGGCTGTCTGCTCCTCCGGGCCAAAGCACTTCGTCACCGCGCGCACTGCAAGGAAAATACCGGCCGCCACCGCCAGTCCTGCTGCCAGGACGGCCGCCTGCCGAAGCTTCTTTTTGTAGTACCTCGCGGTTTTCTTCTTATGCGTTTTGCCTGTATGCGCACCGGATGCACGCCGAACCGCCTTCGGATTCGCCGCTCCGGAGGCCGTCCTCTTCTGTGCCGGCCTTGCCTTATGTACAGTGCCGCCTCTTCCCGCTGCCTTTCCTGCGGAGCGGGTCCTGGCGCCTGCTGCGTTCTTTTTCCCGCTGCTGCCCCCTTTGGGGCGCACCGCCTTCTTCGTTTCCATCTGTCTTACTCCCACATGACACACAACAACCTACTCTATACTTTTTTCGGTCTGTCCGCAAGCCCGTCGCCGTCCCCTTGTTACTCCATGGCCTCCAGAATCTCCAGGCTCTTAAACCGGTGCCGCTCAAAGGCATAGTTCATGCAGCGCGCAGCCAGCTGTGCAAGCTCCTGCAGCGGTTCCTCCTCGAGCGTAAAGGTATAGAGCTTGCCGATGGGACTCGTCACGATGTGCCGGAAGGCAGCCATGGCAGCCGGCGAATAGCTCTTCTCGTTCGGCTCCCGAAGCTCTCCCTCCACGGCCACGGTCCTGAGCTCGAACACAGCGCGCACGAGGCGCCGGCTGAACTTCTCCGATTCCAGGGCGCGAAGTGTCTGATACAGAAGGAGCAGGAGCTGCGCTTCGTCGTTGTTTTCCCTGGTGCAATATTCCAGCACCTCGCAGAAATACTGTCCCAGAAGCGCTGCCTCAATGTGGGTGCGAAACCACGGAAAATAGTTCTGCACAACGGCCTCGACCATGGTGTAGGAATCCCTGCCCGCATAGAGCCGGAAGGTGCCGAACACAAACAGATCCGTCGCCGCGACCAGGGGGGAATTCGGGCGTCTCGCGCCCTTGGCAAAGGCGCTGATGCGTCCCAGCTCTCTTGTCAGGAGAACCACGCGGCGGTCATTCTCGCCGATGGGGCAGACTCCGATGACCATGGCCGTGACCTCTGTATAGGGCTGCCGGCTCATCCAAGATCCCTGACGTTGTAGCCGAAGCTCCGCAGGGCGTTCTGATCGTCCTTCCAGCCCTTACGGACCTTGACCCAAAGGCGCAGGTTGACCTTCGCGCCGATCATGTTCTCGATGTCAATCCGGGCGGCGGTGCCGATCTTCTTGAGCATCTGGCCGCCGGCGCCGATGATGATGCCCTTGTGGCCGTCCCGCTCGCAGATGATGTCCGCATCGATGTCGCAGATCAGGCTCTCGCCCTTGCGCAGCTTCATGCGGTTGATCTGAACCGCGATGCCGTGCGGCACCTCCTCGTTCACGTAGCGAAGGACCTTCTCGCGGATCATCTCTGCCGCGATCTCGCGCTCGGTCTGGGTCGTCACCTGCTCCGGATCGTAGAAGGGCGCCCCCTCCGGAAGGCGGTTCCAGATGGTGGTGCGAAGGTCCTCGAGTCCGGTGCGCTGGCGGGAGCTGATGGGGATGATGTCGCTAAGCTCCTGCCCGGTTTCCTGCTGCCATGCGTCCGCGTAGGCTGCCACCACCGGAAGGAGCTGTGCCTTTTTCACGCTGTCAGTCTTGGTGATGCACAGGATCACCGGCTTGGCCGCAGCGGCGACGCGCGCGAGTACGGCAAGGTCCTCTTCCTTGAGATTCGCCCGCGGCTCCACGAGCCACAGGATCAGGTCCACCTCCTTTAGGGTGGACTCAGCTGCCCGCAGCATATAGTCGCCCAGACGGTCCCTGGCCTGGTTGATGCCGGGCGTATCCAGGAACACCACCTGCCCGTTCTCATCGCTGTAAATCGTCCGTATCTGGTTCCGCGTCGTCTGCGGCTTATAAGAAGTGATCGCAATCTTCTGTCCGATCAGTGTGTTCATCAATGTGGATTTTCCGACGTTCGGGCGGCCCACAATCGCCGCAAAGCCTGCCTTTGCCATAGATTCCTTTCATTCAAAATGAGCGGATTACGTTTTACTGTGCCAACGGCTCGAGCCTCTCGAAGAGCTCCTCGCTCTCCTTGAGCTTGGCTGCAGCCCCGACCACGCACAGAACGCCGTCCGCCATCACCGCATCGATGTGGGCCGCCAGCGCCCGGATGTCCTCCTGGCTGCAGGAGAGCACCTGCTGCCGCTCCCGGATGAGATCCTCATCCGTAATTTCCTTCAATGCACACGTCTGCGAGAATTTGCCCAGAACCGAAGGCGTCATCGGGCGGTCCAGACCGCTGATGGTGCCGATGATGTACTTGGTCATCTCCGTCTCGCCGGCGGTAAAGCCGCGCACGAAATCCGCTGCCTCCTCGAAGGTTTCAATGGTTTTGGTCAGCTGCGGATCGCGGTAGCTGACCATATAGCCGAGGCCGCTGGAGGCGAAGCTGCTCATGCAGCCATAGGCGCCGCCGTTCATGCGCACCCTTGTCCACAGATAGTCGTAGCCCAGAATCACCTTCAAAACGTCTAGTGCTCCGGTGTAGGAAAGGCCGGCCTTTTTGTAGTTGCCGGCGCGGCACACGTACTGCACCTGTCCTGCCGTAGTGAAACCCTCTCTCCGGCAAGGGTTCGCCGTATAATCCGATTCCGCAAAGTGATCCAGCACGTTCACGCCGCCCTTGCCGGAAAGCGATTCTGCAAAGGAAGAGATCTGCGCCGCAATGGCAGGAAGCCGTTCCTCCTCGGCAGTGACATCTGCAAAAAAGCGTTCCTTAGAAGCCAAAAGCGTACTGATTCTCCGGAGCTTGTCGAGCAGCATGTCCTTTTGGCTGTCAAAATCGGAGCAAAGCCCGTCCAGGAGCTGATACATGCCGATTCCCGCCAGATCTTCCGAAACCGCTCCGTAGGGATAGAGCACGGCTGCGGCGCGCGAAACCGCCGTGGAGTGTCCCGCTGAGGAAAGGCCGGCCTTCATGGAGGCTCTCTCCTCCTCGAGCACCTCCCGGATCCGGTCCGTGTCCTCCCATTTCGTGTGAAGGAGCATTTCCTTGGCCAGAGCCAGAGCCGCCCCAAGGGAAGCATCCATCGTCTTTAAGCAGATCTTGAACAGCACGCGGAAGCGCCCCGTCTCCTTTGTACTCGCAATGACTGCTGCACCCGCTGCAATGCCGCCGGAAACAATGTTGATCTCGTTGTCCAAGGCCTGGTAGGTGTAGTGCTCCGTATCCAGTGCGCCCATGAGGGTCCGCAGAACGCCGAGGTACCGGACATCCTCCCGGGGAAGATCGGTTACATCAAATTCCAGGTCCACATAGTCGATGCCGCTGGTAAAAATCGGGTGCGTGAGGATCGGAAAACCATTCACCGCATCCTTCAGAATCTCCGTCACCGGGAGCACCGGATCCCCGGAAAGGTCGCTTCGCTCCAGCACCGGGATTGTTGCCAGCGCTTCTTCCGTTTCCGGCGTCTCCTGCCAGCTGCGAAGCGCTGCCTCCTTATCGCGGATTGCCTGCAGCTCCTCTTCGGAAAGGGATGCCGCAAGTGCGGCGAGCTTTTGTTTCTGCGCCTCTTCCGCCTGCTCGGTCAGCCCCTTCTGCGGCAGGAGCACCACGGTGCTCCGATGCGGATTGTTCAGAAGATACTTAACAATCAGCTCTTCAAAATACCCTCGCTTTGCATCCTCCTTCAGCTCCTCGTAGAGGTGTCCCACATCCAGGGTTTCCCACGCCTGGTCCTCCTCGTAGAGCCAGGTATCCAGAATGTCCAGGCCGTAGACAAGGCCCTTGGGATAAGCGCCGAAGTCCGCCTCCCGGTAGTGGAATTCGTGGTAATTGATGCCGGCCTGCAGTGCCTTTGGATCAATGCCGTTTGCTGCAAGTAGCTGCAGCGTTTCCAGGATGGTCTTCTCAAAGGCGTCCTTCTGCTCCGGATCGGTGAGCTTGGCAGCAATCGAAAAATACGGCTCGTAAATGCCGGACTCGTACAGGGACTCTACGCTCTGGCCGATGCCCTTTCTGCGCAGGGCCTCCTTCACGGGTGCTCCCTCTGCGTCGCACAGCACATAGTCTAAAACGCGGAAGGCCAGAATCTCCTTCTCATTGCCATGGATCGGCAGGGCCGCGTTCCAGGAGAGATATGTCTTCTCCTTTTCCGACTCCTCCGGCAGGATGCTGTACTGTTTTTCCTTGTAAGCGGGAGCTGCAAAGGGCTCCTGCGGGCGGATTTCGGAATCCACCTCCAACGTGTCGTAATCCGAAAGGTACTCCTCGTCCAGGAAGTTCAGCCGCTCCACGACGTCCATGTCGCCGTAGAGGTACAGATAGGCGTTGGACGGGTGGTAGAAGCGCTTGTGGAAGGCCAGGTACTGCTCGTAGGTAAGCTCCGGAATCACTTCCGGATCGCCGCCGGAAACGATGGAATATGTGGTGTCCGGATAGAGCGAAGCAAGGACCGCGTCGTTTAAGACATCGTCCGGCGAGGACATCACGCCCTTCATCTCGTTGTAGACAACACCGTTGATAACAAGCTCCGGGGCGGCACCGTTTTCGCCGTCCTTTACCTCGTAGTGCCAGCCCTCCTGGCGGAAAATGCTCTCATTGGTGTAGATGTTGGGATGGAAAACCGCATCCAGATACACGTGCATGAGGTTGGCGAAATCCTTCGCATTGGTGGACGCAACCGGGTAGACCGTCTTATCCGGATAGGTCATGGCATTGAGGAATGTATTGAGCGACCCCTTCACCACCTCGATGAACGGATCCTTGACCGGGAAGTCGCGGGAGCCGCAAAGAACGGTGTGCTCGATGATGTGCGCAACGCCGGTGGAATCCTCCGGCGGCGTGCGGAAGCCGATGTAGAATACCTTGTTGTTGTCATCGTTCGGCAAAAGAGCGATGCGTGCGCCGCTCTTGCGGTGCCGCAGCACATAGCCGCAGCAGCCAAGGTCCGGCAGGAAGCGCTGCTCCTCCACGGTATAGGCAGTCAGCGCCTTCAGCTTCTGCAGGAGGTCATTGTCCTCCCGCGCAGTGTCCTTTTGTGACAATATGGTCGTTTTGCTCTGTTCTTCCATTAACTTTGCTCTCTCCTGATCGATTATTCGGATTTAGTTACAGCTATCGCTGATTATACATACACCGCCGTCTGCCGGGCAAGACATCTGCATTCAATAGATTACTGCATAGGCTCCAGCCGGGTAACAGTACAGACGCCAGCCACGACGGGTCCTGGCGACCCATGGAAGTACCTTGCAAACAGCGAACGAATGTGATAGAATGCTCGCACTCACAAGGGTTAGTAAAGGTTTCGACAGGGATCCTGAAGGTGGGGAAGCTATCCGACGCCGATCGTTAAACGGCAAACCTAAATATAAACGCTAAGAATAATTCTTACGCTCTGGCTGCCTAATCGCACCAGCGTCGCCTGACTTGCACCTGTTCTCGTCAGATACGGCGTCATCATAACAGGAAACGACATGGGCCTTGCCGCAGGGCTTGTGGGCGTATCAGCGGATACCGACGATGAGGGAGTGCCAGTTCTCCTTCCTCACGAGGGAATCGTCTTCGGACAGAATTAACCGGCTATGATAGTAGAAGCACACGGGATGGGTTTTTGGACAGGGGTTCGATTCCCCTCTAATCCACGAATGCGGCAGCGGAACAGGCATATCGCTTGTTCCGCTGTCTTTTTGTTACTGTACCGTTGTTACAACAGTTCATTCGCCAGCCAAACGACAGGGTGGCGGAGAATGTCCGGGTCCAGGGCCTTGCGAGGCCTCGGTGCTTGCGAGCGTCTTCTGCGAGCTTAGCACCGCTAGGTCCGAGGATGGAGCACGCTTTTGCCGAGTGGCCCAACGGGCCATCTCGTAGCTGACGAAGTCAGCGCAGCGTCCCAGGACCGGACAACTCCGCCAGGACCCGTCGTGGCTGGCGTCAGTACAGCAGCGGCAGCGTTGTCGCCGACCGTTCTCTTGGCCTACTCGTACCGCAGCGCCTCGATGGGATCCATCTTCGCCGCCTTGTTGGCCGGGTAATATCCGAAGAACACGCCGATGGCCACCGACACGCCGAAGGAGACCGCAACGCTCTTCCAGTCCAGTACCGGCGGAATGTGCTGCACGCCCTGGCAGACGCCGATGCCGATTCCGATTCCCACCGCAATGCCGATGATCCCGCCGATGAAGCACAAAATGACGGCCTCCGTGATGAACTGCATGCGGATGTCGCGGTTGGGTGCCCCCAGCGCCTTTCTCGTGCCGATTTCCCGGGTTCTCTCCGTGATGGTAACCGTCATGATGTTCATGACACCGATGCCGCCGACCAAAAGAGCGATGGCACCGACCAGCGTGACGGACAGCACCTGCTGCCGCATGCTCTGCTCGGCCTGCTCGATCCATTCCTTATTGTTGTCCACATAGATGGTGAAATTCGATTTTTCTCCCAGAAGCCCTGTCAGATACCCCTGCAGCTCGTCGGAGAACGCAATGACGTCCTCACCTGTCTTCACCAAGAGCACAAAGTTGTTGAGTGCCCGGTAGCTGGCATTGGTCTCATAGGATAACGCATTCAGATACGGAATATACACATTGGAATACAGGTCCTTTTCCGAGGAAGCGGACATTTCTCCGTAATTGGACATGTTCATGGTATAGACGCCGATGATGGAAAAATCCGCTGTAACCGAATTCCCGGCGCTGTCCGTCGACATCGGAACGGTGATGCTCTGTCCCAGTGCCTTCTGCGGATCTCCCTCGAACAGGTTGTTCACCAGCTTATCCGATACAATGCACACCATGGAATCCTCGGACAGCTCCCGCGAGCTGAAGACACGCCCTGCTGATATGGGAGAGCTCGTATTCACCTGAAAATATCCGGGGTTGACACCCACAATGCTCACATTCGCATACACCGAATCCGGCACCGTTTTCCCGGCAGGCTTGGCCTTTCCGCCGCCGCTGACATACTTGCTCACAGCCAGCGCCGCAATCTTGTCACCGTAGGCGCTGAGCATTTTGTTCATCATCTCTTCGGTGAAATTCGGGATGAGCTGGGAGTTGTCCGTACTCTGGCCGTCCACACTGACCTCGTTGGACAGCCACATATATACATCGACGTTGTTGGTGCCGAAGGATGCATACTGCTCCCGCACCTGCTCGGTGGAGGAGTTGCCCACCGTCACGATGGCAATGACCGCGGCGATGCCGATGATGATGCCGAGCATCGTCAGGAAGGAGCGCAGCTTATTCGCTGCAATCGAGGCAAATGCCAGCTTGATATTCTCTTTGAGCATGCTGTTTTCCAATGCCTCCGCTTTGATCAGTCGTGCGCAAGCGTGCCCCTGCGCTCATCAACGATGTTCCCGTCCTTCAGCGTTACAATGCGCCCGCACTCCTCTGCAAGTGCCTTGGAATGCGTGATGAGGACAATGGTCTTGCCTTCCTCGTCGTGCAGGCGGTGGAACAAGTCCATCACCTGACGCCCGGTCTCCGAATCCAGTGCGCCGGTCGGCTCATCCGCGAGGATCATCGCCGGGTGATTGGCCATCGCTCTTGCAATCGCGACGCGCTGCTTCTGTCCGCCGGAGAGCTCGTCCGGCCGATGGAGCATGCGGTCCTGCATGCCGACCTTCTCCAGAAGTGCCTTCGCGCGCTCGGTGCGCTCCGCCTGCGGCACTCTGGCGTACATCATCGGCATTTCCACGTTCTTCAATGCCGTGGTGCGCGGAATCAGGTTGTAGGTCTGAAAAACAAAGCCGATCTGCCGGTTTCGAATGGCGGAAAGCGTATCGTCCTTGAGCTTTGCCACATTGCGCCCGAGGATTTCGTAGGTTCCGTCCGTGGACCGGTCCAGAAGGCCGATGATGTTCATGAGGGTACTCTTGCCGGAGCCGGACTCACCGACGATGGCGGTAAACTCTCCTGCATGGATATCCAGCGTGATGCCGTGCAAAACCTCCAGCTCATTGTCCGATCCCACGTTGAACTTCTTGACAATGTTCTCCATGTGAATGACAAGGCTGTCTTCGTCTTCTCCGGTTCCGACCTCTTCATCCACGCGCATCTTCTCGGCATCTGTCAGCACATCGAGATAGTCCGGCTTCGTCGTTTTCTGTTTTTTCTTTCTGAAAAACATACTCAGCCTCTTCCGGTTGCGTACAGACCGTCCAGCATGTCGGAATAATTCCCGGCGCTGCTCCCTGCCTGGAGCTGCTCGCCCTCACGGATGTTGCCGGAGGTGATTTCCGTGTAGTAGTCGCCGGTTACGCCGGTGGTCACCATCACCTGCGTGACACTTCCTTCTGCGCCTGCATCGATGCCGGCTGCGTCTCCTCCCGCTTCTGTCTCAGAGGCTGTCCCGGCACTTCCCGTGCTGTCCTCCCAGATGCTGCCGCCCGTGCTCTCACTGCCGGCGCCTTCTGCATCCGTTCCCGAGGAAACAACGTTCACAAAATAATTGCCGTTTCCGTCATCAATAAGGCATGTGCTCGGAACCGCAATGACGTTTTCTGCGCTGGCCACGATGAAGTCAATGGTCGCCGTCATGCCGATGCGAAGGCGGTCATTGGGCTCGTCGAGCGTCACCTCCACCTTGTAGGTTGCCCGGGTCTTGGTGTTCTGGTTGTTGCTGGAGGTCGAGGACGTGGACCCGTTGGAGGAATTCGTGTTGTTCGAGGTCTCCTTGGTGGGCGTCGGCGAGGTAAAGGTCACCGTGCCGGTCAGCTCCTGCGTGCCCGTGGAATCGGTCTTGACGCGCACGCGCGTTCCCACCTTGAGGTCTGCAATGTGACCCTCGTCAATGTCTGCACTGACCTTCATCTTGGAAAGATTGTCGAGCACCACGCCGTCCGAGCCGCTGTAGGCCGTTCCGGCGGTCACGTTGACCGCAGTCACCGTGCCGTCCATCGTCGCGATGACCTGGCCGTTTTCGAGCTTCTCCTTGAGCTTGGCAATCTCTGCCTCGTTGGTAATGGTATCGGACTTGTGGGAAAGATCCTGGGAGGCAATGGCGTTTCTCGCCGTCTGCTCTGCTGTGAGCTTCGTGCGGTTGTCCTTGTTGACGGTATCCCCCTGGTCCTCGAGCTTGCGCACGCTGTCGGTCGTCGACTTCTGGTCGGTCGTTACCGTTTTTTCGTAGGTTTCCCGCTGCGCCTTGGCGGTCTCATAGGCAGTCTTGGCCTCGGCAAGGGATGTTTTCGCCTGGGTCAGTGCCGTATTGGCCTCATCCACGGTGAGCTTGACCTTCGCAACCTCCTTCTCCAGGTCGGAGGCCTCCTGCGCAAGCTTCTTATACTCGTCGCTGACCGACTGCGTGCTGCCGGAGGAGGCCGTCGAAGACGCGGTCGAGGCAGAGGCTGCCGATGCATTGGATTTATCGATGTTCTTGAGCGTCAGCTGCAGGTTCAGCTCCTGCAGGTGGCTGTTCTTGCTGTCATAATCGGACTGAAGGGAATTCACCTGTGCCTGCCAGGAGTCATAGGCCGCCTTCGTCCTCGTCTCCTCGTCCTTGTAGCTCTGGAGCTTCTCCTGGTCCTGAAGCTGCTGGTCAATCGCCTGATTGGTGTCATCGGCATTCCGCACAAGGTTCCGGGTGCCGGTGACATACTGATCGCCGGAATCTGCCTGCGCATTCGAAAGAGCCCGCTCGTTGTCCTCCTGCTTGATGGCATTCTGCTGATCCGAGATGGCCTGCTGCTCCTCCTTGAGTGCAAGGTCCCGCGCCGCCTGCGTGGTGTCGATGGTGTACAGGACATCGCCCGCCTTCACCTCGTCCCCGACGCTGACGTACACCTGGTCGATGATGATGGCATCCTGGCTGCTCGTCGCCTTCACATTCATCGAGCTCTCCTGGCCGCTGATGATCTTGCCCTTGGCGGTGTAGACATTCTCAATATCCGTGCGGACCGCGGACTCTATGGAGACACCGGTGTCGTAGGTCTCCTCTTCCTTCTTGCATCCGGTGACGCCAAGAGACAGTCCCAGCGCCAGCACCAGCGGATAGACCATTCGTTTTCTGCAGCTTGGATGATTCATGTTCGTTTTCCCGATGCGGGTACGGGTCCCGCTCCCTTGCACTGTGTGATTTCTGTGTTCACTGTACTAACCGTGACAGTACAGTACACTATACCATTTCCATGCGGACACTGTAAAGCACCGTGACGCGAGGACGGCCTGTCACTGTGGAGCCGCCGGCCCCCTGTCGCTTGGCCGGCGAGTGAACCGTAAACAGGCCTGCGCGCGGGACTGTGCGGTGGTGCAAATTCTTTACGAGCAGCTGAATTCTCATGTAAGGAGCGGCTTCACCAGCCCGACAGGAGCGCATGCGTGTTTGAGTCCAAGACGCGGGCCTTCCGCAGGAAGACCCGCGGACGGACGAGTTTGCGCGGATCGGGCGTTCGGTGAAGAAGCGACGTTCATTGAGAATTCCTGCGAGTAAAACATGCGCACCACGCACTGCCCGCGCACAGGCCGTCCTCGAAGGCCAATACCCCCGGCTTTACCACCCTTACTGGATCGTCACGCTCCACGCAAAGTCCTTGCTCTCCCCGGGAGCCAGGATCTCGTGCTGCCCCTCCTCATTGACCGAGTTCGCCCAGCCGTTCCAGGGCTCCATGCACACAAACCGCTCTGCATCCTGCTGCCACAATACACCGTTGGAGAAGCACGCCTCGTCAAAGGAAACCGTAACCTTGTGTCCGCTTCCCTCGTCGGTGAGGGCCATCGGACTCTGCACGCCCTGCAGAAGGCGAATGGAATCGGCGCTGCCCTCCTTGCGGGTCAGCGTGACGGTCTCCGGCGCCGCCGGCTGCTCGCCCTTGGCATTCTCGCTGCAGGTCTTCGCCTTGATGGCAAAGTGCACGTTCTCCAGGCTGCTCGCCGCAAAATACGGATGGAAGCCGACGCTGAAGGGCAGGTCCTTTTTGCCGGTGTTCTTTACATTCAGCGTAAGGAAAGCGGTATTGCCCTCCAGACGGTAGTTCATCGTCAGGAGGAAATCGAAGGGATACACGAATTTGGTCAGGCCGTTGGGTGCAAGCGTCAGTGCAATGCCGTCCCCCTCTGCGGATGCTACCTCCCAGGGAAGAAGGTCTGCAAAGCCGTGCACCTCGATGGGATAGTCGGCGCCGTCAAAATGATGCACGCCGCCGTCGGGCTTGCTGCAGCTGGGGAACAGAATCGGAATGCCGCAGCGCGGACGGTCCGTGGATTCGTAGTTGCCGTCGCGAAGCCAGAGATATTCCTCCCCGTTTTTCGTAAAGGAGGTGGCCATGCCGCCCTTCTCGGGCGTCACGGTCAGTGCATACTCGCCGTCTGTCAATGTGAGCGTCTTGTAGGAAACGCCGTTTTTCTCGTAAAGTCCTTTGGTTAAAGCTGCCATGTTCTTATCCTTTCATCTCAAAAAATAAAATTGAAGTAACTATTCAGCACCCATCTCGAATTTGCTTTGCAAATCCTCGATGCGGCTGACCAGAGGCGCTTCGCGCCTTGGCCGCCTGCCAATTTCAATCGTGAATTTGCCTGCAAGCAGTCAATTCACGTTGAAATGTGGCAGGTGCTGAACAGATACAAATTGAATGTCTTCAGAAGCTGTGCCCTCCGCCGGAGTGGCCGCCCCCTCCTCCGCCGCCTCCGCCGGAGAATCCCCCGCCTCCGCCGCCGGAGAACGAGCTGCCGGAGGACCCGCCGGAATCCCGTTTGCGGTGTGCGGTGCGCTTTTTGGAGGCCGCGCCCAGAACGAGCGTGTCGGTGATCTGCTGATCCAGCTCTTTATCGGTAACCCGGCGGTTCCGGTTGGTGGCCCGAACGGCCGCATAGTTGATCAGAAGCGCCAGAATGACGGCCAGAAGCGCGTTGCAGATGTATTTCATGGGTCTTGCAATGCGTCCGCCGTCCAGGAGCGTAATGCACTCCGAAAATGCCTCGGCTGCGCACCCATAGTAATCGCCCTCCGATGCCATCCGGTAGACATTGTCCGTAATGGTATTGCTGTAGGACGGGGTGATCGTCCGCCGGACCTCGCCGGAATTCTCCAGCCGCAGCTCCCGCACCGACATCTCAACGAAGAATACCGTGCCGTCCTCGGAAAACCAGTCCTCGTAATAGGTCTCCAGGTAGTCCTCGGGATCCATAGAGTCCCCGTCCGCCGACAGGAACAGGACATTCCCGTATGCGGTTGCGGCCTTCATGGTTTCCGCAAGCGACGACTCCTCCTCGTCCGTAAGAAGGTCCTCCTCGTCGCGAATGTAGACGCCGTACCCCGTCTCCTCATTGGTGTAGACAAGGTCGCTTTCCCCTGCGTCCCAGCTCCAGTACTCCGCTGCGAAAAGCGCTTCCTTCGGCAGGAGCGTCAGAAGCAGCACCGCAAGAAGGCCGGACAGGCCAAAAAAAGTCCGGCCTGCACTCCTATTGACGTTCTTCATCACTGCCGCCTCCCTTCCTGTCGTGGAAATTCGGTATGGGGTGTGTGGAGAGCTCGTTGTAGCGGAAAATCAGCGCGACAAGCGACGCCGCCACGAGCAGCAGGCAGATCAGCATGCCGCCGTAGTAGTAATAGTCCTGCACCGGCTTGATCTTCCGCACGATGAGAACCGCGCAGATGGCCAGCACCGAAAGCAATGCCTCCGGAATCATACGCTTATCGGCCGCATCGGTTCCCCGCACCAGGGAATACACGGCAAGCACGGCAGCAAAGGCGCCCAGACAGTACGCCTCCGCCCTGCCGAAGGCTCCGTAGCAGCCAAAGGCTCCCAGCAGCCAGTCCAGGGACAACTCCAGCTCATCGGCCACAGCTCCGAATATGATGAAAAAAGCAATAACAAAGCCCCAGCCAAGCGTTCCGGCACTATGCTTGATCTTCTTCCCGGCCTTCTGCGTCCGTTTCCAGGTGCTCCTGTATTCGCGCTTTTCGCCGTGCAGATACTGGTAGCCAAGGTCCTCCGAATGCTGATCCCGGTCGATGATGCAGCTCATCGTCCAGCAATAGACCGCGCCGCAAAGAGCCGCGAGAAACCCGCATCCCATCATGGCCGACGGTGCCGTTGCCGAAAGCAGCAGATTTAAGAGGAAAAACAGCGGAACCGCCAGCCCCAGGGAGCACAGAAGGTAACGCTTCACGTCCACTGGGATGTCGGCCGATATTTTGCCTGTCTCACCGTTGATCACGGAATAGGATACGCGGCGCTTGCCGCGGAAGGTGAGAAACCACACGGGGACGAGGAGGCGCTCGGCTGAGCGGATGGACGTATGAAAGGCCTCCTTCGCATCCTGCATCTCGGAGACCTGGTAGCCCTTTTTGGCATAAATCAAGGTCAGCTCCTTCTGCGTCCGCTCCCCGGCGTATTCCCGGATCTGATCCTCATACACCTCCGGAGGAACGTCCGCCGTATCCGCGTAGAACCCGGCCAGGTACCCAGGCTCGAAGTCCTGCCGGCTCTTCGTACCGCCAAAGGGAGCGATCTCCTCGCCGATGGTGTCGTCAAAGGAGCTGGAGGCATCGTATTGAAGGCCCTTTAAGGTCGCTGCAAGGGGGACCGTGATCTCATAGACATCCTCGTATTCCTTATTGGTTTTGGTTCCCTTAAAGGTTACGCCGTCGCCTTCGGTTCCCTGGTCCGCCTCATACTCCCAGTAGGGAAGATAAATACCGCGGAAGCCCTCCAGAAACGAGGGGTCCCGGAGCTCTTTGGGGGCGAACAGGGCGCGCTTTGCCTTTTTCTGAAAGGCCTGCACGCAGTCCGCCTTCGTTTTCTGAAAGGGAATGATGTGCTGCGGGCGAAGGCGTCCCTCCGCGCGGGAGGACAGCACGTTGGATGCGCCGCAGAACGGGCAGAACTGAATGATCTCGTTGTCCGTGCTCTCGATCTCGCCGCCGCACGCAGGGCAGGTAAATACTGTCACGTCGTACATGGCCCTGCCTGCCGCAGACTTCTCGTAGGAGTAGTCTGTGACCGAATAAGAGCCGTCGCAATAGTCGCAGTGCAGCTGCTGGCTGGCGATGTCAAAGCGAAGACCTGCACCGCATCCCGGGCATGCAAACATACTTCCCTCCCTAGTTTTCTCTACGGTATCTGCTTCAGAAGCTTCCATGGCGACAGGCCCCGTCGCCGAGGGCTTCTGAACAGTACAATCATTCGTTCTTGGCCCTGCGGACGAGCTCCTCGGTGATGTCCTTCCAGGTCACGTTCTTCTGGGCCATCACAACCATCAGGTGGTAGAGAAGGTCCGACACCTCGTACACGACCTCGGTGGAATCGGTGTTCTTGGCCGCGATGACGACCTCGGTGCACTCCTCGCCGAGCTTCTTGAGCATCTTATCGATTCCCTTGTCGAAGAGGTAGTTTGTGTAGGAGCCTTCCTTCGGGTGTTCTCTGCGGTCGGTGATGGTCCGGTAGTCCCGTTCGAGCACCTTCATCGGGTCGAGCTCATCCTCTTCCTTCAGCACAAGGTCCGTCTGGAAGAAGCAGCTGTGGCTGCCGGTGTGGCAGGCGGCGCCGATCTGATCGACCTTTGCAAGGATTGTATCCATGTCGCAGTCTGCCGTAAGGGAGCGGACATACTGAAAATGGCCGCTGGTCTCTCCCTTGATCCAGAGGGACTGGCGGCTCCGGGACCAGTAGGTCATGCGGCCGGTCGAGACCGTATTGTCGTAGGCCTCCTCGTTCATGTAGGCCACCATCAATACCTCTCCCGTGGAGGCCTCCTGTACGACCACCGGCACGAGTCCCTGGGGATCCTTTTTGAAATCCTTCCAGGAGAATTTGGCCTTGTGGCGGGAAACGGTGATGCCGTTTTCCATGCACAGCTTCTTCAGATCTGCGATCAGTTCAATGTTGTCGTTGATGGCGTTGCCGGAGATGCCGCTCACGCTCTTTAACTGACCGAATTCCAGCACCTTGTCCAGCGAGATTTCGGGCAGCGTCAGGATGGACGGCACCTCCTCGAGCTTCAGCGCGTTCCGGACATCGGTTTCATCGATCAGAACCAGCTCATCTACGTAGTTGACGATCTCGTCCTTGTGCGCGTGGATGGCATCCGCCGCACGGTAGCAGGCGGCGATCCGGTCCTTGCCGAAGCGCTCTGCCGCCTCCTTGAGCATCTCCAGATTGCTCTCCTTGGAGAAATTCAGCGCTGCCTTGGCACAGCCGGCATAGATCAGCTTCTTGACGTCCTCCAGGCGGTTTACATGTCCGGCGCCGTAGATCGGGACCTTCACCTGTCCGCAGATGCTGCGCAGAATACCGATTGCCTGCTCGTGCTCCTCGTCATTCTCCGACTGATCGAAAATAAGGATGGCGTCCACCCCGCCGTCGGCATAGGTCTTGGCCAGTGCCACCGGATCGTCGCTGACAACGCGGGAATCCTTCAGATTCCGGTTGGCCTTTCCGTTTTTCAAATAGATGCACGCCACGAATTTCTTTAACGCAGCGTTTGTTGCAGCATTCGACGCGGCGTTTGCTGCGGTGCCTTCCTTCTTGCCGGCTTCTTCCGGCTTCTCCTGCATGTTCTCCTGCTCCATCGGTCTCTCCCTCATCCTCTGCGGCTGTACTGCTGCCCTGTGCGGTCTGCACATTCCCTGTCCTTATCTGCGGCCGCCTACAGCGACCCCTTCGTGCTCAGCACATCCTCAATTCTCGGATCCTTCTGCGTCGCCATATCCAGTGCCTTGGAGAACGCCTTGAACATGGCCTCAATGATGTGGTGTGCATTGACGCCGTCCAGAATCCGGAAATGCAGATTCATGCCGGCGCTGTAGCTGACGGAATAGAAAAACTCCCGCACCAGCTGCGTATCAAATCCGCCGACCGTCGGCACCGCCTCAAAGCGCTCCGCGCCGGACAATGCAAAATACGGGCGGTCGCACAGATCCACGGCGCACACCACGAGTGCCTCGTCCATCGGAAGGACAAAGTATCCGTACCGCCGGATGCCCTTTTTGTCCCCGACGGCCTGCCGGATGGCCTGTCCCAGCACAATGCCGCAGTCCTCCACGCTGTGATGTCCGTCTACGTCCAGATCGCCCTTCACCGCGGCCGTAAGGTCAAAGAGACCGTGCCGCGAAAAGGCATCCAGCATATGGTCAAAAAAGCCGATGCCGGTGTCGATCTGCGCGCTGCCGCTCCCGTCGAGCGAGAGCTCCAGTGTGATGTCCGTCTCTCCGGTCGTCCGGGTGACTCTGGCCGTACGGCCCTGCGTATTCTCCATGCTGCTCTCCTGTCTGTGTTTTTCTTATTCTCCGTCAAAGCGGACCGCGATGGAATTGGCGTGTGCCGTCAGGCCCTCGCTCTTTGCAAACAGCTCGACATCCTCATGCACCTTCTCCAGTGCCTCTTTGGAGTAGGAAATGATGCTCGTTTTCTTGATGAACTGGTCCACGCCCAGCGGCGAAAAGAACCGCGCGGTTCCGTTGGTCGGCAGGATGTGGTTGGGACCGGCATAATAGTCTCCGAGCGGCTCCGAGGAGTAGCTGCCGAGGAAGATGGCGCCGGCATTTTTTATTTTCGTCATCAGCTCAAAGGCATCCTTGGTCACGATTTCCATGTGCTCGGATGCAATGGCATTGGCGGCATCGATGAGATCCTGTGTCGTCTCGCCGACAAAAGCGCAGCCGTAGTTGTCGAGCGACTGGCGGATGATGTCCGCCCGCTCCAGGGTCTCAAGGAACCGGTCGATTTCCGCGGAAACCGCCTCCGCAAAGGCCCGGGACGTTGTCAGAAGGATTGCGGATGCCAACGGATCGTGCTCGGCCTGGGAGAGAAGGTCCGCCGCAATGTAACGGGGGTTCGCGGTTTCATCCGCAATGACCAGAATCTCCGAAGGGCCGGCCACCGAATCAATGCCGGTAATGCCAAAGCACGCCTTTTTGGCCAGTGCGACGTAGATGTTGCCGGGGCCTGTGATCTTATCCGCCTTCGGGATGGTCTGTGTGCCGTAGGCCATAGCCGCGATTGCCTGTGCTCCGCCGACCTTGTAGATTTCGTCCGCCCCCGCAATGTCGGCTGCTACAAGCGACCCTGCCGGTGCCTTGCCGTCCGCTCCGGGCGGCGTGCACATGATAATGCGCGGAACACCGGCCACCTTCGCCGGGATGATGTTCATCAGCACGCTGGACGGATACACCGCCCGTCCGCCCGGAACATAGCAGCCGGAGACCTCGATGGGCGTGACCTTCTGGCCGAGGATGGTGCCGTCCTCCTTGATGGAAATCCAGCTGTTCACCTTCTGCTTCTCATGATACTCCCGAATGTTCGCCGCTGCACGCTTCATTACTGCGATAAGTTCCGGATCCAGTGCGGCATAGGCTTCGTCGATCTCCTCCTGCGTCACCTTCAGCGTTTCCGGCGTCAGCGTGCAGTGATCGAACTGCTGCTCGTAGTCAAGGACGGCCTTGTCGCCGTTTGCCCGCACGTTTGCAATGATGGCATCAACGGCTGCCTGCTGATCGGTGTAGCTGGCGGGGTTCCTTCCCTTTAAGAGCTCCAGAAGCTCGCTCTGCGACGTTTTCGTAAGTGCTGCAATTCTCATAGTAAGTGTCCTCTTTGCTGTAGTATTCCGCCGCCGGTCACCGACAGGGTGGCGGAGAATGTCCGGGTTCGGGGCTTTGCGAGGCCTCGGTGCTTGCGAGCGTCTTGTGCGAGCTTAGCACCGCTAGGTCCGAGGACAGAGTGAGAACGTCCCCGAACCGGACAACTCCGCCAGGACCCGTCGGTGACCGACGCAGTTACAAGAGCCTCGAGCTACAGAGCTCTCTTCACGTCATCGATGAGCTTGCGGATCCGCTCCTGTTTCATCTGCATGCTGACCTGGTTGACGATCATGCGTGCGGAGATGTCGCAGACGGTCTCCAGAACCACGAGTCCGTTGGCGCGGAGCGTGGAGCCGGTCTCCACGATATCCACGATCACGTCCGAGAGTCCGACAACCGGTCCCAGCTCCACTGAGCCGTGGAGCTTGATAAGATCAACGGTCTGCTGCTTGTCATGGTAGAAGTAATCCCTTGCGATGTTGGGATATTTGGAAGCAACGCGGATCATTTCGTGGTGCCGGAGCTTCTCCCTTGCGCTCTCGGGTCCTGCCACGCACATGCGGCATTTGCCGAAGCCCAGATCCAGCACCTCGTAGGCTCTTCTCTGCTCCTCCAGAATGACGTCCGATCCTGCAACGCCGATGTCGGCCGCGCCGCGCTCCACGTAGGTCGGCACATCCGGTCCCTTGGAGAGGAAGAAGTTGAGCTTCTGCTCCCGGTTGCGGAAGATCAGCTTCCGCGAGTCCTCTTTCATCTCGCTGCAGGAATATCCGGCCCGCTCGAACAGCTCCATGGTCTGCTCGGCAAGCCGCCCCTTGGTCAGGGCAATGGTCAGCTCCTCCATCTTACTGCTCTCCTTTCTTCGGAACCAGTGTTATGCGGCGTCCCAGCCTTCTGGCCTTCTGCACGCCGGCAAGCTTTGCGGCATAGTCCTCTTTGGTGTAGGTGACAACCTCCGGCGAAGGCGTGACCATCGGCTCTGCGTTCTGACTGCGCATGGCCTCCAAAAGCGTATCAATCTGGAACATAAAGCCGATGGCCGGTGCCTGCTTGCCGAACTGCGAAAGGAGCGTATCGTACCGGCCGCCGGTTGCCACCGGGTCGCCCACGCCGTATGTATAGGCCTTGAACAGGATTCCGGTGTAATAGCGGTACTTGGACAGCAGTGAGAGGTCAAAGCTGATGTACTGCTCATAGCCGTAGAGCTTCAGCAGACGGTACACCTCGATGAGACGGCTGACCGCACCCTCGGCCCGTTCATTCGGCGCCGCCTTCCGCATCTGTTCCAGGTCCTCATCGCTTCCTGCAAAGCCTGCAATCTGCAGAATCTGGCCGGCAATGGCCGGATCCAGGGACTGTTTTTTCAGAAGGTTCTCCGCTGCAAAATAATTCTTCCCGGAAATGTAATCCCGCAGCTCACTCTCCGTCTCCCCATCCAGTCCGGCCGCCTCGCAGACGCCGCGAAAATACTCCACATCCCCGACGGTAATCTGGAACTTGCCGAGCCCCGCGCCCAGAAGCGCCTCGATCAGAAGGGCCAGCATCTCCGCATCCGCCTCGGCAGAGGCATCGTTGATGCACTCGGCGCCCATCTGTGTGGATTCCTTTAATTTGCCCTGCAGATTCGAGGTGTTGATGAACGCACTCCCCTCATAGCAGAACTTCAAAGGGCGCTCCTCGTCCATAAAATACTTGGCAGCGCACCGGGCAACCGACGGCGTAAAGTCCGGCCGCAGCACCAGCGTGTTCCCCTCCTTATCGAAGAACTTGTACAGCTCCCGGGACGGTGTCGTTCCGATTTCTCTGGAAAACACGTCAAAGAACTCAAAGGTCGGCGTCTTGATGCTCTCGTAGCCGTACCGGTGCATGGTTTCACCGATCCCATGTATGAGGGTTTCGTACTGGGCGCAGTCCGCGCCGTAATGATCCCACACACCCTCCGGTGTATGAAGAAGCTCCTGTCGTTTTCTGTCTGCCATATCTGCCTCTCCTGAACGGACTGCGCAGGCATCGCTTTAGCACTGTGCAGTGATAATTTAGTAAATAATTAAACCAGCTGTGACTATACCAGAACGCCCGCAGGCCTGTCAAGCAAGCGCCGGAACAGCTACGCCTCGCGCTCCGAAATATCCTTATTGATCATCTCCAGGTACGGCACCATGATCCCGGGCCGCTTTGGAAGGAGGTATGTCTGGTCCAGTTCGTCAAAGCGGAAGCTCTTGCGTCCGCCGGCCTCCATCCGCTCCCAGAAGGGGAGAAAATTGCGGAAAGGAAGGTAATAGTACTGCTCCATGCCGGTGTAGTAGATCAGGAAAAAGGCGATGCCGTCCTGCCGCTCAAAGCGCTGCATGAAGTCCACCTGGTGCGGATGGACGTTCTGCAGCGCAAAGGTCGAGGTCTTGACCTCCTTGGCGTCAAAGCACACCGGATACCCCTGCACGACGCCGATGTAGTCCACCGTGCTCTTCTGTTCAAAGTAAGCGAGCGTGATGTGCCGCGTCTGCTTGTCGAGCTGAATGGGCGTGATGGGTGTGGGGATCTTCTGGATCAGGCACAGTCCCTGCTCCTTATAGGTTTCGTTGGTCCGGTTGATTTCTTCTTCCAGAAGCGAGCCGCGAAGGCCCCGCGAATTCCAGGTTGCCATTAATTTTTCCTTTTTACATTGCCGGTCAGCAGCGTCTCATAGATTTCCGGCTCCCGGCAGGAAATCACCGTTCCTGCAAGATCCTCTCTTCCAAAGGGTGCAAGGGCTGCGGGATCCTTCGGGAATTCGACCCTCTGGCACAGGAGAAGCTGGGCGCGGATGCCGTACCCGCGAAGTGCCTGGTTGTATGCAGGACTTCCGTATTTGGGATCCCCCAGGATCGGATGTCCTATGCCGGCAAGGTGTGCGCGCAGCTGGTGCGTCCTGCCGGTAATGAGCCTGGCCTCCACCAGTGTAAGCTCCTGCCGCCCGGCCTTCAGCGGCCGGTACTCGGTCTTCGCATAAACACGGCCCTCCCCGGGTGTTTGATGGATCTGCACGGTGTTGCTCTTCTCATCCTTGGCCAGGTACCCCTCGATGGTCCCCGCCTCCTGTATCCTTCCGGCAACGATCATGTGGTAATACTTATCCAGAAGGTGCTCCCGCTGGAGTCCCGTCAGAAGGTGACTGCCCGGGAGCGTCTTGGCCAGGAGAACAATGCCTTCTGTATTGCGGTCCAGGCGGTTCTGCACGGAGGGTGTAAAGTGCCGGAGCGTCTCCTCACTGAGCTCCCCGCGTGAAAATAAAAGTCCCAGAAACCATTCGTTTAAGGAAAGGTCCTCCGGCTGTGCCTTCTGCGAAAGGACGCCGGCCGGCTTATAGGCCGCCGCAATGTGCGCATCCTCATACAGAATACGCAGCTGCGGAAAACGCTTCTGCAGGAGGTTATAAGCTGTTTTCGTTTCTGTTTTTGTTCCTGCTTCCTTCGAAGGCTCCCGCCGGCTGCCCGCTCCTGCGGCCGTCAACCGTCCGCCCATCTTCGCATACGTCTCATCCGAGAGAAACAGACGGACCGCATCCCTCTCCGCAAGGAGCTCATTTCCGGCCGCCTTCCTGCCGTTCAGCGTTATGTTCTTCTTGCGGAGCATCTTGTAGAGAAAAGAGTTCTGCGCATCCGGCAGGAGGCGGTGAAGGTATTTGTCCAGGCGCTGTCCGGCCTCGAGCGTAGTAATGATGTGTTCCTGCATGTGTAAACCTCATGCCTGCCTACAGGCTGATGCGGTACAGCAGTTCAAAGAGTGCCGCATGGTCCGCGCCCTCCTCGCTGCCAAGGCTCCGGAGCTGGTCAAGGCGCGTAAGATAGCTGTCGAGCCCGGAGAAGATCTTCACCTGATAGCCGTGAAAGCCGTTTGTCATCAGCATTTTCCGAAGGTGCTGCTCGCCGGCCGGACAGTCGCACTTCGGATCCTGCGTGAGTGCCGCGACGGTCTTCCCTGCGGCCGTAAGGTGCAGGATGTTGAAGTTCTTCTTCTCCGTCGTGAAGTACAGCTCGTAGGCATTGTCCAGCGTCCCCACATGGTTCTCCACAGCCTCCCGCACCTCCTGCGGGCAGTCCCCGGCGCGAAGCAGCATGATCAGCGCCACGGTCTGCTTGGCGGCCGGAAGCAGGATCAGAACGGCCAGGATGGTGAACCAGTTCTGGTTGGTTCCGAGGATAGCTGCGGCTGCAAAATACATGGAAAAGGCTGCCGCATAAAAGAGCGCGGTAATGAGCAGCTTTTTCCTTCGCTGGCTTTTGTGGAATCCAAAATCGCCCTTTGCTGTTCTTTTCTTTGCCGTATGCATGTTGGTCCTCCTGCAAGCAAGGCGTCCGTCCATTCCTCTTTCCAGAATGAACGAACGCCTTGCGTCAGTTTCTGCTGCTTATCGTATCTGCCGGGATGCGTACCGGCCGGATGCACGGTTGGAGACAAAAGGGCTTTGGCCTCCGGCATCCTGTATATCGGCTCTTTATGCCTCGTTTTCCTCAGGTGCGATCCCTTCGGCTGCGTCCTGGGGTGTCTCTGCGGACATGGCCTCTGCCGCCGCCTGCTGCTGTGCAAGGACTGCCGCCTGCGCCATCGCGCCGGCCTCCTGCACCGCCTGGTTGGCCGTCTGCTGCTCGAGTGCCGTCGCCTGCTGCCGTGCAAATGCAGACTCCTGCATCTGCTGTGCCAGTGCGTTGCGGTCGTTCTGCACGTTCTGCAGGTATGAATTCATGCTCTGGAGCGTCGACTGGTAGACCGTATTGGTGTCACTGATCACGCTCTGGGTCAGCTCCTCGAGATGCGCGAGCATATCGGCAAGATAGGACTGTGCCTGCTGGTTGAAGTCGTTCACCTGCTGGGAAGCCGATGCGACAATCTGCTGTGCCTGGTTCTGCGCCTCCTGCACCATAGCCGACGACTGCTGCTGCGCCTGCGCCATGATGTCGTTTGCCTGGCTCTGCGCGCTGGTGATCATCTCATTGGCCTGATCTGCGGCCTTCTGCGTGGTATCTGCCGCCTCCTGATTGGCCGCCGACACCATCTGCCCGGCCTGCTCATAGGCCTGCTTCATGACCTCTTCTTCGTTGATCTGCTGATTCATCTGCTCGGTAGCCTTCTGAATCAGAGCCTGTGCCTTATCCTTGGCATCCGCAAAGATGGCATCCTTCTGGTCGAGTACCTCGCGGTACCTGGCGACCTCATCCGGAATGACATCCCGCAGCTCTTCCACAAGCGTATCGATTCTCTCCCGGTTTACCAGAATATAGTCCTTGGAAAGGGGCTTGTATTTACAGGTTTCAAGGAAATCCTCGATTTCGTCAATCTTGCGTTCGATCTTGTTGCTGCTCATAACGGGCTGCCTCCATCGTATTTCGCTCGTACCATCTGCTCTACCTCCGACGGCACGCACACACTGATGTCACCGCCAAAGGCGGCAATCTCCTTCACACTTGAGGAACTCAGATATGCATACTGCAGGCTGGTCGTGAGAAACACCGTGTCCAGCTTCCCTTTCGAGAGAAGCTTGTTGGTCTGCGCAATCTGCAGCTCATACTCAAAATCCGTCACTGCCCGAAGTCCGCGGATGCTCACGTGCGCGCCGATCTTCTCGGCGTAATCGATGAGCAGTCCGTAATAGGAATCCACACGGATATTGGGCATTTCGGATGTGACATCCTGTAGCATTTTAACACGTTCCTCTACTGAAAACAACGGAGTCTTCGCCTTGTTGTCCAGTACGCAGACCGTCACCTCGTCGAACATTCTCGCCGCCCGCCGGATCACATCCAGATGACCGAAGGTCACCGGGTCAAAGCTGCCCGGATAGATTGCCTTAATCATGATTTTCTCGCTCCCGTATTCCCCTCCGCGCCTGCCGCACCCAACGTCTGCGAATGCCGATCCCGGACGGGCGCTGCATACACGGTTTCACTGTTTTCTGCGGATGAACAGATGCCGCTGAGAGCGGTAATCCTTCTCCCGGACAATCGCAAGGCCCGTCTCCTCCAGGAAGGAGAAGTCCGTGTCCAGCGCCGTCTCCACAATGATCATCGTCTCCTCTGTGACATAGGGCATATCGTCCAGTGCCGTCAGCACCCGCCGGCAGGTGTCGCTCTGGTAGGGCGGATCCAGATAGATGATATCGGCCTGCTTCTCATGGATGTGGTGCAGCGCATTCATGACGTCCATCTTCAGAAGGACGCCGTTCTCCTCAAAATGCGTTTTGTGGAGGTTGGCCTGAATGCAGGCCGCTGCCGTCTTGCCGCTCTCCACCAGATATGCCTTTTTGGCTCCGCGCGAAAGCGCCTCGATGCCGATGGAGCCGCTTCCTGCGCACAGATCCAGAAATACACATCCCGGCACATCAAACTGAATGATGTTAAATAACGTTTCCTTGATGATGTCCTGCGTGGGTCTGGTATCCATTCCCTCCGGCACCATCAGCGGCATGCTCCGTGCCGTTCCGGCAATTACTCTCATGTTCACCTCTCCCTGCCGCTGCCCTGCAGCGGCATGCTTTTTATTACTTCTTCGTTCCTTTGCCGCCGCGGGCCGTAGACTTTAAATGATTCAGATCCACCTCGCGGTCGTGGAAGGTTACTACGTTGGCCGTTCCCGGCTGCAGCACCCAGGCATCCTCCACCTCATCCTTGGCAGACAGCTTAATTCCGCGCACGCCTCTCGCGTTTTTCTTCTGCTCCGGCACCTCTTCGAGCGCATATTTCAGAAAAAATCCTTCCTTGGTCCGCAGCACCAGTGCATTCTGGTCGGTCACGGCATGCACCATCACCAGGCGGTCGTCGTCCTCGAGCTTGGATGCCTGAATGGTCAGGCGCGTCACGTCAAACTCTCCGCCGCTGACCATCTTAACATAGCCCTGTGCGGTCACAAATACAAGACGATACAGGTTCAGCTCGCTCTGGTTTGTGATGTACACCACGTTTTCCTTCGCCGAGTCGAACTTGCACACATTGTCGATGGGGCGTCCCTTTTCCTTGAGCTTGCCCATCGGAAGGTCGCTGACCTTCACAGTGTGCATCATGCCGGTATCCGTGAACACGCAGACCCGGCCCAGGTTGGAGCAGGCGAAGTGGATTTTGTATTCGCTCTCCACCGTTTCCCGGTTCCGCTCATAGGCGGCAAGGTCGATCGTCTTGGCATAGCCGAAGCGGTCCATGACGAACATGACCTGTGTCTCTTCCTCCTCGGGCTTGACGTATACCGCTTCCTCTCCCTGGATGATCTGCGTCTTCCGGGGGGCTGCAAACTCCTTCTTGAAGCGGGTCAGCTCATCGCGGATGACCCTTGTCATAGAGCTCTTCTGCTCCAGAATGTCCTCATAGCGGTAAATATTGGCGACGGTCTCCTCATGCTCCTTCAAAAGGGCATTGATTTCCAGACCCACGAGCTTGCGAAGACGCAGCTCTAAGATGGCATCGGCCTGCCGCGGCGTAAAGCCCAGCTGCGACGCCATGACCGCAGACTCCCTTGTTTTGAACCGGATGCCCTCGGTATCTCCGTCCACAAGGCAGCGCTTTGCCTGCTGCGTGGAGTCGGACCCCCGGATGATCTCAATGATGAGGTCAATGACATTGCAGGCCTTGATGAGGCCCTCCTGAATCTCACGCTTTTCCTGCTCCTTGGCGAGCATGGTCTCGTATTTGCGCCGCGTCACCTCGAAGGCAAAATCGATGTTCGCCTGCAGCGCATCGCGCAAAGACAGAGTCTCGGGCCGCCCATCCTTGATGGCCAGCATGTTGACGCCGAACGTATCCTCGAGCTTGGTCTTCTTGTACAGGAGTGCCTTGAAGTTCTCGACGTCCGTGTCCTTTTTGAGCTCGATGACGATGCGGATGCCCTCCTTGGAGGACTGGTTGGAGATGTCCACGATGTCCGAGGTCACCTTGTTCTCGTACAGGGCAGCGACGTCCTGCAGGAATTTGGCGATGCCGGAGCCGATCATGGTGTAGGGGATCTCGGTCACGACCAGCTGGATGTGGCCGGACTTGCCCTTTTCGATCTCCACTTTGCCGCGCAGACGAATTTTGCCCTGTCCGGTCTCGTAGATGGCGGGCAGGTCGTTTTTGTTGACAACGATGCCTCCCGTCGGAAAATCCGGTCCCTTTATATGCCGCATCAGATCCCTTGTGGTCGCCTGCGGATCCTCCAGCAGTGCGATTTCGGCATCGATGGCCTCCGCCGCATTGTGCGTGGGCGTGGAGGTTGCCATGCCGACCGCGATGCCCTCGGAGCCGTTGATGAGGAAGTTCGGGAACATGGCCGGCAGGACCGAAGGCTCCTTCTCCGTCTCATCAAAGTTCGGAACAAAGTCCACGACGTCCTTGTCAAGATCGGCGAGAAGACCTTCCTCGGTGATCTTCTGCAGCCTTGCCTCGGTGTAACGCATGGCAGCGGCAGAATCACCCTCGATGGTGCCGAAGTTCCCGTGGCCGTCGACGAGCGGGAGCTCCTTTTTAAAGTCCTGCGCCATCACGACCAGGGAGTCGTAGATCGAGGAATCGCCGTGCGGGTGGTATTTACCCATGGTATCGCCGACGATGCGCGCGGACTTTCGGTAGGCGCCGTCATAGTGAATGCCGAGCTCCGACATGTCGTAGAGCACGCGGCGCTGCACGGGCTTTAAGCCGTCCCGGATGTCCGGAAGTGCACGGCTGATGATGACCGACATCGCGTAGTCGATGTAGGACTTCTGCATCAGCTCCGAATACTCGCTGGGAATGATCTGCTCTTCAATTGGTTCGGTCGTTGTTTTTCTTGCCATAGATAATCCTTATCATCAGACATCCAGCTCGGCATCGGTTGCATGCGCGTGGATGTAATCGCGCCGGGGCGGAACGTCGGTTCCCATTAAGAGCCCTGTCATCTCCGACGCCATGCGGCCGTCATCGATCTGAATCTTGCGCAGGCGCCGCCTTGCAGGGTCCAGTGTCGTCTCCCACAGCTGGGCAGGGTCCATCTCACCAAGACCCTTGTAGCGCTGGAGCGTAAAGCCGGAATGGGTTTTGCGGTACCTTGCCAGCGCCGCATCGTCGTAGAGGTACTCGCCCTCCTCGCCCTTCTTTTTGGGCACGACCTTATACAGAGGCGGCATGGCGACATAGACATGTCCCTCGTAAATCAAATCCGGCATGAACCGGTAGAACAGCGTCAGAAGGAGCGTCGAAATATGCGCGCCGTCCACGTCGGCATCGGCCATGATGATGATCTTGTCGTAGCGGAGCTTCGTAATGTCAAAGTCCTGCCCGTAGCCCTCGGAAAAGCCGCATCCGAAGGCGTTGATCATGGACTTGATCTCCGCATTGGCCAGTACCTTGTCCATGGAGGCCTTTTCCACGTTAAGGATCTTGCCTCGGATGGGGAGGATCGCCTGGAACATGCGGTTTCTGGCCATCTTGGCGGAGCCGCCGGCGGAATCACCCTCGACGATGAAGATCTCGCACTTCGATGCGTCCCTGGATTCGCAGTTGGAAAGCTTTCCGTTGGAGTCAAAGGAGAACCGGGGCTTCACCAGCATGTTCGTCTTGGCCTTGGCCTCGGACTTGCGGATTCTGGCTGCCCGCTCGGCGCATTCGATGACGGCCTTGAGCTGCTCGAGGTTCCGGTCAAAGTAGTGCGTCGTTTCGTCGGTCGTCACCTGAGAAACTGCCTTGGAGGCATCCGGATTGTCGAGCTTGGTCTTGGTCTGTCCTTCAAACCGGGGATCCGGGTGCTTGATCGCGATGACGGCCGTCATGCCGTTTCGGACGTCGGCGCCGGTGTAGTTGACGTCCTTCTCCTTCAGCGTTCCCAGCTCCCTTGCGTAGCCGTTGATCACCTGCGTAAAGGCAGTCTTAAAGCCGGTCAGGTGCGTGCCGCCCTCGGAATTGTAAATATTGTTGCAGAAGCCCATGATCTCCTCGCGGAAGTCACGGATGTACTGGAAGGCGCACTCCACCTGGATGTTCTCATACTGCCCGCTGAAATAAATAACGTCCGTCACGGTCTCGTCGGACTTGTTCAGCTCGCGCACAAAGCCGGCAATGCCGTCCGGCTCGTGGTAGGTCTGCTGCTCCTCGGAGCCCGGCCGTTTGTCCTCGTAGACAATGGTGAGCTTCGGATTCAGATACGTGGTTTCGTGCAGGCGGGACTTGATGTCCTCTTCCTTAAACCGTGTCTTCTCGAAGATGGTCGGATCCGGGAGGAAATTGATGGTGGTGCCGCTCGTTTTTGCTTTGCCGACCACCGGAAGAAGGCCGTCTGCAAGCTCCTGATCCGGAATTCCCTGCCGGTAGCGGTCTTCATAGACAAGGCCGCCCTTGCGCACCTGTACGGTCATGTGCTCCGAAAGCGCATTCACAACCGAGGAGCCGACGCCGTGCAGGCCGCCGGAGGTTGCGTATGCTTTGTTGTCGAATTTGCCGCCGGCGTGGAGCGTAGTGAAAACAACACGCTCCGCGGACACACCCTTTTCGTGCATATCGATGGGGATGCCCCGCCCATTGTCGGCCACCGTGCAGGAGCCGTCTGCCTCCAGTGTGACGTGAATGGTGTCGCAGAAGCCGGCGAGATGCTCGTCGACGGAGTTGTCCACGATCTCGTAGATCAGGTGGTTTAAGCCTCTCGTGGACGTGCTGCCGATGTACATGCCGGGTCTTGTGCGGACTGCCTCGAGTCCCTCCAGCACCCGGATGCTGGAGGCGTTATACTGCGTACTTTCTGCCATGTAAATCCTCAAAATTTATCTATATAATGCAGCAATGAACATCAATGCTCCTCGATATCGAGTTTGCGCGAGCAGGCAATGGCCAGCGCACCCTCTCCGATGTGGCAGTTGATGACCGAAGGAAGCCGGTCCTCCTCAACGGTGTGCCCCGGGAATGCGCCGCGGATCTGCTCCGTCCATGCGCCGAAGTCCGGCGTTCTGGATTCCACGGAATACAGCCACACGTTGTCCATGCCGCCGTAGAGCTTCTCGCAGTCGTTCTTCATCGCATTGATCATCATCGTGCGGGCCTGCTGCTCAGTTCTGGCCTTTGCAAAGGCATCCAGGCGCTCTCCGAAGATCTTCAGCACGGGCTTGATCCGCAGCAGTGTTCCGATGGCTGCCGCAGCCGGTGTGATGCGCCCGCCTCTTTTGAGGTAGGTCAATGTGTCAACCATGATGTAAATGCTCTGCTCGTAGCGGACCTCTTCGAGCTTGTCCTTGATCTCCTTCGCCGTCCAGCCCTTTGCCGCCATTTCCATGGCGTCCTGGACGGAGCGCTTCTGGGTGACGGAGATGCGCTGGTTGTTGACGACCTCGACCTTTCCGTCGTAGTCGCCGGAGAGCATCATCGCGGACTGGCAGGAGCCGGACAGTCCGGAGGACATGGGGATGTACACCAGAGAGTCGTTTTCCTCGAGCACCTGATCCCACACCTTCAGAACATCGACGGGTGAGGGCTGCGAGGTGTGTACCGTTTCGCCGGATTTCAGCCGCTCAAAGAATTCGTCCCGTGTCAGATTTATATCTTCAAAATAAGTTTTCTCGTTATCGCCGAACATGAACGGAATGGATACAAGACCCACGCCCATTTCTCTGGCCTGTGCCAGTGTGATGCCGCTTCCGCTGTCTGTTACAATTGCTACCTTTGCCATTGTGACCTCCATGTGGTATCTGTTTGCGCGCCTGCCGTGTCTGTTTGCGGGGCAGGCGCGCAAACATACAGAGTAACTATTCAGAGCCCATTCGCAAAATCGCTGCTACGCAGCTTTCCTTTTGCTCATGTGGCGTTCTCGCCAAATAAATTTGCAAAAATGAGCTCGTTAATGCAAGCATTACTCGCACATTTATGCAAATTTGCTTGGCTCTGAATAGTTGCCATACAGACTGATTTTACGTGGATTTCGAATTCCTTGCAAGTTGCAAACGCCAGCTACCCGGGACGTCGGCCGAGGTGGAGGTGCTCATGACTTCCTCGCAGGGATTCTCTATGAATCTCGCTTCTTCACCAGACGCCCGATCCGCGCAAACTCGTCCGTCCGCGGGTCATCCTACGGACGACCCGCGTCTTGGACTCAAACACGCATGCGCTCCCGTCGGGCTGGCGAAGCCGCTCGTTTCATGAGAATCCGACTGCTCGTCAGAAAATCGCACCCTCCATCCCCGGCGCCGTCCCTTCCATCATCTCCTCCGCAACGCTCAGATCGTGCGGAAGTCCACGTGCTTCTCCCCGGCAAAGGCAAACTGCGGGTTCTGATCGAGCATTTCGTCTGCGTAGGCTGCGGCCTTGGTCAGCATATCCGCATCCTCGTAGATGTCTGCAAGATGAAAGCCCATCTCTCCGCTCTGGCGGATGCCGAAGAGGTCGCCGGGGCCGCGGAGCTTTAAATCCTGTTCTGCAATTTCAAATCCGTCGTTGGTTTTCTCGAGGATGGAAAGGCGCTTTGGCTTGTCCTTCTGACTCTCGGAATAGAGGAACATGCAGTAGGACTGCCACTGCCCTCTGCCGACGCGCCCCCGGAGCTGATGGAGCTGGGAGAGGCCGAAGCGTTCCGCATTTTCGATCAGAATGCAGGTGGCATTGGGGACGTTGATGCCGACCTCGATGACGGTTGTGGACACGAGGATGTCGATCTCGTGCGCGGCGAACTGCGCCATGATCTGATTTTTCTCCGACGGCTTCATGCGGCCGTTTAAGGAGGCGATCCGGATGTCGCCGGGCAGGGACTGTTTCAGGTTTTCTGTGTAATCCGTCACGTTTTCCATCTGCTCGAGGCCGCTCTCCTCAACGGCCGGGCAGATGACATAGGCCTGCCGGCCGTCTGCAATTTCCTTCAGGATAAAGCGGTAGAGCTTCCCGCGCTGGCTGGCAGGGGCGGCCAGATTTTTGATGGGCAGGCGGTTTTTGGGGAGCTCTGTCAGGCGGCTTACCTGGAGATCGCCGTACAAAATGATGGACAGCGTCCGGGGGATCGGTGTGGCACTCATGACGAGCACCGGTGTCGTCTCTCCCTTCCCGGCCAGGGCCTCGCGCTGGCGCACGCCGAACCGGTGCTGCTCGTCGGTGATGACAAGTGCCAGATCCCGATAGCTCACCGTATCCTGAATCAGCGCATGGGTGCCGATGACGGCATTGGCATCGCCGCTTTCTATGGCGGCAAGCGCTTCCCGGCGCTTTTTGCCGGTGACGGCGCCGGTCAGGAGCACCGGCCGGATCGGAAGCGCATATTGCGCAGCCAGCTGTGTCAGATCCTTCATGTGCTGCTCGGCGAGCACCTCAGTGGGGGCCATCAACGCGCCCTGCCTGCCGTTGGCCGCACATAAAAGGAGTCCCAGAAAGGCGAGGATCGTCTTGCCGCTGCCGACGTCCCCCTGCAGGAGGCGATTCATGACATAAGGGCTGACAAGGTCCGCCTCGATCTGGCTCCACGCCCGTTTCTGGGAATCCGTCAGCTCATAGGGAAGCGCTTCGATCAGGCGCTTTGTTTCATCGGAGGGTGCAAGCGGCCTTGCATTGACAAGTGCCTGCTCCTTTTTCTTCTGGCGGCGGATTGTCAGGAGAAAGGATAAAAATTCGTCAAAGACCTTGCGGTTTCTGGCTGCAATCATCTCCTCTTTGCCGGCCGGGAAATGAATCGCATAAACCGCCGCTGCTTCCTCCATCAATCCAAGGCGCTGTAAGTCCTCCGCGGGAAGATCCTGCCGTGCAGGGCCGGATTCCCCGGCTTCCTCTGGAAACGTGCAGGCCTCCAGCGCCTTTCTCATCACGCGGATGACACTCGGATTGGTGAGGCCTTTTGTCAGGCTGTACCTGGGAAGATAGGTATTCTCGAGCCTTGCATACTCCTCCTGCGTGTAAACGGACGGGTGCTCCAGTGAGAGCTTTCCGTTCTGATGACGCTTTACCAGTCCGCGGAATACATGAGAGCTGCCCGCCTGGAGCTTCCCGACCAGAAACGGCATATTGAAAAACGTAATGCGGATCTCTCCCGTTGCATCCGCCGCCTGAAAGGAGGTTGCCCTGTACCGCCCCGCATATGCCGTGCGTCCGGTGCCCAGGATAGTGAGCGTCACAGCGGACAGCTCTCCGCTCTGAAGACTGCTCACGCAGACAGGAGGCGCAAAAAAGTCATAATCCCGCGGATAAAAGTCCAGAAGCTCTCCTACGGTGCGGATCCCCTTGCTCTCATAGAGCTTCGCCGTCTTGGGTCCGATGCCCGGAAGCTCCGTCAGCGCGCTGCCTCTTGTGATCATGCGTATAGTTACCCTCTTTTGTCTGTGCTGCATACGGAAAGAGGAGACGGATTTCCGTCTCCTCTTTCCGTATGTGTTCTGCAGTTACTGCTAATCGCCAGCCGGCGACGGATCCTGGCGGAGCTGTCCGTTTTTTTAAACCGGACATTCTCCGCCGCCCTGTTGCCCGGCCGGCGATTAAAACTACTCCGCAGAGATGATGTAGTAATACACCGGCTGTCCGCCTGCCTGCAGCTCCACATCGATGCCCTGGAACTTGTCCGAGGCTGCAGCGCGAAGGGCCTCTGCCTCTTCCTCCGTCGCTTCCTCGCCGTAGTAAATGCTGATCAGCTCCGTGGTCTCATCGACCATCTTCTCCAGTGCCTCCAGCGTCACGGTATTCCTGTCAGCGCCGACGCCCAGAATGCCGCTGTCGCCGAGCGTCATAATGTTGCCTTCGTGAATCTCCACGTCGTCAATCACCGTATCGCGGACAGCATAGGTGACCTCTGCGCTCTTTACCTTTGCGATTTCCTCGGTCATCGTCTGCTCATTCAGCTCTGCATCCTGATCCGGAATAAAGTTGATCGCTGCCGTGATGCCCTGCGGCACCGTCTTGGTCGGGATGACAACAAGCTTTTTGCCCTCGGAAATCTCAGCCGCCTGTCTGGCTGCCAGAATGATGTTCTTGTTGTTCGGCAGAATGAATACGGTATCCGCATTCACCTTCTCCACCGCGTTCAGAATGTCCGCAGTGCTCGGATTCATGGTCTGTCCGCCGGAAATAACATAGTCAACGCCCAGTCCGCGGAAGATCTCCGCAAGGCCCTCGCCTGCGCAGACGGCGATCATGCCGATCTCCTTGTGCGGCTGCTCCGCCTCCGGCTCCATGCTCTCCTTCGAGGGCTCCGCCGAGGATGCATCTGCTGCAGCGGCTTCCTTCTGCGCAGGGTCCTCCTTTTTCAGCGGCTCAAAGCTCTCGCCGGCGCGGAGGTTCGCAATGGAGATCTTCTCCAGCTGTCCGTACAAAAGCGCCTTCTGCAGGACCAGACCCGGATCATTGGTATGGAGCTGCACCGTCATCGACTTCTCATCGCGGTGCGTCACGATCAGCTCTGCGATGGTGTTCATATAGTTGGCTACATCGCGGTCGATCTTGTCATTGTAGGGCTTGGTGAAGACCTCGTGGAACGTAACCACATAGCCGTACCGGATGTCCTCCCCGGCAGGTGCCGTCTCCTCTTCCTCGCTCTCTGCCCCCTTGCCGGGATGGAGAAGTGCCTCCTCGTCGTAGTCTTTGCCCTGGAAGCCCTCGAGTGCACCCTTTAAGAGCTGCACGAGGCCCTGTCCGCCGGAATCCACAACCCCGGCCTGCTTCAATACCGGCAGCATGTCCGGTGTTTTCGCCAGGACCTCCTCCGCATAGGCGATCACCTGCGGCAGGAACTCATCGAAATCCTCCATGCCGGCATCTGCCAGCTCTCTTGCCTTTTCTGCTGCGCCCTTGGCAACGGTAAGGATCGTGCCCTCCTTCGGCTTCATGACTGCCTTGTATGCTGTCTCGACCGCCTTGTCAAACGCATCCGCGCAGAGCGGAACCGTGACCTCGTGACTGTCGCGCACGATCTTGCAGTAGCCTCTCAGGAGCTGGGACAGAATCACGCCGGAATTGCCGCGTGCCCCGCGAAGCGATCCGGAGGAAATGGCCTTGCAGACCTTCTTCATGTCATCCGGATCCTCTGCCTCAAGAACCTCTCTTGCTGCAGAGATCACGGTCATGCTCATGTTGGTTCCGGTATCGCCGTCCGGCACCGGGAACACGTTCAGCTCATTAATCCAGGCTTTGTTCGACTCCAGATTCTGTGCTCCGCAAAGGAACATCTTCCTGAGGAGCTGTACATCTATGGCAGTAGTACTCACGTTCTGCGATCCTCCCATCAGTCAATGACTTTCACGCCTTCAACAAAGACGTTCATTTTCTCAATCTCAAGTCCGGTGAACTCCTCGACTCTGTACCGGACGCTCTCGATGAGGTTGTCGGCCACCGTCGGAATGTTCACGCCGTAGGAAACAATCACGTGGAAGTCGATGATCAGCTTACCCTCCGGTGTCAGTGAGACACTGATGCCTCTTGTCATGGATTCCTTTTTAAGCAGGCTGAATACGCCGTCGCGAACATTGACGCCGGCCATTCCCACAATGCCGAAGCACTCCACGGCAACGCTGCCTGCATACTGCGCAATTACCTCATTATCAATGGAGATATTTCCCATATGAGTATTCATCGAAGAAGACTTCATATTCCAGGCTCCTTTCCTGTCCGTATTGCAGAGCACTGCAGCCATTTCTGTGCGCATCCTCTCGTGCCTGCGGGCCTTTCCCGCCCTTCCGGCCAAAATACGATGCGGCCGCCCAGCTGCTCTGCGGTCATAATCATCTGCCATTATACAGGACCTCGCCCGTGCCCGCAAGGAAGAAGCCCCCCTTTGTGCCTCATCACAAGCTGGCTGGCGAATAAACGGAAACTCTATTCCCAGACTCCTTTTTCAGGATTCCATCGCGTTTTTTCTGTTCCTTCAATCAGTGGTTGAACAAACGTTTTTATTCGATTCACTGCGTCTGACATAGATACCGGAATAAGGGCCCTCTTCTTTTTCAAAAATGCCTTCCACCTCGTCAGATGCATTGGATCATTCAGAAAATCCTCTCCAAAGACCGCCGTATCCATTGTCATCTGCGTTTTCCGATTCTCAAATGTCTCTGCAACGGCATTCCGAAGCGTTTCATAAGAAAATTCGTACTTCTCCGAAAGAACGTAGATGTCATAAAAATCCTTATACCTGCTGTTAAGGTATCCATTATGGATAATCGCCTCCAGCTTTTCAGCAACGGAGGACTCCAATGAGTAAGCATTAACTCTCGGCACTTCCATGTCGAGCATTACCGGAAAATCCATTTTGACGGCATCCGGATAGATTACATCTCCAAAACCAATATCAATTCCAATCGGTATTTTCGTTCGATCAAGATACCCCACAAGCGAAACATGGAGACCATGATATTCTTTAAATTCTGTTATATCATCCACTGTGATGGAATCTGTATCAAACACAAGCGCATCGTCGATATTCTGAGAGAAAATGTTTTTGAATACATCCTTCATTTCTCTGCCGCTATTGGATATTCTCCGGGCCAGCAAGTCCACGTCTGTTGTTGCCCGCTCATAGCTGCGGTCAAAAATTGCATACAGGAAAATGCCGCCCTTCAGCACAAAATGATCTGCATATCGAGATATCGAAATTCGATAAATCGTCCGCTCCAATCCATAATAAACAAGTGCCTCCTGGAAGGTACAGCCGCTTTTCACGGCGAAAGTCTTTAGCCTCGCCTTTACCGAGTCCGCATTCATTCTATAAGCACCTCCAGATACGTTCTCATCACTTTTTCGCAGCGCAGCAGCTTTGCATAAGCAAAAAGTCTGTCGATCTTCCTGTCCCTGCGCTTCAGATAATTTTTCAGTATCTCGGTTGTTTCCTCGATTCCGACCCTATTTCTGTAGTAAACGATATCTACCACCGTTTTTTCGATATCAAAAATATGGAAACAATTATCACCATCCCGAACTTCCGTTACACCGATATCCATCCGCGAGGGATTAAAGTAAAAAATCTTTATCTCCGGCCATTCCGGCAGCGTATTTACCTTTTTCTTCCGCTCTATCGCCACATCCACTGTATCCGGCAGAAAACTGGTAAGCTCGTAATACCGTGCTGCGCTCAGCAGGCATATTACGCCGTCTGGCACATAGGCTTCTGCACTGAAAAAATCGTTTTCATCCCCCTTGTAGCTAAGATTCTCATAGGTGCTGCGGTTTATCCGCAGCAGTATGCCATCTTCTTCCAGTTTTTTAATCTTGTAGTAGGAATAGCCTTTATCCTTCAATTCAGCGGTCGTGATAAATTTTTTGTGTTCAGCAAGTGTGTTCACTCGAATCACCTCCGCTTATACCATGCTACAATTCTGAAAAAAATTCAACCAATTTCGGCAGTTATTTCAACTGTCGAAATTGGTTGAATTAAATTCATGTCCTCTTTCACCGGAAGCCTGCAGTATTCTCCGGATGCTCACGGATACAGTACAGTCAGCGCTCCGTCCCGTCCGCGCACCGGCTCCCCCAGAAGGATGTTGCGCAGGATGCCGCTGTAGATTTCCATCTTCATTTTCTCAAAGCCGCGGTAGGCTTCCTGCGGGAAGATGAACTTCAGATTGCGGCGGGCGTACTGGCGTCCGGAGATTACCTGGCGCAGCTGCTGCATATAATCCACCTGCTCGACCCAGGCCTGATCGATGGCATGCAGCGTCATGAGGCGGCAGTACCTGCCGAGCGTTTCTCCGCTCCCGAGCTCCTCCGTCTTCCTGTCAAATGCCTCCCCTGCCAGCTGCAGCAGGTAGTCCTTCGCCTTTTCCTTCGTGTCCAGCATGTCCTCCGCCGGAAAGCCTCCGAACTCGTACGAAATGTTGTCCATGACAAAGCGCACGGCATCGTCCGGATCCGGCGTGTGTCCCAGCTTCTGCAGGTAATGGTCAATGACCTTTTCCTCCAGTGTAAGGTAGTAGCTCTTCTCCAGCGGAACGCTGTGCATGACCCTGTTCCTCGTCTCATAAATGAGCTGCCGCTGCCTGTCCATGCTCTCGCCGTAGTCCTTCGTTGCCTTGCGGCCAGCCCTGGCAAGGTCCGAGGCGGTCTTCTGTGCCTCGTGCACCGCGCGGACAATGGCCCTGTTCCGAATCGGACGGCTTCCCTGACGATACGAGGCGAGCCGCTTTCTGCCGTAAAGCCGGACCACCTCATCCTCCAGCGACAGATAGAACCGTGAAAATCCAGGATCCCCCTGCCGGCCGCTCCGCCCTCTTCCCTGCAGCTCCTGGCGCTTATTGACCATCAGCCCGATGCCGATGACGGCAAGCCCGCCGCGCTCAGCGCATCCTTCTCCGAGCCGGATGTCCGTGCCGCGCCCCGCAACGGAGGTGGCCACCGTAACCGCCCCCGGCTGTCCCGCCTCCTGAATGATCGCTGCCTCCTTCGCTATGTTGTAGGCGTTCAATACGTTGTGCGCAATGCCGCAGTCCAGCAGCATCTGCGAGAAAAGGTCCGACATTTCAATGGAGCTGGCAATTACCAGCACCGGCTGGCCGCTCTCGTGTAATTGCCGCACCTCTTTGCACGCGGCCAAAAGCTGCGCATCCCTGTTCGGGTAAAGGACATCCGGATAATCCCTTCGCTGCACCTTCTTCCTCGTCGGGATCACCACCGTCTCCAGTCCGTATATCTGCCGGAATTCCTGCGCGTCCCCTGCCCCCGTTCCCGTCATGCCGGCCAGCTTCTTATACATGTTGAAATAGCTCTGGTACGTCACTGAGGCAACCGCGCGGCTCTCCTTCGTGATCTCCACGTGTTCCTTGGCCTCCAGCGCCTGGTGCTGTCCGCAGCGCAGCTTCGTGCTGGGCTGGACGCGTCCTGTTTTCTCATCCAGAAGACAGACGGCACCGTCCCGGACGATGTAGCGCTCCTCCCTCTGAATCGTCTCGTGGGCCCGGAGTGCAAGGCAGATGTGCCGGACCAGCGCCTCGTGCTCCGGCGTATAAAGGTCATGCCTTTCCAGGCCGAAAAACCGCTCTGCCTTCCGGATTCCGGCCTGCGTCAGCCAGACATTGCGGTCCTCCTTTTTATAATCCTCGTCCTTTTTTAAGGTCGTGACAAAATAGTCGGCAGACCCGAACAGATTCGACTGCACCCGGGGCATGCCGGAAACGATGAGCGGAATCTGCGCGCTGTCGAGCAGCACCGAATCCGCCTCGTCCACAATGACGTAATCCATCCCCCGCAGGTAACGGCCCGACGCGGAGGATTCCAGATTCTCGAACAGGTAGTCAAAGGCCAGCGTGTCGTTGGTGGTGTAGACAATGTCCGAGGCATAGACGCGCTTTTTCTGTGCATTGGTCAGCTGGCCGCCCTCCTTGTCGGAGACGCCGACCGCCTCCGTCAGCCCCATGAAGCGGTACAAGGGCTCCAGCTCCTTCCCGTCTCTGGCCGCCAGATAGCTGTTCGTTGTCACCAGGATGCAGCTCCTGCCGAAAAGCGCATTTAAGTACAGCGGCATCGTCGCGACGAGGGTCTTGCCCTCGCCGGTCTTCATCTCCGCAATCTTGCCCTGATGGAGTGCAATCCCGCCGAGGACCTGCACGTCGTAGGGGAATTTGCCGAGGACGCGTCCCGAGGCCTCCCGCATGGCGGCAAAGGCCCGCGGAAGGAGGTCATCCTCTGTCCTGCCCCTGCGGATTTCTCCGCGAAAGCGGTCCGTCATCGCCCGTAGATCCGCGTCCTCAAGCGCCCGCATTTCCTCGGCACAGGCATTCACTCCTGCAAGGAGTCTCCGCATCCGATTCAGTTGTATCCGATTCTGGATTGTACTCATAATGCACCACACTTACTCTGAGCCAGCGACAGGCCCTGATCCCGGACATTCCTCGTTCCCGTCGCTGACTGGCGAACGGACTGTATTCATTCACAGCCGCACGGTTCGTCTCCCTGCCTTCACCGCCTGCTCCAGCGCCGCACGCTCGCTGCTGCCGGGCAGTGCAAGCGCCTCCCGCAGCTCCTGCCAGACAGACTCCTGCGTCAGCAGCAAATAATGGAAGCGGATTCTCATCGCGCCGCCCTCCACGAGCTGCGCTGTGTACCGGTAGGTTCCCTTCGGGCAGACAACGCACCCGTCCGTTCCCTGGATCATCGGATCATCCAGCGGGTCTCCCTGCCGGTCAAAGAAATTCAGCCGCAGAAAGCTCCCGTTCTCCGGCTCATCCTCCCTGCGCACCAGCACATGATAGGACTCGCCCTCCTGCAGAAGCGGCAGCTGCGGCTCGATTCTCTGCTCCGAATAGTCCGTGGAGGAGAACCACTCCTTGACCGCGAACCCGGGCGGCATGCCGTTATTTTCAAAAAGAACCTCCGCGGGCGAGCGGAAGGAAATGGTGCTGCCATGCAGCCACGCATCCTGCGCATAATGATCCCAGTACACCAGCCACATGATCCGCTCCGGGTCTTTCGGCGCACGCTCGCCTTTGTCACTGCCTTCTGTTTGCTTTTTCCGTTTCCAGATAGTCATTTTTTCTCTTAGCTAGTCTCTTCCGTAAAGCCCGCGAAGGAGCCTCCGCCGCTGCAGATACAACCACTCATCCGCCTCCTTGCAGCGGTCCGCGTGGTGTCCTTCAAAGCCCTTTCCGACGATGCCTGCCCGCTTCCCGCGGAGGTATCGGAGAAGGTCCATATACGCCGACGGATCGTAATCGTCCTCCTTCATGTAGGCTGCGGCGATCCTCGTTCCTTCAAATTTCCCTGCGTCCAGCCGCTCCCGCATTTTCCGGTCAAGGCAGCGCGCCGCCTCCTGGGTTGTTTCTCCCTGCAGCATCTGCAGGATATCCAGCGATGCAGGAAACCCGCCCGGGCGCCAAAGCTTCTCCTGCAGTGCCATGGTGCCGAGGTTCACCAAAGGACGTCCCAGGAGCATTGCCCGCGGGTGCAGAGCAGCGCCGTAGTACAGGGCTCCTGCTGCCCCCAGGGAATTCCCCTCCAGCACCAGCTGACTGTTGTCAAAGCCAAGGGTCCCCATGGCGCCGGTGATCTTCTTCCTCACCATTTCCTCATAGTCCGGGGAGCCAAGGTAGCCACAGCCCCCGCCAAGCCGCGGATCAAAGAGCACGAGGAAGGGACATCCCCTTACGTACAGTTCTTCGAAGCCATCAAACCCTTCCTGCGCCCGCCGGTCCGAAAACAGCACGTACAGAGGGGGCTTGCGGTCCATCGAGCGAAAGCAGGTGAACAGCTCCTGTCCCTCTGCATCTGCCGTGCGCTGCGTCCCGCGCACAAAAACGCTCCCGTCCGGCATCGTCTGCCGCAGATGGAGCGGTCCGACCTGAATGCCCCCGTTCCCCTCTGCCTCCAGCAAGAAGGCAAGCTCCATGTCTTCCTCGGCGGTAATGTAAAAGGGCTTTTGCAGATCCTCCCGATAGGAAAATCCCGCCGTTTCGTCCGCACCCGCGTTCCAGAAAAAACAGCGCAGCCGCGCGTGAACTTCTCCTCTCGTCTGCAGCTCAGGCCAGATCTGCCACGACGTATGCGCCGGAAGATGGACGCTCCCGTTCCATTCCAGCGTCCCCCGAAGGCGGTCTCCGAATGCCCCCTCCAGCAAAAGCGCCGCGCTCCCCCTGGCCGTCACGCTCCCGGCAAAGCCCGGCCGCACCATGACCCGGTTCACCGCCAGCGTCATGGAAACGCCCCGGATAACCCCGGTCATTCTGTTCTCATTCCTGCTCTGCCACGGCATGCAGCATCTCCTTCCAGCGCTTCACCAGCGTTCCTCCGGTGTACTCCGAGACCGCCTGCACGCAGTACACAAGTGCCTCATTCCAACCGGACAGACTGTCCAGATAGTACTCCAGTGCGCCGGTGATGTAGTTGATGTTCTGAATGATATAACCGTCCTTTTTGTGCTTCACATACCGTGTGAAGCGGTAATTGACCTGCGGAATGCCCGAGCTGATCCCGGCGATCTGCAGATAGAGCTCCGGCTGGTCCCGCACATCCAGAATGAGTCTTGTATCACGCAGAATCCGGATCAGATCCGTCTCCGAATGGTACGGCGTCACCAAGATACGCGCAGCTTCCCCGTTTTCTGTCCGCTCTGTCCTTTCCTTCTGGGTCTTCCGGACGGAAAGTGCGGTCCGCAGCTCCCGGTCCCCCATTGCCTGCAGGACCTCCTCCAGCTGCGTCTGCAGCGCCTCCAGTTCGGAGATGGAACCGGCCCTGGTCCCCGCCAGGAGCACCACGTCCTTGTTCCTGTGCATGTAGGAAAAGACCTGCTGCAGCGCCTTCTCCAGCAGAACGCCCTCCAGCCCGTCCAGCGGCATAAAGATCTTCAGTTCGCGGATCTGCTGGCTCTTCCCCAGTGAAAGCCGCACGTCAAAGGGCGAGATGTCGCAGATATTCACGTCCTGCACGCCGGCATCCCGGATCTGCCGCGCGGTGCGCTCGGTATCTGTCACAATCAATGCGGCATTCCGGGTATCCTCCAAAAGCGCCTTCCGATCCTGCAGATCGAACCGGTCCTCGAAAAAGGACAGCACGATCCGCTGCCCCGGGATCGTCTCCAGCGTCCTTCGAATCATCGCGTCATGCCGTGCATCGGCCGCGATGACGAGCGCCTCCCGCTCCGGATGATCGGAAAGATACCGTGCCAGGCGCTCCCCGATCAGCTCCTCCATCGAGTCATACGCATCCTTTGCAAAATCCGCCGCTGCCTCCCGGGCAATCCGGATGCGCCCGGTCTCGAGCTCCTGCGTGAACCGAAGGTGGCCGCTTGGATCATAATATTCCTGCCGCGGCAAAACGGTGCCGGAGTTGTCCGGCTCTATTCCATTCGGACTTTCATCCGTCCTTTCATTGGCCCCTTCAACGGAGCTTCCATTTGGCCTTCCATAAAAGACGGACGCCGAGCAGAATCCGCGGTCATCATACATGTCGCTCCGCGCCGGGCACCCGTCCGCATAATAATCCACCCGGCACAGGGTTCCGTCCTCCGCAAATTCCACGTCCGCGTAGTGCTGATTTCCCAGATAGGCAGACAGGTGCGTCGGCAGATACACCCATTCCGTATCCTCCGGCCAAGAAAGCTCCATGTAGGAGAACACAGCGGGCTTTCGCAGCGTGATTCCCTGCAGCTCATCGAATGCGGACCAGCAGGAAACCGGATACAGGCCCTGCCGGTGCAGAAAACGGCGAAGCCGCGGCGACCAGCCAAGGCACAAAAGCTCCGTCTCCTCTCCGGCATCCCGGAACATGCGGAGGTGATTTACCGTATCATCAAATTCATAGGAGCAGCCCGCCTCATGCCAGGAGGAAATGCTGCCCTGCCAGTCTCCCTTGTCACCATACCAGGAAGGAATAAAGCTGTACATGAAGGTCCCCCTCCTTTGCTGCCTGCATAGCTTCGCGGTTACTGTACATACGCCAGCCACGACGGGTCCTGGCGGAGTTGTCCGTCCCGGGGACGTTCTCCGCCGCCCTGTCGTTTGGCCGGCGAGTGATCTACAGAAACGGCTTGTAATTCTCCATCGTCTCGTAGACCTTTGCCTCTTCTATAAGCTCCGCCGCCATGCCGGCCGCCATCAGCATCGTCATCGGCGCCATGTAAATCCCGGAGGTCCCGCCCCGCAGGACACGGACAAGGAGCGGCGGAATGATGATCGCCCACGTAACTGCGCCGGAGAAAAGAGCAGCCGCAAGGGTCTGCCCTCTCAAATGCCGGGCCGTTTCCCGGCCTGGCTCCATATAGTCCAGAAAGTCACCCTGCCGCTCCAGGCTCCTTGCAATCTCGCCCGGTCCGACAAAGATCAGCGCCAGCACGGTCGTCAGAATGAGGAGAATCCCTCCGAAGAGGAATACGCCGGCGGTCTGATTCAGATTCAGAACCGCAAGCCCCCTCTCAATCCATTCTCTTCCGGGAAGGAAGATCCGCAGGATCAGAAGGACATAATACGGAAGCGTAAAAAAGGACATCACATACATTACCGGCATGGTTCCCACCGGCATCAGGCGGATGGCCAGATAATCCTCCTCGGCGTATTTATTATTGATCCCCACTCTGCGCACGGTATTGCGGAATTCGGCGTCCTCGAGCAGCACCATGACAAGATAAATCAAAACAACGGCCGCCGCCCCTGCCAGCAGAATCCCTGCCGTTTTTAAGGCTGTGTCCGCCGCGGCAGCCGCGCTTACCGCTTCTGCCAGCGTCCGGCGAAGATTTCCCAGAACATTCACCAGAATGATGAGAGACTGTCCGCCGATTCCCCAGGACGTGTTGCGTCCCACCAGCCACCGGATGAGAAAGGAACCGGCAACAAGGAGCATTGCGGTGAGAAGCCACAGATCCGTTGTCCGGAGGCCTCCCCAGGGCCGGTACTCCATTTTCACTGCGCTCACAAAAGCCTGCAGGATCGCCAGAATCGTCGCCAGAAGAAGTGTTGCGCGGTTTGCCTTTCCCGGAGATTTCTTCTCTGTCTTGTCCTCTACGGTCTTCTGAAACACGCTGACCACCACCATGGCCGTCACCCACGGCGTCAGTCCCAGTGAAAACAACGACGCTGTGCTAAGGCTGCTGCCCAGAAAGCTCCCGATCAGCGCCTGGATGCCGTTCCCCGCGCTCTCTGCCTCCTGATAGACCACCCACGGAATCGGAATGCTGCGGCCCAGAAGGTACACCAGCACGATCAGTATTGAATATTCAATTCGGCCCAGCAAAATGCTGTGATTTCGCATCGGAATGCACCTCGGTTCTGCAGTTTTTTCTGTTCCTTATACATTCTATGATGTTGAAGGTAAAAATGGTACAGAAAAAAAGCATCGGAATTGCTCCGATGCTTTCTGCCTTCTATGGTGTGATTGCTTTATAGTATATCGTATCTGTTTAGCACCTGCCACATTTCAACGTGAATTGACTGCTTGCAGGCATATTCACGATTGAAATTGGCAGGCGGCCAAGGTCCGAAGGACCTCTGGCCAGCCGCATCGAGGATTTGCGAAGCAAATTCGAGATGGGTGCTAAAAAATTAGAGTATATCTATATATTCCCCTGCCAGTGCCTTGTTCATGCTGCGGACGGCGCAGAATTTGCCGCACATAGAGCAGGCCTCGGCGTGGTCGTCCTCCGGACTTCTGGAATCGCGGATTGCCCGTGCTGTCTCCGGATCCAGTGCGCAGGCGAACTGTGCATCCCAGTCCAGCACTCTTCTCGCATCCGCCATTTTGTCATCGATGTCGCGGGCGCCGGGGATTCCCTTGGCAATGTCTGCCGCGTGTGCTGCAATTTTGCTGGCAATGATGCCCTGCTTGACATCGTCTACGTTCGGCAGTGCCAGGTGCTCTGCCGGCGTCACATAGCAGAGGAAGGCAGCTCCGCTCATAGCAGCGACTGCGCCGCCGATGGCTGCGGTAATGTGATCGTAGCCCGGCGCGATATCCGTTACCAAAGGTCCCAGCACATAGAAGGGTGCGCCCTGGCAGATGGTCTGCTGCACCTTCATATTGGCTGCAATCTGGTCCAGCGGCACATGTCCGGGTCCCTCAACCATCACCTGTACATTGTGTGCCCAGGCGCGCTTGGTGAGCTCGCCGAGCCGCA
>CAVJLL010000013.1:26437-60062 GCA_963650385.1 Clostridium sp. CAG:508 | reverse complement strand
TGTTTGAGAGCCTTGTAAGTTCAGAAGGGTCACAAGCTCGAGTTGACCATGAAAGCAGGATAGCCAAATGCACATAAGGCATCTGTCAGAATTGACAGGTGCCTTTCTTGTGATAAATGCGGGTTTGCAGTATTGTAGAAGGCAAAATGTCGCTATTCAGATACAGGCAATTGTAACAGTAAAACTGGCCACAGGAAGCTTTGCGTTGCTGCATCGACATGACGGAACGGGAGATCTGAACAATGATTTTACCAATGCTGGAATTGATGGGCGAGATGGTGCTCCTGATGGTGATCGGACTGGTGATCCGGCGCATCGGCATCATAACGGATGCAGGACGCACCTGCCTTACGGATCTGATTCTGTACGTCATTCTGCCCTGCAACATCATAAAGGCCTTTGCCGGTGAAGCAGACTCTGTGTCTGATATGGGCGGAGCACTCTGGACGGTGTTGGTCATTGCCATACTGATTCAGGTGCTGTGCACATTGCTCGGCTATGTGTGCTACCGCGGAATGCAGGACGGTGAGAAGAAGGTATACCAGTACGCAACCGTATGCTCCAACGCCGGATTCATGGGAAATCCTCTGACGCAGGCTGTTTTCGGTGACGTGGGACTTCTCTATGCCTCCATCTATCTGATCCCCCAGCGAATTGTGATGTGGACGGCCGGAGTTTCCTATTTCAGCAAGGAGGCGGACCGGAAGGGACTGGTTAAAAAGGTGCTGACGCACCCCTGCATGATTGCGGTGTACATTGGGATGTTTCTGATGCTGACAGGATGCACGCTGCCGGGATTTCTCGGCAAAACGGTGACGGCGGTCTCTTCCTGTACGACAGCGATGACCATGATCTACATCGGCACCATTCTGTTTGATGTAGACTGGAAGAGCATTGCGAGCGTGAAGCAGGTCTATTTTGCCGTGCTGCGCCTTGCCGTGATTCCGTTTCTGGTTTATCTTCCATGCCGGCTGCTGCAGATCGATCCACTGGTGACAGGAGTATCGGTTTTCCTTGCAGCTATGCCGGCCGGCTCCACGACGTCGCTTCTGGCCGCGAAATATCAGGCCGACAAGGAGTCCGCTGCCAAATGCGTAGTTTTCACCACGGCATTGTCGGTGGTTACGCTGCCCCTCTGGGGCATGCTGCTGACCGCCGTACTGTAAGAATGGTCACGGGTACCTGACTCCTCATGTGTTCAAAGTCAGGACCGTGCCCCTGCTCCAGGGCAGGAGATACGGTCTTATTAAAGAAAACACCATGGAGAAGCTTTGTACGGGATAAATCGGGATTTGCGGAGATAAGACGATGAACGAAATATGGAATACACTTTATGCTGAGGCATTGAAAGTTTTGAAACCTCGAAAAGTATCGAAGATGCTTGAAACGGCTGGTGTTGCAGCAGCAGTAGAGTCAATTTCCGGGAAAATCTATGTTGGTGTTTGTGTAGATGGCGCATGTACACTTGGAATATGTGCTGAGAGAAACGCAATTTTCAATATGCTTACAAATGGAGAAGATGCAATAAAACGAGTAGTTGCAGTTAATTGGGATGGAAAAGTATTGGCTCCATGCGGTGCCTGCAGAGAACTTATGACACAGTTAATGCCGGATAAATACAGAGAGATTGAGGTTATGATGGACTACGAAAATGGAGAAATTATAACTCTTGGAGAGCTTACACCCCGATGGTGGATTTAACAACGCAGCAATTTTGTATGGACAATAGAAATTAGAGTGAGCAGCGGGTCGGGAATTGTGATTTTATGAAGGAAGAGCTTTACAGACAAACGGGAATACGGCAAAAGGTAATCGATGAAATCACTGCATTGGCTCGGAAAAACCATGTGGAAAAGGTGATTCTCTTCGGCTCCAGAGCAAGAGGGGATTACAGGGAACGCAGCGATATTGATCTGGCTTTTCAGGGTGGAAACAGCAGCTCTTTTATTTTGGATGTTGATGAGGAAACATCTACCTTGCTGGAATTTGATATTATTGATCTGGCTAAGCCAATGCAGAAAGAATTATCAGAATCCATTCGGCGAGAGGGTATTCTCATTTATGAAAAAGTATGACAATTTTAAGGCTGCACTGAAGAATCTGAAGGTGATCTATTCCTATCATGAACCATATGGAACTGTGGAAATTACCGGAATAGTCGGGCTTTATGAGATCTGCTTTGAGCAGGCATGGAAAGCAATGAAGGAAATCCTGGAAATCAATGGATACGCGGAGGGAGCAACAGGATCACCGAAAACCATATTGAAAACGGCATATCGCGCGGGAATGATCCAGGATGAGGAGTTATGGCTGACTGCACAGCACCATCCATTCCTGGTCGGGGCCGCCGGTAAAAAATATTTCATGCCAAGGCTTCTCGTGCTAAAATCAAGGCTTGCGTGACTTAGAGAAATAGCAGTGCACGCGAGTTTTGTTACGAGGAGACAGGAGAGATGAAGGAGAAGAAACGAGGAAGCTTCAGCGGTTCGCTGGGCTTTGTACTGGCAGCGGCGGGCAGTGCGGTCGGATTGGGCAACATCTGGCGATTCCCGTATCTTGCGGCCAAGGACGGCGGCGGTATTTTCCTGGCGGTGTATCTGGTGCTGGCAGTTACCTTTGGCTTTACGCTGCTGACCACCGAGATTTCCATCGGGCGAAGGACCCGGCAGAGTCCGCTGACAGCCTATGAAAAACTGCGGCCGGGCTGGAAATTTCTGGGGCGGCTTGCCTGCCTCGTGCCTGCCATTATTCTGCCGTATTACTGTGCCATCGGCGGCTGGGTGCTGCGTTATTTTGCAGTCTTTGCGGCAGGCCGTGTACAGACCGCAGCAGAGGACGGGAATTTCAGCAGCTTTATTTCGGGCGTGTCCGAACCGATTGTCTGTATGCTCCTGTTCCTGGCAGCAACCTTTTTCATCGTTTATCTGGGCGTGGAGAACGGAATCGAGCGCTGCTCGAAGATCATCATGCCGATTCTGGTGGTGCTCATATTCGGCATCGGCATCTTCGGACTGACGATCCATCACACGGATGAGGCGGGTGTGACCAGAACAGCCCTGGAGGGACTGCAGATCTATGTCGTTCCCAACCTGAAGGGAATGACGCTGCCGAAATTCATGTCCGTTGTGGTGGATGCCATGGGACAGCTGTTCTATTCGCTCAGCGTAGCCATGGGTATCATGATCGCCTACGGGTCCTACATGAAGGACGATGTGGACATCAACCAGTCCATCGGCCGGATTGAGATCTTTGATTCGCTGGTGGCATTTCTGGCCGGAATGATGATCGTACCGACGGTATATGCGTTTCTGGGAACGGAAGGCATGTCGGCCGGCCCCAGCCTGATGTTCGTTACGCTGCCGAAGGTATTCGGCGCCATGGGCGGGATCGGAACGCTTATCGGTACGGTTTTCTTTGTGATGGTCCTGTTCGCTGCACTCACATCCTCGGTTTCGATCCTGGAGGCATTGGTTTCGAGTCTCATGGACCAGACAGGGATGACGCGGCGTCGCGCCTGCATGCTGTGCGCTGTCTATACACTGGCAGCCGGGATCGTTGTGTGTCTAGGGTATAACGCGCTGTATTTCGAGGTGACGCTGCCCAACGAAACAATAGCGCAGATTCTGGATATCATGGACTATCTGAGCAACAGCATACTGATGCCGATCGTGTCGATTCTGACCTGCATTCTCGTCGGCTGGGTGCTGGGACCGCAGGCCGTAATCGATGAGGTGGAGAAGAGCGGCAAAAAAATGTCGCGGAAGCGGCTGTACACGGTTATGATCCGCTTTGTGACGCCGGTGCTCCTGCTCGTTCTCCTGCTGCAGAGTCTCGGAATCATCTGAAGCGTCTCCTGACGCTGTCTGCCGGCTTGCCTGTGATGGGCGGCCGGCATTTTCTTTATCCTTTTTTCACACTATATTCACATTTGCTTATCAAGGGCATGATACTCTGTATGCGAAAGTGTATGAATTGCAATAATACAGGTGATACCAGTAATAGCAAAGACGAGGGCAGATATGAATCCTTCCTGGTGCGGTCCGTTATATATGCTGATTACAGAGATCCTCCGAACGCCGGAGCTGCCGCTGCCGGCGAGGATCTGCGGCATACTGCTGCCGATCCTGAGCATTAGCTCCGTGTGGATTGTCGCTGTTGCCGCGCTGGGGCTTACGCGCAAGCGAAGGCATTTCCCGCTGGTGCGCTACCACAACCGCTTCGCCATTGTGGTGTGCGCGCGCAATGAGGAAAAGGCGCTCCCTGCGCTGTTAAAGAGCATTGCCGGCGTACGGTACCCGGCGGACTGCCTGCACGTCTACCTGATTGCCGACCATTGCAGCGACCGGACGGCAGACATCGGGCGGGAATATCCGTTTGTAACGGTCTATGAGCGAAACGACGGTCCGACAACCGGCAAGGGCGCGGTTTTGAACTGGGGAATTCCGAAGATTCTCGAGGATGCCGGAAGCTCCATCGATGCGTTTGCGGTATTCGACGCGGACAACGTGGTGCAGCCGGATTTCTTTGCAGAGATCAATCAGCAGATGAATGCAGGCGATGAGATCATTCAGGGAAACCGCCTGGGCGGGAAGCCCTATACCTCACTCATTACCAAATGGTATACGCTGTACTGGTCGACCTATTCAACCTTTTTCTCCTATGCGAGGGAGAAGCTGGGGCTGTCTGCCTTCCTGACCGGCACGGGCTTTGCCGTGAAGAAGAGCCTTTTGGAAAACGGATGGAATACCAAGACCATCACCGAGGACGTGGAGTTCTCCATTCAGAACCTCCTGCAGGGGCGGCGCACCGCCTTCTGCGTTACGGCTGTCTGCTATGATGAGCAGCCCTGGCAGTTTGGCCCGATGGTCAATCAGCTGGCCAGATGGTGTACAGGAAGCTATCAGATTCTGCAAAGCTACGGTCTGGAGCTGCTGAAGAGAAAGCCCGGGACCCCGCCGATGACCGGAAAACGGTGCCTTCGGCAGCTAGATGCATTGATGCTGCTCCTGATGGGACCCGTTTCCTGGATCAGCTTTGTGCTGATGCTGGTCAATGGCTTTTTCATGTGGAAATACTGGCAGCTGATCTTCTGGCTGTCCTTTGATATATCCCTGCTGGGGATGATCGCCGTCTGCGTGCCGCTTGCAGGAGCAGCCAGATTCAACCGCATCTCCCTGCGGGACCTCCTGCCGGCCATCCTTACCTGTCCGGTGTTCATGCTGGTATATATCCTGTGCTCGATGCGTGCGTTCTTCTTCCCGGAGAAAAAGTGGAAGAGGGTAGAGCACCAGTCGCTGAGCAGTCTTCAGGAATAAAAAAACCGGGCCATGCGATTGCATGGCCCGGTTTTTGCTTCCGGATGGTATAATAACAGGCTCGCAAGCGACAGGGGGCAGACAACTCTGCCCCCTGTCGCCGCTGCGGGCCTTGAACTGTCGGGATCTACTTCGCACGGAAGTAGAAGCGGTGCCGCTTAATGTATCCGGCGATGACGATCACAAGGCTGATGAACACGCACAGGTAGAAGGAACAGCTCCGGGAGAGGAGCTCGAGCTGGAGCGCAGCTTCCTTTTCCAGGAAGGCGTGCAGTCCGTTAAAGAGCAGGTAGTCGGCGATGCCCATGCCGCCGGGGACCGGCATGCACATGGAGCCGATGGCGGAATAAATCTGGGAGGCAAAGACCTGACCGGTGTATGCAAAGGAGCCGCCCTGCGCCAGGTACACCAAGGCAGGAACAACAGTCTGCGACAGGCGCTGCAGGAGCGTTAAGGCGAAGAGGACAACGAGGATGCGCTCCTTGCCCTTAATGACGGTCAGGCAGCTGCTGTAATCCTCGAGAACGCCGGCCAGACGGTTTTTCCAGTAGACGGTCTGCTTCACCCAGCCCTTGCGGGTGAGCCAGTCGATGATGCGGTTGCCGACGCGCTGGATCATGGCGGCCTTCTTCAGGAGGCAGACGAACAAAACGGCAAGCCCCGTTACCGTAAGATACCCCAGGATAACGAGAAGCTTCGCCAGAAGCGTCAGCTCGCCGAACGAGGTCGGATTCAGAAGTACCGTGAGAAATCCGATCACCAGCGTTGCAAAGGTATGGGCAATCAGGTACAGTGCCAGTATGGCTGTGATGAAGCCCATCGGAATGCCGTCGCGCAGCATGAACCAGGCGCAGACCGGCTGTCCGCCGGTTGCCGAAGGCGTGATGGCGGCGCAGTAGATATCCGAGGAGGCATACAGAATGCCCTGCCCCACACGGCGGTTATAGCCGCAGTGACGCAGGAGATACCAGATGGCGATTCCCTCAAAGGCGATGTAGCCGAACATGCAGATCACAGCCAGAATCAGCCATCCGGGATGGCAGGCCAGAAGGGCTGCAAACAGGTCCGACATACTCATGTCCTTGCTCTGGCTCATGACGGCCCAGACGGACATAACGGCCAGGAGAAGGGAAATCAATGCCCACAATAGCTGCTTGTTGTTTTTCTTCTTATTCATGAGCGTAAGTGTAGCAGGTTACGGAAGAAGTGGCAACTTGGGCCCGCCAGCCTGTCGCTGGCTAGGCGAATAGACTGTACAAAATTAAAAGGAGCGAATCATACAAAATGGATCGTAAGGAAATTCAGGAAATCAGAAAGACCATGACGAAGACCAAATGCGTCATCGACCGCATGACCGGCTGCTTTGCCGGCGAGGACGGCGGCATCATCACACAGCTCAAGGAAACGTTTCGGGCGCTTCCGGAGGAGGAGCTGGAGAAATACTGTGAGCTGTTCCGCAAGACGCTGACCGGCAAGATCGGCAGGAATCTCTTCACCATGGAATTCCCGCTGGCAGAGGAGGCAGCAGGCGGCAAGCAGGCGATGATGTTCCGCATGCTGCAGTCGGATTTTAAGGACGAGGAGCTGAACCGGGAATTCTTCACCCATATTCTGGAGAACCTGGATCTTGCAGGGCGGCATCTGATCGTTCTGGCCCACGGCGTGTACGACGTGCCCGGCAGAACCTCCGACGGGATCGATATGGACGATGCCAGTGAGAACATCTACTCCTTCCTGATCTGCTGCATCTGCCCCGTGGTGGAGGTCAAGGAGGGCCTTTGCTACGACGAGAACACGCTCACCTTTGTCAACAAAAAAAGCGACCTGGGCGTCCAGATGCCGGAGCTGGGCTTCCTCTTCCCGGCCTTCCATGACCGCGGGGCGGACATCCATTCCATCCTCTACTATGCCAAAAAGGAGGACGAGCGTCATCCGGAGCTGATGGACGGCCTCATCGGCGGGGACATGCCCTTTACGGAGTCTGTGCAGAAGGATCTGTTCATCGGTATGGTGGAGCAGACACTGGGGCGGGACTGTGATTTTGAAAATGTGAAGAATCTGACCGATTCCCTGAACGAGATGGTCCGCCAGAGCCAGGAGCGGGAGGAATCCCTCGAGCTCGGCAAGACCGAGGTTCGACGCATGCTCAGCGATTCCGGCGCGGAGCAAAAGACGCTGGAGCGGTTCGACGAGATCTATGATCAGGAGATGGGAGAGGGGCAGACCTTTCACGCAGAGAATCTGGCGGGCCGGACCGTCATGGAGCTCAAGTCGCCCAGCATAAAGATCTCCGTCAAGGAAGAAATGTCTGCTATGATTACAACAAAGGTCATCGACGGAAGAGAGTACATTCTGATTCCGGTGCAGGACGACATCGAGCTGAACGGCATCCGGCTTCTGACAGCGCGGCGCCCGGCTGAGGAGGAATAAAGGAAAGGACACGAGAAATGGTAAAGGTCAGCATCATTGTACCGGCGTACAACGCACAGAATACCATAGGAAGATGTCTGGACAGTATCTTGAAGCAGACCTATTCCGACTTCGAGCTGCTGGTCATGGACGACGGGAGCAGGGACGACACGCCGCGCATTCTGGACGAATATGCGGCGGAGGATGCCAGAATACGCGTGATCCACAAGGAAAATTCCGGCGTCTCCGACACGCGCAACCAGGCACTGGACCTTGCATCGGGCGAGTACATTCAGTTCCTGGATGCTGACGACTGGATCGCACCGGATGCGACCAGGCTGTTCGTCCGCGCGATGGAGGACAACCCGACCTGTGACATGGTCATCGCCGATTTCTACCGCGTGGTGGGTAAGAATCTCTCCCAGAAGGGCGACATCGAGGAGGAGCGCATCCTCACCCGCGAGGAGTATGCCGACGAGATGATGAAGAGCCCGGCCGACTTCTACTACGGCGTGCTGTGGAATAAGTTCTTCCGCCGCAGCATCATCGAGGAATACCAGCTGCGCATGGATGCCCGGCTGGACTGGGCGGAGGATTTTATTTTCAACATGGAGTATGTGCTCCATACCGACCATATCTATGCGCTGAAGGCACCCGTGTATTACTACGTCAAGACCGAGGGGTCCCTGGTCGCGCAGGGCGGTGCGAGCATCAGCCGCACGGTCCGGATGAAGCTCAACGTCATCGAGTATTACAGCAGCTTCTATAAGGACATTTATAAGGAAGGCGGGTACCTGCGCAGGAGCCCGGTGATCTATTCCTTCCTGCTGAATTTCGCCAAGGACGGCACCGTGAATCCCGTGGCACCCGAAAAGCGCCTCGGACAGGAGCGCGTGGACGTGCGCATTGATCCCTCCATGCAGGGCAACCCGTTTGCGCTGAACTTCTATGAGGACCGGATGCTGGAGCGCTCCCTGGAGCGCGTCATGAAGGGCTGCGATCTGGAGGAGGGTGAGGTACAGATCCTCCTGTATCTGAAGCTGGCCGGCGGGGAGGCGGCTGCAGCGGAGATGCGCAGCTATACCGGACTCTCGGCGCGGGGGCTGAGTCTTAGCCTGCAGAAGCTGGTGCGGAAAAAGCTCGTGGAGAAAATAAAGGTTCGCCCGTCCGAGGACGCGCGGCCGAAGGCATATTACCGCTTCGGAGAGGAGTCAGCACCCCTCGAGGAGGCGCTGGAGAGGGCCTTCCGGGATATCGAGGAGCTGCGGTTCCGGGATTTCACAGAGAAAGAGATTGCAGAATACCGAAAACTCAGTGAGCATGCCGCGCAGAACGTACGCCACGCATTGGGATAGGGACAGCTGCATAAAAAGTAAGCCTATTCAGAGCCCATTCGCAAAATCGCTGCTACGCAGCTTTTCTTTTGCTCATGTGGCGTTCTCGCCAAATAAATTTGCAAAAATGGGCTCGTTAATGCAAGCATTACTCGCGCATTTTATGCAAATTTGCTTGGCTCTGAATAATTACACAAAAAGAAGGTTCGACTCCGTTGTACGGAGCCGAACCTTTTTTAAACCATGCGTATAATTTCCTTACGCCCGGATCTCCCTGCGCATGAAGGCGATGTAGCCGGCCGCAAAGGCCGCTGCTGTCAGCGCGATCATGACCACGATGTGCGGCCAGATCTGCAGGAGGCTCTGTCCGAGCGTCAGGTAGCTCGCAATGGCACCCTCCTGGCTCTGCATGATCGATACCAGATTCGTGGAATGCACGTTCGGATTCATCACGATTGACGTAATCTCACTGAACAGGTAATACGGTGAAATCCGGCAGAGCGCGGTCTGCAGCTGGTAGTTCTTCAAAACGTTCATCGCGGCTCCCATGCCGGAGGTCGGGTAGATCACCCCTGCAATGCCCGATGCCACAAGGCTCTGGAACATCGTGAGGAACAGCCAGATTGCGATGCAGGCCAGCGCTGCGGTTGCCGCATGGCGGCAGACCACGGAGAAAAATTCGGCCACCGCCATCCACATGCAGATGTAGATGACACCGATCGCCAGGAAGATGATCAGTCTGGCCGTCTGCTCTGCCGTCGGAACCAGTCCCGTTGCAATCAGGCCGACTGCACTCATCAGACCGCCGATGGAGAATACCGTAATGCAGACCGCAGCGGCTCCCGCCAGGAACTTGGCGTTGATGATGGTGTCGCGGTAGATCGGCTGCGCGGCCAGGCGGTTCAGGGTTCCCTGCGCCTGCTCTTCATTGATCGCATCAAAGCCCAGCATGATGCCGATGATCGGCCCCAGAAATCCCAGAAACGTGGAGAAGGAGTAGATGCTCGAGCCGCTGGTCGTAAAGAGCAGCAGGAACAGATATTCCGAAAGAGCGGTCTGTCCGTCCGAGGTCTGCTGCGCTGCCTCCCCGATCGTCTGGATGGCGCCGTAAAGGCTTAAGAAGCTGACAACGGCCAGGAGCAGGAACAGGATCTCAAACCGCACAGAGTGCAGATGGTCCGAGAGCTCCTTGCGGAAGAGAATGTACATGCCGTGCCGGTTTCGCCGTGCGGCATCACTTGTCTCCTTCTCTAAAAACTGATGTAAGGCGTTTGGCTGCTTTCCGGAATCCGGTGCTGCCATCGCCTGCGCTTGCTGCATCTGCAGGTTGGCCATGTTTGTTTCCTCCTTCCTGTGCCGTGGCGGCTTCAAAATACTTGCGGTAGATCTCCGTCAGGTCGCCGCCCTCCTGGTGCATTTCCCGGACGGTGTAATCGGCATCCACCAGTGCCCGCAGAAGGTCCTTCTGAATGTCTCGTGTAGCCTCGATGTGCACGGTGCCGTCCATGCGGCGTCCGATGATGGTGACGCCGTCGATGGCGCGGAGCATCCGCTGGAAATCATCGTCCCATACCTTTTCGCCGTTTTTCTCTGCGCTGATATCGAACATGTACAGGCCCTTGCTCATCAGCTGCTGGCCCAGCTCATCGATGCGTCCGCAGGCAATGAGATGTCCCTTTACGAAGATGCCGACCCGGTCGGAGATGCGCTGAATCTGATACAGATCGTGGGAGGAGATCAGGATGGTGATGCCGTCCTTCTCCGACAGATCCCGGATCAGCGAGGTGATCTCACGGACGCCCGAAGGGTCAATTCCTGCCGTCGGCTCATCCATGATGATGATCTCCGGATCCTTCATCAGAACATCCGCGATGCCAAGGCGCTGGCGCATGCCGCGGGAATAGGTTCCCGCTTTGCGGTCGGCCGCATACGTCATGCCGACACGCTCGAGCATGGCGCCTGCCCGTGCCCCGGCGGCCTCCTCATCCAGCCCATTCATCATTCCGGTGAAAATAAGATTCTCCCTGCCGGTCATCGTCGGGTAGAAGCCCACGTTGTCCGGAAGGTAGCCAACCTCATTTTTGACGGCAAGCGACTCTCTGGTGCAGTCCTTTCCGTTGATGCTGGCGTGGCCGGCCGTCGGATCCGTCAGGCCCAGGAGCATCAGTGTGGTCGTTGTTTTGCCTGCGCCGTTCGGACCCAGCAGGCCGAAGATTTCGCCTTTATGAATGGTCAGATTCAGATGATCCACGGCCTTTACATCCCCATAGTACTTGCTGAGGTTTGTGATGGTGATAATGGAATCATTCTGTGCTGCGCTCGTCATAAATCAGTGCCTCCCGAATTTCTTGAAGACCTCATACAGGCAGGCAAAGATGGCGGCGATGATGATAACGCCGACGATTCCCCAGACCGTCTGCGTCTCTACGGTGACGCGGAAGGTGGAGCTGACAGAGGACTCCTTGGCCTTTGCCGTCATGCTGACCACGTAGTCGCCGCTGATGGCGGACTGAGCGGGCGTTACATAGGCAGTAACCTCCTTGGAAGCGCCGGCGTCGAGGGAGTCGATGGTGCTCTCGGAGAACTCCACGGTCCAGTCGGTCGGAGCGGAGGCGGAGAGATTGATGTCTGTCAGCGCGATGTTGCCGTCGTTCTTAAGCGTCAGGACAACGGAGGTCTTCTTGTTGGCCTTGGCATCGAAGGAGAGTGTCTCGTTCTGCGTGGTCAGGGCGAGATCGTAGCTGCCGGTGATGGTGACCTTCAGATCAAGGGTCAGCGTCTCATTGGCAGAGGTTGCCTTGATGGGAATCGTGTATTCGCCGGCCTCTGCACCGTCTGCCGGTACAACCTTGATGGTGAAGTTCGTGCTGGATGCGCCCTCGGCATCAATGGCAGAAACGCTGGTGGAGCCGTCGGATGCCGTATAGGTTACATTCCAGCCGTCGGGAGCATCCGCCGACATTGCATAGGACTGGTCCTCGGTGGAGTTGTTGTTGATCGTGGAGGAGAAGGAGAAGGACGTTCCGCTGGTGCCCTCCTGCTCCTCATAATCGGTGGTCATCGTGCTGGCACCCAGATCGAGCTCGGAGACATTCAGCGTCAGCGTAAGGGATGCGCTCTTGGAGGCACCCTTGGCATACAGCGTGATCTTGTATTCGCCGTCGGTGGCTGTCTCCGGTACGTTGACGGTGTAGGTCAGGAGACTGTCATTTTCGCCGTTTTTCACATATACGCTGGAAACCGTGTGTCCGTTTCCCTGAAAATATCCCTCAAAGCCGTCCGGGAGCGCGGAGGTCGACAGTGTCGTCATTTCGCCGGAGCCGGAGTTGGTGAAATCCAGCGAGAAGCTGATGGAATCGCCGGCCTTGACGGAGATTCCCGGGTAATTGGTACTCATGGTGAGCCCGGACGAGATCACCGTCTGGACAGCGGCGCTGTCCGACTCTGCCGCCATGCTGGGAAGAGCCGCAAGCGGTGTGGATACGAGCAGCGCGGATGTCATAAGTACAGCGCCTGCCCGGGATAAGGGATGCAGGGTTTTGCGTTTCATGATGAATTACCTCCAGATACGTATAGTTGTTCTGGTGCCGGGGAGCTTCGCCTGCAGGCAAACCCGTGGATTTAGCTGCAGGCGGATGCAAGTGGATACAGCCCCGGCACGTTTACACCGCAATGCTAGAGGATGAATGTGTTTGAAATGTCATGGTTTTGTGTTTTTTGTGTGTTGATTCTGTGAAGAGCGTCCCAGGACCGGACAACTCCGCCAGGACCCGTTGCTTTGCTGGCGGCTGTACAGCAGCGCTGGTTGCATCCGCTTGGCAGTTTCGGGAAAGTAGGATATCATATCTGTTTCGAAGGAATGAGCAGTTTAGCCGCAGGCACCCTTCGTTTTGCCAGAAAGGAAATGATGCATTTATGGATCAGAGGATTTTTCAGGAGGAGCAGGAGCACCTGCATGCGACCTATCAGAAGCTCGGCGAGATGGAGCAGGAGCTGGAGGAGAGCATTGCGGAGCTGAATCAGAAGGCCGTGGAGGAGAAGGCGGATATTCTGACCAATATCCGATACGACACGGCGGATGATGAGGTACAGACCGAGAGCTACGGCGAGATCGAGACCTGGAACCGATATATCGATACCTACAATATTAAATCCGGCGCGATGACGCAGAAGCTGACAAAGATCAAAATGCTGTTGGAGTCGCCGTATTTTGCACGTGTGCAGCTCCAGTTTGATCCCGAGGAGGAGCCGGAGGACTACTACATCGGCCGGAGTGCGATCTCGGAGAACGGCTACGACCAACTGATCGTCGACTGGCGCTCCCCCATCGCCGAAACGTACTACAACCAGGAGAACGGCCGCACTTCCTACGAGGTGGACGGGCGTAAAATTCCGGTGGATCTGAAGCTCCGCCGCCAGTTTGACCTGGAAAAGGATGAGCTGAAGGCCTATTTTGACACGCAGCTGGCGATCGAGGATCCGATGCTGATCGCCTCGCTCTCCCGTCAGCACAGTGACAAAATGCAGGCCATCACGGTTACCATTCAGAAGGAGCAGAACGCCGTCATCCGGTATCCGGACGTACCGGTCCTGCTGGTGAACGGAATTGCAGGGAGCGGCAAGACCTCGGTCCTTCTGCAGCGCATCGCCTTCCTGTTCTACCACCAGCGCAAGACGCTGCGGCCGGAGAACGTGTACCTTATCACATTGAATCCGGTGTTCCGTCAGTACATCGACAACGTTCTCCCGGACATGGGCGAGCAGAACCCGAATACGCTGACGTGGGTTGAGTTCCTGCGGATGGTGCACGATCCGATTCCGGATCCGGGACTGGAGACGACGGCAAAGAGCCTTCGGACGATCGACCGGTGCCTGCCGTCCTTTACCTTTACCGCGGAGGATCTGATCCCGGTCGAGCAGAAGGGAAAGCGCGTTCTTGGCACGGAGAAGCTCCTGGAGGTCCTTAGCCGCAACCAGGGACGGATTCCTGCCGGCGTACGCCTGATTCAGGTGACGGTCGAAGAGCTCTTAGAGGAGGCACGGCACGCACTTCGGCACAAGGAGAAGGACGAGGACGACGAGGAGTCCGGAGAGGCACAGGAGAACGGTGCTGCGGATGAAAACGCAGCAGCGCAGATGGGCACTCTTTCCCAAAAGGACGAAAACCGTCTGCAGAACAACTACGGCGGCGCCTTTAAGATGATCCGGGAGTGCGGCTGGCTGAATATCGAGCACATCGGCCAGCGCCTTTTGGGCAAAAAGAAGCTGACCTCCATCGAGTGGTTCTACCTTCGCATGGCGCTGACGGGCGAGTGTGACCGCACGACGCAGTATGTCTGCATCGATGAGGTGCAGGATTACACAGAGGCGCAGCTGATGACCTTTGCCCGGTACTTTGTCAATGCAAGGTTTATGCTGCTGGGCGATGAATTCCAGTCCATTCGCGAGGGGAATGTGTCCTTTGCCGGAATTCATGCGCTGTTTGCGGAAAAGGGAAAAGAGACGGCGGAGGTGTCTTTGCAGACGAGCTATCGCTCCTCGCCGGAGATTACGGCACTCTTTGCCGGTCTCCTGCCGGAGGAGAAGAAGCTGCAGGCACAGTCGGTGCAGCGGCCCGGCACGGAGCCGGTGATCCGCAGCTATGCGGATCAGAAGGAATGGCTCGCGGGCCTTCGGGAGGAGATTCACCGGCAGGAAGAGGAACCCGGCATTACAGCAGTTGTGTGCGCCGATAAGAAGAGCATGGACCGGGTACAGGCACTCCTTGGCGAGGATGCACCGGCGGTCATCGGCAGCAGGGACGCCATTCCGAAGAGCGGAAGCCTTCTGATCACGCTGGCGTACGCCAAGGGTCTGGAGTTTGACCACGTGATCCTGCCGGACGCGGATCCGGAGCACTATCCGGAGAGCACGTTGTCCAGACATCGGCTCTATACCGCCATTTCCCGTGCGACGCAGTCCATCACGATCCTCTCAGAGGGAGAGCGGACACCGCTGTTGGGGGAGTAAGAAATGCCAAAAGAAGGGAACGCTGACTACGTCAGCGTTCCCTTTATGTTTTCCTTATGATAGCGGCAGATGTCCGCAAGGCAGCAGGCCTCGCACCGCGGGTGCCGTGCGATGCAGACCGCCCGTCCATGATCGACAAAGCGGTGGCACAGCTGGTTGCCCTCCTCGGGAGGAATGATCTCCCGCAGGGCCTTTTCGACCTTCCCGGGGTCCTTGATGTTGTCAACAAGGCCGATGAGATTGGAGAGCCGGATACAGTGGGTATCAGTGACGATGGCAGGCTTTCCGTAGACATCGCCCAGAATCAGATTGGCACTCTTGCGTCCCACACCGGGGAGTGCGAGCAGCTCCTCCATGGTATCCGGAACCAGGTCGTGGTATTGGTCATGGAGAACGCACATGCAGGCGTGAATGTCTCTGGCCTTCGACCGCCCGAGTCCGCAAGGACGGACAATGGCCTCAACCTCCTCCGGATTGGCCTTTGCCAGCGCGGAGACGCTGGCAAAGGCCTTCAGCAGATCCTTCATGACGATGTTCACGCGGGCATCGGTGCACTGCGCCGCCAGCCGGACACTCACCAGAAGCTGCCAGGCATCGGTATAATCCAGACTGCACTGGGAGGCAGGATATTCTTTTTTCAGCCGGTCGATGACGGCCAGCGCCAGCTCCCTTCGGGGCGTATCCTTACTCATTTAATGAAGTCCTCGCCAAGCGCCGCATCCTCGCCCATCAGGAGCTTCATGGCGCGGAACTGGTCCTTCTTAGCAACCTCGAGATGGTAGACGACGCGCTCATCGTCGTGGTTGACATAGTGCCCGTCTGCCCAGTCGGCGGTCTTCATATGCGGTCCGCCGAGAACCACAGGAGCGCCCGTGCTCCAGGAATTCGTTCGGATGCCGGCATCCTTTAAAAGCTTTTCCTTGCGGGCGATCTCTTCCTTGCTGCCGTCCGCCAGCGTAACACGCTTACAAAATAAAAACATAGCTGCAATATCTCCTGAAGCTCTGGCTAGGCTCGGAATAGTTATCAGTTTCCATCCGTATTCCCGGTCCCTGTATTGAGAGAGATCAGGTTCGTAAGCTCAGCAGCCTCTGCATCGGTGAGCTGAACAGAACCGGACCGATACCCCTCATCCGTCTTGACCTTAAAGAGCTGAATACAAACCTTGCAGTCCTCACCGTCTGTGACCGTCACATTCTTGACACTCCAATCATTGCTTCCCTGTTGTCTCAGTGAGTTTTCGTCCGTGGTGATATTCAATTCTTTTGAATTGTCACCCAGCACGATGTATCCGGAATCCACGATAACCGTTCCGTCGTCCTTGGTTATAAAGTAGCCGATCTCAAACTGATAGCGTCCACCCTCGGTGGCGTCCTTGAGAGCCTTTGAAAGGCCGCTGACGGTGAATGTCTGATTGTCATTGATCTTTTTATCAATGGCATTCGGAATCGAGCTCGCAACCCACCCATTGATCAGACTGGATTTTGACAAAACAATTTTGCCGCTCCCGGCGTTCCACTGATAATTGTTCTTTACAGTAAGACCGCTCCACAGAAGCGTGACGCTCTGTGTGCCTGTGTCATAGAACACCGTACAGTCGCCCTCCGGCAGAACCTGCCCCTGCCAATGAATTGTATCATCCGGTGTGATACCGGCAACGGTAGGGTTGGGAGTTGTCCATCCGAGCACCTTCTGCTTGAGCTGTACGGTTTTCGTGTACCGCTCGGTCCCGTCATCGTAGGTGGAACCGGCATCCTTATTCTCCGTTAATGCATCGCTCATTACCTCTGCATAGGCCGCACGCACATTTGCAAGATCGACGGCCTCCCGGCTCCTCTCCATCTGCGATGAAAAGATGGGGATGGAAATCGCCACCAGCACCCCGATGATGGCCACGACGATGAGCAGCTCCGCCAGCGTGAATCCGTTTTTATTTCTGTAGAGGTCGTTTCTCATGAGATGAAAATCCTTCAATCGGTCAAAGATAATCAAAGAGCCTGTTCCTTTTCCCTGCAAAGCCTCTGTACATGAGCACTTTACAAAAACTTATTGTACAGAATTTAAGCGTATCAGGCAATGACAAGAGAAGGGGCGGACACCGCTTTCATCGTAATTTCAGAAAAGATCGGAATGGGATCCGGTCCTTGATGCTGTCAGAATCAGTTCCCCACGATTGACGGAATAGATCAGAAGCCAGTCCGCCAGGACCCATCGTGGCTGGCGTCTGTACAGAAGCATCAATATCGCTTAAACTTTACTACGATTATGCGTGAATGTGATGGCACTGCAGGGGGATAAGAAGTTGAGCCAGAATCCATTTGCAGATCTCTACGGGGATCTGTACGAGAAAAATTTAAATGAGAAAAATCTAAACGGGAAAAATATATACGAGAAAAATCAGAAAGAAACCGCAGCCGGCAGCACCGGAAAGTCGGGGGATGCGCTGGAGGAAGCCAGGAAAGCACTCGCCCAGGCCCAGGAAGCCTTTCCGCAGACGAAGGAGCCGGAGACGGATCCCATGGAGGAGTTAAACGGCCTCATCGGTCTCACCGGCATCAAGCATGACGTGAAGGAGCTGTACGATTTCACGCGGATTCAGAAGCTCCGCAAGGAAGCCGGCATGAAGAACGTACCGGTCTCCATGCACCTGGTATTCACCGGAAATCCAGGAACCGGCAAGACAACGGTGGCCAGAATTCTGGCAAGGCTCTACCGGAAGATCGGTGTTCTGTCGAAGGGACAGCTCGTGGAATGCGACCGGTCCGGCCTGGTGGCAGGGTATGTCGGTCAGACGGCGGTCAAGACGCAGAAGAAGATCGAGGAAGCCATGGGCGGCGTCTTATTCATTGATGAAGCCTATTCCCTTGCCAGGAGCGGAGCGGCGGGCGGCAGCGATTTCGGGCAGGAGGCCATCGACACGCTCCTCAAGGCGATGGAGGATCACCGCGAGGATTTTGTGGTGATTGTGGCAGGCTATACCGAGCCGATGGAGACCTTCATTCACTCGAACCCCGGCCTTGAGAGCCGCTTCAATAAATTCATTGAATTTCCGGATTATACGGTCGATGAGCTCCTGGATATCTTTGACATGAACTGCCGCAAATACGAGTACACGCCGGATCCGGAGGCGAGGGACCAGGTCAAAACACTGCTCATGCTCCAGAAATCGCAGTCGCCGGAGAACTTCGCCAACGCAAGAGCCGTGCGGAATCTGTTCGAAACGATCATTACGAACCAGGCAAGACGTCTTGCGGCAGAGGAGCACCCGACGAAGGAACAGATGCAGCAGATCACGCTGGAGGATCTGTGGGATGATGGGACCGAGTAATTATATCGATTTCTACAATAAAATAACGAGCCCCATCCGGGAAAGGCCGTGGGCGGTGCGCGCATTAAATGCGGCGGATAAGATTCTGACGGGAGGAATCTTCCTGTTTTATCCCGGAATGCTGGTGCTGCTTTTTGGCCGGGCGGTAAACGCGGGTCAGAGTATCTCGGAGGCAGTGCGTGTGATCCTCCCGGATGTACTGGTGCCGGGGGGCGCTTTTATTTTGCTCAGCGTGATTCGGGGCAGGATCAACGCCGGGCGCCCGTATGAGGAGTGGCCGATTGATGCATTGATCGCACGCGACGGGAGCGGACATTCGATGCCGAGCCGCCACGTGTTCTCGGCGGCGGTGATCGCGATGTGTGCACTGCAGCATAATCTGTACGCAGGAGTAGTGCTCTTGGTTCTGGCGCTGGCGGTTGCGGCGATCCGTGTGCTGGGCGGCGTGCACTATCCAAAGGACGTGGCAGCCGGATATCTGGCCGGCGCGGCAGCGGGGCTGCTGCTGTGGCTGTGGTAGAGCGAGGCAATTGCCGGGCGCCTGCCGCAAGATTAAGCTGCAGGAGGGGAATATTTCATGCAGAAAAATCCGCAAAATTTGCTGTATAAGGTACGGAACAGACACCGGTCCTGTGGTTTGAGGGCGACGGATGATCGGAATCGGACAGCCTTGCCGGAATCCTTCACGGGCCGGACCATAAAGAGCTGCATACAAAACGAAGACGGGATGATCCTTCCGATCGCGATCCTGCTGACCGCAGTGATCGTTTGCTGCATCCTGTTCGTGGTTATTCCGGGCTATCAGGAGCACCTGCGCAATGCCAGAATCGAAACCGATTCCACGAGTGTCGCCACGGCAAGAGACGTTGCATCCATCACCTATCTGCAGGACGGTGCACAGGGGCTGGTGACCTACTATTATGACGAGCTCACGCATAAATGCCTGCCGCTTTCGAAGCTCTCCACCATTGAACCCTACGGACGGACCTCGCAGGAGGACAATAAGAATGCCGTCACCGGTGCCAAGGGCGTGCCGAATTTCGGAACGGAGGACGGTGCACAGCTGCTTGCCGTCACCATACAGGACGACACCATCATCAATATTCGCTGGACCGGGAAGAAATGCACGGTTCTGGATTATGAGCTTATGACCATGGCGGAGCGCAATGCCCTGACGGATCAGCAAAAGGACGAGATTGAGGCGGACAGGCAGAGAATCGCGGAGGAAGCCGCCGGAGAAGACACTGATTAAGAAAGAGCGCTGCAAAACAGCAGCATAGGAGAAAACCATATGAGCTTTCAGGAACTGTGTCAGGCACCGGCATTGGCCGTCTATGCCTGCATTCTGGCCGTGATTCTGGGTGCGGTATTCGGCAGCTTTCTCAACTGCATGGCATGGCGCATGGTACATGGAGAGAGCGTGCTGAAAGGCCGCAGTCACTGCGCGGGCTGCGGACATGAGCTGCACGCAGCGGATCTGGTGCCGGTGTTCAGCTACCTTTTGCTGAAGGGGAAATGCCGCTACTGCGGCGAACGTGTCTCTCCACGATACATGGCAACAGAGCTCGTCAGTGCCGGGCTGTGGCTTCTATGCCTGACGCAGCTGGGACTGACACCGAGCCTTATCCGCGGCCTTCTTCTCACATGCATCCTGTTCGTGCTGTCATTGATTGATCTGGAATCCTATCGAATCCCGAATGCATTGATTCTCGCACTGCTGGTTGTCTATGCGGTGACATTTCCGTTTGTCGAGCTGCCAATCGGAACTGCCGGCGGACAGGCGCTTTCGGAAATTGTAAGGACGGCTCTTGCAGGGAGCCTCGGCGGTGCATTTCTCCTCGGCGGGGGGCTCCTCCTTATTTCCCTGATTTTCGACCGGATATCGGGCAAGGAAGGTCTGGGCGGCGGCGACATCAAGCTGTTCTTCGCGGCAGGACTGTACCTCGGCCCCTTGCGCGGCCTTCTGTGTGTCATCGTATCTTGCGTCTTCGGCCTCGGCTTCGCCGCAGCAAGGAAAAATCAGAAAATACCCTTCGGGCCGGCCATTTCTGTCGGAATCCTGTTCTGCCTTTACTGGGGAGAGCCCCTGGTGAATCGGTACCTGTCGCTGCTGTAACGAGTTGCAGTACACTCGCCAGCCAAACGACAGGGCGGCAGACAACTCCGCCAGGACCCGTCGTGGCCGGCGTTTGTAAAGTGGCGGCATTTTTATCGGCACTCCGACGAAATCTGATAGAGTCAGAATTAAATTTATGTTATAGTTTAAGATATTTATAGACATTTAGGAGAGAAGCTGCGCAGCAGCGGTTTTGCGAGTGCTGCAAGTGAGCTCTGATAGTTACCACAGGTTGAATTTGATTGGAATTACGCGTATGGCAGGCAAATATCTCGGCATCGAGGTCGAAGACCGTTTTCTTAAAATTGTGATCATGAATAAAGGCCGTGTGACCCGCACGGTGCTGGAGGTCATGCCCGACAACATGGTCGTGGGCGGCAGAATCGCGGCCTTTCATGCGTTGGCGGAGTACCTGCGCGAGGTCATAAGGAGCAATAAGATCCGCGTCCGGAACGCCGTCTTTGCCCTCCCTTCGGAATCCTACTACATCCGGCGCGTGCGGCTGCCCCGCATGACGCACCGGCAGCTCTTGATCAACATTCCCTATGAATTTCACGATTACCTGCAGGATGAGCCCGACCAGTACGTATACGATTACGCCGTGCTCTCCTCCGATGAGCAGGAGCTGGAGCTCCTGATTGCCGCATTTTCCAAGGAGCAGATCACTCAGTACAAGGCCATGTGCAAACGCGCCGGCCTCACACTGGTCAAGCTCGTTCCGGATGTTCTGGCGCTGCAGCAGATCGTGCTGCCGCCGGAGGATCCCGCCAGCCGCAAAAAGAGGCTCGCACAGGAGGAGAAGCAAAGAGCGGCGCAGCACCGGGAAGAGCAGAAGGAAGAACAGCAGCGTCAGCAGGCATTGGAGAGGAAGAAGCGCCGCGGCAGCCTTTCCGTGGAGGAGCTCTCCCGCCGCGCAGCCGCAGAGGCACAGGCCAGCGGAATCCATACGGGAGAGGGAACACCGCTGCAGAGTGCCGCAGCCGAGGGTGTATCCGCTGCAGGGAATCCCGTGGGCGCGGTATCGGGAAGCACCGGGGGAAGACCGGAATCGACGGCACGTCCCGAAACGGCAGCAGGCACCGGCAGCAACGGAGCGGCGCAGACCGAGCTCCCGGCGAAGCTCAGCAAGGATTATGCGGTTCTGTGCATGGGCTACAGCCGCATGCAGCTGCACTTTTTCTCCGGCGGAGCCTATGAGATCACCAGAAACCTAAGCGCCAGCGAGAAATCGCTGTGCGAGGCCATCGCGGCGGAGAAGGGCGTGGATGTGCACATCGCGCAGGTCATGCTCGATGCCAGCCAGGACGGCGTCGCAGAAAGCGACCTGGTCGTGGATCAGATTCAGACCATGGCCACGGAAGTGATGCGCGTCATGAACTTCTACAACTACAACAATCCCCGCAATTCCATCGACTGCATTTACTATTGCGGACGAGCCGCGCACCCGGTATTCGTGGAGCGGATTGAGGAATCGGTGGACCTGCCGGTGCGGCCGCTGACAGAGCTCCTGCCGGACGGCGCGAATCTTCAGAAGGATGCGGACGGCGACAACCTGCTGCTGATGATGCAGGGATACGGCGCGGTACTGGAATAGGGCAGGGACGAAGAGCCGCGCGGACGGGCTCTGACCGTGCAGCAGGGATCGTCGGAGCGGGCACGCCTGCAGATTTCGCCCGGGCAGCCGCTGCTGTTGCAGGGCATGGAAAGGAACTATGGCAGATCAGAAGATACAGAAGAAAAAGGATGGTCAGCTGGTGAAGGCCGGCGGTCTTGTTTTGCCTGCGGGAAGGCCGGCGGGCAGGATCCCCGATAAGACCTCCATCAACCTGTTCATTGAAGAGAAGCACACTGGGAAAAATATGGCGGAGATCGCCATTTTTCTCGTATTCATGTGCGGTGTCGCCCTGTTCAGCAAGGTGTTCGTGCAGGGCAAGCTCGATGAGATCAACCGGCTCGAGAGCAATTACCATCAGATGGAAGCGCAGGTTGAGGAGGCGAAAGCCTCACTGGAGCCCTACGAGGAGGTTCGTGCCGAGTATTCGCACTACGGCAACGGGTATCTGAATACCGAGGAGGCTACGCTGCAGGACCGGATGGAAATTCTGGGTCTGGTGGAGAAGGAGCTGATGCAAAGTGATGCGCTCCTTAGCATGAGCATGTCGGGGAATGTCGCAACGCTCTCCATCAATTCGGCAAAGCTCGCCAGTGTTTCTGACGTGACGGCAAGGCTGGAGGAGAGCCCGCTCGTGACCTATGTGGTCGTCTCCAACGCAGCAACGAAGGAGCAGAACGCATCAGAGGCACAAAGCGCCGCGGAGAACGTCATCTCCTCTATGACCATTTACTTCACGGCAGCAGGCACGGAGACGGAGACAGAGGAGACTGCGAGCACGGGCGTGACGGTGGTCAATCCGCTTTCGGAGGCAATGGAGAACGTCGCAGAAGGCGTTGCCTCGGATCTGTCACAGACAGACGTCGAAGGAAATGCGCAGTGATGAGGAGTTTGCGATCCTAACGGAGAGTTCGCTCTTGCGAAATTCTCCTCGGGTTGCCGCTGTAAAACAGCGGCATTAGGGGTAGAAATGAGAAATTTAAAGAAATCGGAAGAGATCGTGCTGCTGCTCCTGGCAGCGGCGCTGATCGGCTTGTTTTACTACCAGTTCGTATATAAGGGCCTGCAGGAGGCCAGGGTTCAGTACGACACCTCCGTTCTGGAAACAGAGCTGTCGGCCTACCAGACGAAGGCGGCCTCCATGCGGAAGATGCAGGAGCAGATTGAATCCGGCAAGCTCACCAGCGACGGCGTGGTGGCCACCTACAACAACCAGAAGCAGGAAATCATCGCGCTGAACAACATTTTTGAGAACGCGGAAACCTTTAAGCTCAGCTTCCAGGACCCGACTGCCTACAGCGGAGATACCACCGTGCGCCGTGAGCTGCAGATCACCTTCGAAGCCGGCAGCTATGCGTCAGCGAAGAGCATGCTGGAGGCTCTGTACCACTGCGAATACCGGTGCCTGCTCCAGGACATCACGATTACGCCGTCCGGCAGGAGCAATACCTCGTCCGGAAGCCTCTCCGACGGACCGGTGGAGGTCAGCGCGACCGTCACCTTCTACGAGACGCTGTACAACGCAACCAGCACGGACGGAATCAATTTCCTCGATAACGAGAATAGCTGAGGAAACGCGGGTAGAATCAGCATTTCCCTAATGCATCGATAAAAAACGACCGGCTCGCGATGTACCGGTGACAGTGATGATAGAAAGATAACCTGCCATGCAGATCAGAAGCCTGTGCAAACAGAAAATGAAATCCGAAGGCGGAGCGTCCCTGGCGGTAGCTCTGCTCTTTTTCATTGTCTGCGCAGTGGTCGGATCGATCATCATCGCGGCGGCCATGAGCTCCGCCGGGAGGATGAGCGGGATCGAATCCGGTCAGAATAAGCAATATATGCTGCAGTCGGCCAAGGATCTGATCATTGCATCGATGCTCTCGGACGGAAAAGAGCCGGTAGCAAGCACGGATGCTGATGCGGCCAACGACGTTGCCAAGATGATTTATCGCAACACATCCGGTAAAGACAGCGATAGTCCTGAGACAGGAGAATATCCGAAAGCAAATGTTGGCGGGACGACCTATGAACCGATAAGCTTTACCCAGATTGAAAACCTGAAGCAGTTGGGGCTTGTAATGGCGAATGATATCTATTCCAGCCCAGCTGTCTGGAAAAGTGCGGAAGCCTCATGGCCGGATGAAGCAGCGGCAGACTCCGGGCAGACAAATGGTTCGGATGGTGCGGCATCTGGCAGCCAGGCATCGGGAACACAGCAGTGGAGACCGGAAAAAGGCCTTGCTCAAAAATCTGTGACGCTTTCGTTAAAACCGAAGCCGAAAACGGCCAAGCAAGAAGCAGATGCAGAAGAAACAGGACAGGAATCTGGCTCGGAAAGCTCAGGACAGGAATCGAGTGAACTGCCGGTATACGCCACACTGACAATGCGCTCAGATTTCAGCATTCTTGTGAATCTCTCCACGGAGGAGAATGACGCAGCTTCGACGCAAAGCCTGGAGTTTGTTCTGGTCCCCACGATAGAAATGAACTATGAATCCATTATTGAGGGAGAAGGCGAGGCCGGTCAGAATGTGCGGTACATTACCTGCCGGATCTCCTGGCAAAGCGTTGGTACGGACGAAAGTGTTGGTTCGGACATGGAATAGCTGCGCTGCATATCGAGATTTTTTTGAAGAAAATTGAAATGAGGATACTAAACAGACAGGATATTTGACAGGGAACAGACGCATGAAAAATCTTTTTGGTAAGCTGCACTCAGAGGCAGGTGAATCCATCGGAGAGGCACTGGCGGCGATGCTGATTGTTGCGTTTGGGGCAATTATGCTGGCAGGAATGGTGCAGGCAGCATCCCGCATCGTAACCAGGTCAGAAGAAAGCTATCATGCATATCTGCAGGATCGAAATGCGATTGAGTCGCGCGTTGGTGGATCACAGAACGGCGATGATGGAACGGTTAGTCTGCAAAACGTCAGCGGAGATTACACAATAGCTGCAAGTGCTGGAGAGAGTGTGATCATCTGGCAGGCGGGAAAGCTGATCACCTATTCGCCGAAGCAAGCGGAGTAAGAAAATGCTATGACTTGTAAGAGCCGGGAAAAACGGTCAGCACGAATGCGTCTGACCTGTTTAAGAATAAATAATGACAGCGGTGCCTCGCTTGCAGAGCTGCTGATGACGGTTGTCCTGATCGGGCTGGTAACCGCAGCGATGGCAGCAGGGATCGCGGCCGCACAGCGGGTATATAAGAAGATCAGTCTGAAGGCCGATGCACAGACCTTGCTGGCAACGACGGTGAGTGCACTCACATTGGACCTGTCCTCTGCCTCATCCTGGGATGCGACGGAACAGGCTTTTTTGTCGGAATACCGTGGTTATAAGATGAAATATGTGCTTACGGATAATCCTGAGGATGGGAAGCAGATTCTGGGGATAGAGAACTACAGCGATCATGCGACCGTTCCCCTTTTGCCGTCTAAGGTTCAGACTAGATCACTGTATGCAGTGATTAAGGACGGGACCATTACGCAGGAGGAATGCGACGATGGTTCGCATTATTTTTACCTTACGGTGGAAGTAAGGAGTACAGATTCTGGTTATACAAAGCCTTTGGAAAGTGAAGAGCTTTGCATTCACAATCAGGTAAAATAAGCGTAACGCTTCAGAAGCCGCCCATAGTCGGCGGGCTTTTGGATCGTTACAGATGAAGCGGCTTCCGAATCCGGGAGACCGCTTTTTCGGCATAAAAGGTTGCTATCAGATGATACAGTTGGAGAACAGCAGACAGATGATCAAGAGAAGGAAAACGACGCAGAATGGCTTTTCACTGGCAGAGCTTCTTATTGCCGTAGCCATTATCGGGATACTGGCCGCCCTTGGCTTTGTTGCCGTGAATTCCTATACGAGAAAGCTCAAGCGATTGGAACTGGATGAGACTGCGGAAGAGCTTTTCATTGCTGCACAAAATCATCTGACTGCTGCACAGGTAGATGGCTCCTGGACCAGTTTTAAGGAAAGTCTTGGTAAGAGCGGGACAGATAAGGACTATTCTGCTGATTTGGTTGGTGAGTCACTGAAGGATTTTGGTAAGAGCGGTTATCCGGCAGATTACCCGGACAATGACACCAAAGAAAATCGGAAATTCTATGGGTTTACCCATAAGGCACGGACCAGCACGGAGACCAGCACGGAGACCCAGATTGAGAAGCTGGCGCTTCCGTCGTATTCCATCGATGAAACCCTGCGCGGCTATGATTTCTATGTGGAATACGATCTATCGACGGGAACCGTATACGGCGTTTTTGTTACCGATGGAAAGAGCAGTCTGTTCAGCAGTAAAAAGACCATTTCTAGTGGTCTGGAGAAAAAAATTGTTAAAAAAGTAGATCGTAAAGATGCGCAGAAACGCCAAAAGGGAGTAGATATTGATGGCGTTGGGAATGTAATCATCGGATATTATGGCGGATCGCTGGGAGAGCTTGCCAATCCGACCGATCTCTATGCACCGGTGGTGACTGTGCGCAATGCAGAGTCACTGGTGCTGTTTGTTACGGATCAAAACGTAAATCGTCCGTACTTTGGTGCCGATGGCAAAGAGACTACATACGGAACAACAATTAAAATTACCTTTGAGGGTGAGTCCAGCGGAGCAAAGAGACTGTACGATGAAACTAGCAGCGAAGATGCGCGAAAAGGTTGGTTGGATGATGCCATCGGAACGGATGAACCGACAGGAGATGTCGAATACCTGGATGCAAATGGGACACGACAGACAGCAAATGTGCAATTAAAATATCGCGCGATTGTTCTCGACAGCATTGTGAGAGAGAATGGCCATTTTGCGGATATATTCAATGCAGACAAGGCAAAAGCAGCATATACCGATGCGGATGGGAAAACGGATGACTCTTATGAAAAGAACTTTTATCCAGGAGAGTACCTTAGAATCACCGTAGAGCTTGTGAGTAAGACGACAGGTCAGACCGTGCAGTCGGTTGTACGAGTCAACAGTCTGTTTGACTCTGTCAGCGAAAAGAAGGTAAACGAAGGAAGCCTTCCGACGACGAAGGAGAAGGCTGCAATCGTTTCCAATCCCAGGCATCTTGAAAATCTTTCCGAGGCAATATCCGGCGTGGATTTTAAGAAGGTAACAGGGCAGGATTCAACAGGCGCATGGATCGTAAGCGACCTTTTCTGGCAGAATGATGACAAAGCAAAGGAAACAGAGGCAGAAGCGGAAAGGGTTACAAGCTTTACCAGCGATATTCTTTCAGCAACGGGAAGAGAGAGTGAAAACCATTATTGGAACAATGGTAAAACAGCATTTGGAGAGGGAGAGAAAATTCAGATCCGTCCGCTGAAGGAAACAGCGGAAGGGGAAACACTTAAGGACATACCTGGGGCAAACGTGTCGGAGCTTGCTAAAGATGGCGATAAGACGAAAACTGCGAGCTCGGTTGTTACCTGCTACGGAATCGAAAATGACGAACTGAGTTATATCAAGGGGAATAACCACATCCTGGCAGGCTTTGCCTTTGCCGGAGTGGATCGTGATGCGGCATTGCTTGTCAATCCAGCATCGGATTTTAAACTTTCCGATCTTGTGGTGGCAGATGCAACGGCACAGGCTGTCGGCAACGCAAATGGTGCAGCAGCAAATGCGGCAATTCTTTTTGCCAAAACGGGCAGTGCGTCTGTGAAAAACGTGTCTGTCCTGTGGTATGAAAACAAGGACTCTAAAGCCAGTGTTCTTCAGGAAATTTCCAATTTAACCGGAACATTCAAGAATGAAGCTTTGGCGGACAAGGGATCATCGGAGAAAAAGGGGTATCGTGTCTATTCTGCAAATGGCATCGCCGCAGTGGTGGCTGGTGAAGTGGACGCTGCAAAAGGATCAAACAGCAGCAAAGAGCTAAAGCTGGAAAATGTGACGGTAAAGACCATCTCCAAGGATGAAACTGTCACAGAGACGAGCACGGTAACGGCGAACCTAGGTATCGAGGGTGAGATTGCCTCTGCCTTCATCGGGAAGGTAACGAGCGGCACAGTTACCATTGATAATTCAAAGGTCACAGAAGAAAACAAAAAGAGCGGTATCACCATCGCGGGTCATCTCACATTGACAGCAGATAAGGGTACAGCTGCAAATCGTGCAGCGGGTGCCTATATTGGCATGCAGGAAGCAGGCACAACCGTGACGCTGAACACCGTTCAGCTGACGATGCCGGTGCTGGAGTCTTCCGCGGTAGGCGCGGATGGAAACGGCGGCGCAGCCGGCGGTCTTGTGGGAACCACGTCCGGAAACCTGACGCTGACCGGCGTGAATCTGTCTGCCCACACTCTGGAGGTGACGGGAGCAAGTTCGGCCGGCGGCGCCATCGGAAGGGTCAATGGCGGTGAAACCGACGTAAGCGGACTCACCATATTGACGGATAAGGCCACAACCGACTGCGGGGAGGCAGAGGAAGGCTCGCAGAGCACCGGCAGCACGGAAACGAACTCGTCACAGTCGCCGTATGGCATTCGCATCACAGCCCAGAAGGGCTGCGCGGGCGGCTTGATCGGCAGCACGGGAAGCGGAGCAAAGGTGAACGTTGCTAATACAGCCGTCTCCGGCTCCGGCGCGAAGGACCAGGTGTGGTCCGGCAGCAGTGCGGGCGGCCTGATCGGAAAGGATGAAGCCGCTACTACAATCAGCAGCAGCATGGCATCTCTCTATGTTCGCTCAGAAGGAAATGGCGGAACTGCCAACACGATCAGTGCTGAGGACGGAGCGGGCGGCCTCATCGGCAGCACCTCCGGAACAACGACAATAGAGGCTAGCTACTCCGGCGGCCGCACGGCAGAATCTGATGGGAAACCGGCATATAAGGATATTGCCGGCCAGCCGAATGTCAATGTTTCTGCCGGTGGCTACACGCAGGGACGCTACAACGTCTACCTCGCAGGCGGAAACGGCGCAGCCGGCGGTCTGGTCGGAAAGTCCACCGGAACACTTACTATTAAAAATTCCTACTCCACCAGCTCCGTTGCCGTGAACACAGAGGGAGCCTACGCCGGAGGTCTGGTTGGTCAGGCGGAAAGCCTCAAAGCCGGGAAAACCTACTGCACCGGTCGTGTTTACAAAAAGGGTAGTTCGACAACGGAAACGAATGGCTCGAACACAGGGAACAGCGCGTCAACTGCAAACGGAAATGCCGGGACGGACAGCACGAAGACAACAGACACCTCGCACGTTGGCTACTATGCTGGACAGCTGGGAAGTCTTGAAAAGGAAGGAAGCGATACCAACTATTATCTGAAGGGCATGAATGGGGCACCGGAGGAAGAAGTCGGAACCTATGGCACTGCGGCGACCGGCACAGCCGATGCAGCTCAGACAGCAGAAATCGATGAGAAGATTCTTACCGGTGCGGATTACTATGCAGAAAACTGCCCGCTGACAAAGAACGTGGATCAGGCACAGAGAGCCTATTATTACGATTCCTCAGCGACCAGTGAAACGGCGCACTTCAGCGACAATGCTACAAAGTATCCTTTCCATACAGTTACTACCGCCTTTGCCCGGTTCCTCTACAATCCCGTAACCGGAGCAAAAATAAAGGATGCCGACCAGGATACGGCTAAATATGCACAGATCGGCGACTGGGAGGTGCCGGAGGAGACTTCCGATGCCACCTTTGGACTCATTTATTATGAGAAAATCTGGAACGGAACTACGAATTCGCTGGATTCGACCTTTTACTACCACGGCTATATGCTCAAGAGCGGAGCGAATGCTAAGACCGCGACGTATGACGAAATCAGCAGCGCGGAGAGCTTTGTAACAGAGAAAGACCGCTACGTTGCAGAAAGCGGATACCTGCTGTTGGTCAAGAATGGAGAGGAGAAGGATCGTTACGTCTGCATTGCAAAAGGCGGCGACGAAAAGACCGAAACGTGGGGACAGATCAGCAGGAAGATCACAGATTTTTCAACCTATCCGTTAAGCAATGAAAATGTTGCGGCACTGAATGGATATACAGCATATAATGTGACCCTTTCCGTCAATGATTATTACAGCGGAAAGGACGGAGACAAAACCTGGATGTTTGCACCGAGTGGGAATACATTCGGCGTTTTGCTGGCCATCCGTAAGATCGAAAATAATACACAGCAGCCTTCCGTAGCAGCCTTCACTTATATCCCGTTTTTTGCCGATGCACTGAAAGCGGCAGAAAAAGGAGAGCTGCAGACGGTGTCGAAGGCGGATTCATCGAAGACAGGTACTGATCCGCAGGCCATTATTCGCAGTGCGGATCAGTTGAAGGGATTCTTTGCCTTTGAGAATGCGGTCAGCAATATAGGATTCCTGACGCAGTCGAGCGATCGTCGGATCATTGAGCAGCAGCTGGATATTACCTTTGATAAAGCTAAGGTCATATTTTATAAGAACGGAACTGCTGTAACCGATTCTGCAGATGCAGCCTACAAATCGTCTACGCTGAAGCAGATTGGCTGGGCAAATGCAATGTTCCGCAGCACGCTTCGTCCCGGGGCGGCGGCTGACAGCGGCGATTATTATGTTCTGGACGGGCTTCGAGATACGTTCGTTACTACGGTATACGGTGAGCTGTGCAATCTGCAGGTCACCAATATAAAGGCAGCGCACTTCCTGGGGATGATATCCGGAGGAAATGCAAGTGTACATGATATTACGATTACGGATGCGCAGTTTGGTGCCGGAGATGATTACAATCAGCTGACGGATGCCGGTTTTGCCGGTCAGATGGAAGGAAATGGAAAGGTTTCGAACTGCAAGATTATCAACGCGTCGATTTACGGAACCGGATTTATCAAGAATACGAGCAACAGCGGAACAATAGAGCAATGCTACATCATCAATGCGACAATCTGGGGGGATGGCTTTATTACGTCCAATTGTGCCAGCATTGAGAACTGCGGTTTGTATGCAGATCCGAGTTTGTACGGCAAAGGGACCACTAAGAATTACAGTCCGTTAGATAAGGGACATGGCACGTATGATTACCTTTCCATCGGTATTGCACCGGGAGAATCCAGAAGTGCGGCTGATGTCGCCGGCTTTGTACAGGAGCAGACGACAGGTGAGAAGCAGAGCATCAAGAACTGCTTCGTGGCAGGATCGGTTTATGGCAGTAAAAATGTATCTGGTTTTATAGGAAATGCCAAATGCGGGGTGACGATTGACGGGTGTTATGCGAACGTTGTGATCAATGCGGACGGAAATGCCAGCGGCTTTGCAGGGCAGATCAATGATGACAGTACACAAATTAATAACTGCCATGCCTTAGGGAAGATTGAAAACGCCCAGGCAGCGAGCGGCATGGTGCAGACTGTTAACACAGGCACGATTTCCAAATGCTATGAAGCCTTTTGGAGTGTAAGTGCAAAGACCTGGTATCCCTTCTATAAGGAATACAATGGCGGCACGGTTAAAGACAGCTATTACCTGACAGACTGTGCACTCGCGGCAGAGAGCACGGAGCTGAAGGACTATACCGGCAAGGTGACGGGCAAGTCCTATGATGAGCTGAAGAATTTGAGCATTGATGGTGCCGGACGTGCGGACTCAGATCACACTGTCGGCTACTACAAGTACATGACGGATGACGATCAGCATCGGACATACCCGTATCCGATGCCGCAGGAACAGACGGCTTATGGCGACTGGTCGTATCAGGCGCAAGATCGATACAGCCTGCTGTACTATGAGAAGGTGGATGGCAGCTATTATTTTCACGGCGTCAGCACGAACGGAGTCATCACAGCGGATAATAAGCTATACACGAATGTGGAAACATCTGGCGACGATCTGGAACACGGCCTTCTGACACAGAGCGGGAAAACGGTATCAGAGAGCGGCTATGTTCTGGTTACCGGCGCGGACAGCGCATGGAGCACGTTCAGCCGCGCAGACAACACAGGCGCTGTTTCCTCACCTGCTGATGTAAATACCCAGAAGAAGACAGGCAAAACAGAAATCTTTACGGAGGACAGTGGCGAATTACTTGATGCACTGAAGAATCTGGAACGCCTGGAAAAGAATACGGCAGACGGTCGGTCGGTGGATAAGGCATACGTTTTCCAGCTGGATAAATATCTGAGCTACAGTGATCCGGATACGACCAAGAATTTTGCTTCCTGGCAGACGCTGACGCAGGAGAGCGAGGGAATCGGAATCACCGTTTATTCGGCAAAAGGCAATATTCCGGTTGCGAGATTCTCCTTCCAGCCGTTCTTTGCAGATACGGTGAAGGCGGCAAATGTGCCTGAGAGCGGCACAGCGAATGAAAAGGCGTTAAACAGCACCTTTGTTACAACAAAAGACGGCGATGCAGGACATGATTACCGCGTGCGGTCGTTGAGCCAGCTCGAGAGTCTTTCCAAGTGGGACGGGCAGAAATTTGATGCTGCGGGCAAGGATGATCTGAAAAATGCGTTTGATAAGGAAAGCGCAAAGCGCTTCAGCTACCTGAGCACCAGCAGCGTGTCTGCAGCAGATAACGTCAAGACCCATTTGAAGATCCGTCAGGATATGGATATTCAGCTGGGAGACAGCAGTGATGTGGAATTCCAGTGCCTGGATGGCACGTATTCCGGCCGGAAGTATGGCGATTCGTCCGTTCAGCTGAAGAATCTTCGGAAGGACTTTGCACACTATGTGACATCAACCGGAAAGATCGAATCGCTTGTTCTGGACAGCGCAAAGTATGGATCCAGCGGCACGACTACCGGCGGCGAGAAGGACATGCAGCATGGTGCAAATGAGTTCGTAGAGTACAACTACGGGACGCTCTCTGATATCACCGTGCAGAATTCGAGGTTGGACAACAATTCGGAGAAGGACAAGGGTCTGGCGTTGGGCAGTGCCGGACTGGTTTACCAGAACGGAGACGTGACGAAGAATGTCCTGCAGAAGACAACGATCGGTTGTCCGAGCGTCGGAACCGGCGGGACGTACGTTTCCACCATCCAGATAAATGGAAAATCCGAAAATGTATACAGATACGAATTCAAATACGAATACAGTGCGAATGCTGCAGCAAAGACTGGTGTGGTGACGAATTGTACCGTTAAGGATTCCGACATTGCCGGTGCCGGTTTGGTATGGCGCAACAAGGGAGGCTATATCAGCGGATCCAAGGTAGAAGGCTGCCATAAGGTCGGTGCTTCTGGCTTTGCGGAGTACAACGAATCTACATCGGTAAGTGTTCCAAAGACAGAAACCGTGTACCAGTATTGGATTGGACTGAGCACGTGGACGGAGGATCGGAGCAGCTACAGCCAGGCGTCCGATGAGCTGATTTCCAAGAATTCCTGGAAGACAAGCGACACGGAAGGGCAGGTTACCTATGCTGTATCCGCCAAAATTGAGAACTGTAAGGTGGCAAGCTGTGAATGGGTCGACACTGATCATCCGGGAATCGGAGAGAATGGGTTTGTCGGCATTAATCGAGTGAATAAGGAAGGCAGTGCAGGCAGCACGGTATCAGGCGGCGAGGCAGTCCTGTCAAATTGCGA
>CAVJLL010000013.1:0-26229 GCA_963650385.1 Clostridium sp. CAG:508 | reverse complement strand
CAGGTGCAGGGCTTGAAAATCGGCGGCTTTGTCCTTACGAACCAGGGAACCATTAAGAACAGCTACGCGAATGTCCGTCAGGGCTGGAATAAAAATGACAACTTTGCAGGCGCTGCCGGCTTTGTATTTGACAATGCCGGGCAGATTGAATACTGCCATTCGCTCGGACAATTCGGCGGAAGCCAGAACAGCCGCAACAGTAAAAATGGAATCGCGGCAGGCTTTGTAATGAATAATAAAACGGGGGCGACGATTTCAAATTCGTATACGGCAATGTGGGAGGTGTACGAACCGAAGAATAATATGGCTGAGTACCACCTGTTTGCTGGAACCGCCGGCGGCACTTTTACGAAATGCTATGCAATGAAGCCGAGCAGCGGAAGCTGGAGCAGTCCGGCGACCGGAATCAGCTATGTAACAGGAAACGAGCTTAAAACTTATACTGCTGACCTTGGTACTGAAACAAAAGGACAGACGATTGCTTATACCGCTGGAATAGGAGACTATCCATTCCCTGTAAGTGTCAGTATCAAGAATTACGGAGACTGGTACATCCAATGGAAAACAACGGATTGGGGGAACAGCGGAACCCAGACCAGCAGCACCTATTCGGTAAACCTTTCCGCGGGAGCGGGTGTTTTCTCTGAGGAAGCCGCTGCGTCGGCGAAGGCTGCAGCTGCCGGTGATGGCTCCGAGGCCAATGCCATCAGCCTTGCAGCACTGGATGATGCGGACTCTTCTGCCGCAAATGCAAATGCTGCGAATTCGGCATCCGGAACGAGTGCTGCGGTAAGTGACCTCGTGCTCACCCTGCAACCGGAGGAATCCGGAGAGGAGGAGACGGCGAAGACAGAGCTGGATCTGTCGGAATTCAAACCGACGCGGAAGGGGTGGAAGCTCCTGGGATGGCTGATTACGTCGCCCTCGGAGCTGGCGGATCAGACGGCGAAGACCACCGCCTCGGATATTGTGACGAAGATCAGCAAGGCGTCCGATGGCGATGCATCCTACGTGCTGGAGAAAGGAGCTAAGTCCTACCACTATGCACCCGATGCCGTTGTCACGGTGACACAGGATATGACGCTTGCAGCGGTCTGGGTACCGGATGATGACACGATTGCGCGGACGCAGGACGGAACGCTTCGGATGGATGAGAATGGAAACATTCTGGATGCAGAAGAGGCAGCCGGCGATGCAGCGTCCGCTTCCAGCGATGCGACAACGGAGCAGAGCAACAATGCAGCTGCAACGGACGGACAGACATCCTCGGATGCGGCAGGCGATAATGCCGGCACCGGAACGACACAATCTGGTGAAAAGACAACCGATTCTGCAGCGAATGCAGCGGATCAGAAAGTGACGGATCCCGATGCATCGCAGACCGGACAGGACACGTCAAAGAAAACGACGGATGGTAAGACAACTGATGCATCGAATTTACTGGACGGGCAGGATTCATCAAAGGCATCAAACGATGAGACAGCTTCCGCAGCAGATGGCGCGTCGGAACCCGCGGCACAGGCGTCGGAGCAGGAGCAGGGAACATCCGATACAGCATCCGCCGCAGCGGTGAAAGCCGCGCCGGATACCGCTCATGAAGAAATTCCGGAAACGAGTGCTGTCGGCACGGCGGAGACCGCAAACGAAAGCAGCACCGAGACGTCGGAAGAGCAGACAGAGTGATGCAAAAACGGGGCACAGTGAGTGATCTCACTGTGCCCCGTTGTAGGACGGCGATGCGCCCGTTTTGTGCTTAGCAAGGCGAGTACATATCCTCCAGAGATACCAGATGAACCTCTCCCCGCGTTTGTGCCTGCAGAAGCCCTTCTGTGAATCCGCCCTTGGAAAAGATGTAATAATGGTAGCGGCTGCCTTTCCCGAAAACCGATGCATACTCCTTGATTAAATCGAGTTCATCCATACCGATTTTCTCGTTTCGAAACTTGCACGAGCCGATGATATAGTCGCTGCCGGCAGCCGGCGTTCCGACGATATCGATTTGTATCTGCTTCTTTTTGTTCGGGTCTGTCCCCCACCATTGGCCGATTTCATTCAGCTCAATGGGGAGATTGTCCGCATAATACAGCAGATAGTCGCGGCACATCCTCTCGAAAACCAGGCCCATGTAATCCGGGAGATACTGCTTTACAGCATGGGGATAGGTCTTGGCAATTCTTCCGGAATCAATGGCGCTCATATTGGCTGGGACAAAGCGATACCAAAACCGGAAGAAATTGTCAGCGAGCAGATAGATTGTTTTTTTGCCCGGCTTTTCGGTAATCGGAGTTTCTTTTTTTACAATGCCAAGGTCGATCAAGGTCTTCAGATACTTGGCGATCACGGAATTCTCTTCGCCGACCTTTGTCTTAATATCGTTCATCCGGGAAGACCCCTCCGCAATCGCCTTGATGATCGCGTTGTAAACAGCCGGCTCGCGGAGCTCCTGCTTCAGCAGATTTCCCGGCTCTTCGAACAGATAGCTGGAGCGGTCAAAGAAATTATCCAGAAGAGCCTCATCCACACTGCCCTGAACATTCAGCTTGTTGATATAGTGAGGAACTCCGCCGGTGATTCCGTAAATCAGGGAATTATCCTCTGCAGACAGATCCGGATGGAAAACAGCGGTTTCCCTGTAGTCCAGCGGCTCAATCCGGAATTGCCCGGTTCGCCTGCCGTACAGCGGACTTTCCTCGCCCAGCACCTGATTCTCCATAAAGCTCATGGACGAACCGCAAAGGATCAGATACATTTTGGACTCTGACCATTTATGGTCAATGATGTGCTGCAGCATTGCCGAGATGGCAGGCTTGGCCTTGGCAAGGTACGGATATTCATCGATCACAAAAACAATGCGCTTCTTGCGGGAAAGAGCAGTCAGCTCGTCAAGGGCGGCATCGTAGGAGCCAAATTCGGGAGCGGAAGCCATCTCCGGACGCTCATAGCTCATGATCGATTTGGAGAGAGATTCCAGATTTTCCTTTCCCGTTGTATTCAGTGCAGAGAAGAAAATGGTCGGCTTATCCTTGCAGAATTCATTGATCAGCGCCGTTTTTCCAACACGCCGCCGGCCGTAGATGACGATGCATTCGAACTGATCCCCGGCATATCGCTTGTTCAGCTTTCTGATTTCATCTGTGCGGCAGTAAAATTGGCTCATAAGCGTGCTCCTGATAGTTATACTCGTAAGTTAGTAACTCGTAAGATACTTTCTTACGAGTATAATTACTCGAATACAGCATAAAGTCAACAGGATGTCCGGGGACATCGGATAACTTCGCCAGGATCCGCCGCTGGCTGGCGTCTGTGCTGTAATGTTATCAACTAAAAATGTAATTATTACGGTAAAGGGTTGTAAAGCACATCTTTACCGCGCATACTGATCGTAAGGATTAGGAGGTGGCCAATATGGCAGTAAAAGCAATGAACTTTAAAATGGATGAATCGGACGTTCGTGACATGAAGGCTGTTGCCGGAGTGTACAATATGTCCATGACGGATCTGATCAAAAATGCGCTGCGGGAATACATTATCAAACTGAAAGAGGATCCGTTTTACAGACTGACCGCTAATATTCAGGAAGCTTCTGCAGAAGAATCAGAAGAAATACTCAATGAGATCGAAGCTCTAAACGACGATGATCTGTCAATTTCTTCTGCAAAACAATTGCATGTTTGATCGGAGGCTGTGAAATGCCTGACACGAATAGCTATGAGATCTGGTATACAAAGGCGGCGGATAAATTTCTGAAAACGCATGAGGATGTACGAATTCAGTATGAGAACGCAGTCAAGGAGCTTTTGACCGGTGAACATCCCGAAAAAGTGGATGTGAAGCGTATTAAAGGAAAGCACAACAACTATTATAGAATCAGGCTTGGCAATTATCGCATCGTATATGCGGTAATCAACGGAACGATTGTGGTTATTACGACACTTTTAGCCGGAAATCGCGGAGATGTTTACAAGAAAATGAGTGGGTTAAAATAAGAGCAGACATTAAGCACAAAGGAGAAGCCTGTGATTCACATTGTATTGCACGAGCCGGAGATTCCGTTCAACACCGGCGCCATCGGGCGCAGCTGCGTGGCGACGGCGTCCTCGCTCCATCTGATCGGTCCCTACGGATTCGTTTTAAATGACAAGTATATAAAGCGTGCCGGCATGGATTACTGGGATCAGCTGGAGCTTCATCAATACGTTGATTATGAAGATTTCCTGGCGCAGCATCCGGAGCTTTGTTTTGCGGGTGACCGGGAGAATTCGCGTCCGCATCTGTGGTTTGCGACGACCAAGGCAAGACAGTGCTACAGTGACGTCTCTTACGGACCGGATGACTACATTATGTTCGGAAAGGAATCGGCCGGTATTCCGGAGGAGATTCTGGTGCAGCACCCGGAGGCTTGCGTGCGCATCCCAATGTGGGGGGATATTCGTTCCCTGAATCTGTCCAATTCGGCGGCGATTATTCTATATGAAGCATTGCGTCAGAACGGCTTTGAGAAGCTTGCACAAAGGGGAGAGCTGCACCGGCTTTCCTGGGAAATGAATCAATAATGAGGGGGGAATGTTTATGAGAAGAAAAAGCAGCTGCCGCGCAGCGGCACTGGCACTTGGCCTGTGCGTCGCCTGTGCCTCTGTGCTGTCACTGCCGGCGGGAGGGATGCCCGTCTATGCGGAGGAGTCAAACACTGCCGATGATCAGAAGGACACTGGAGAGACGAAAACCACCGCGGATCAGAACAGTACCGACAAGTCAAAGACTGCTGAAGAGAAGAATGCGAAAGATTCGAATGCTTCTGAGGAGCAGAACGGCACTGACAAATCAAAGGCTGGTGATGAGAAGAGTTCGGATGTTTCAAACGATTCCGATGATCAAAATACTGCGGATGGATTAAAAACCACTGCGGAGTCAAAGGCAGACAGTGAACAGACGTCCGCAGAAAAGACTGCGCCGGCTGCAGCGCAGGAAACGGAAAAGGCAGAAACCACCGCGGAAGAATCGCAGTCTTCCGAGGAGGAGACAACCGCGGAGCACGTGAACCATGCTATCCTGGTGCATCTGGCAGATGGCGATTCCCTTGGGGCAACACCGAAAGAGGATGCAGAGGCACTGCGGACGATGCTCTACAACACCGATCAGTTCGACGAGAGTCAGGACAGCATCGAGTTGTATTCCATTCCGGAGAACAGCAAGACCGATTACAAGACAGAACTCTGGGAGAAAATCGATGCAATTGCGAAAACCACGGACGAGAATTCCTTCACCGTGTTTTTCTATTCCGGGCATGGCGGTTCGCTGGCAGACGGAACCGCTTACCTTGCCTGCAGCGGAGCCAATGATATCTCTGCAGAAGAGCTTCGAGAGCACCTGAATGCGCTTTCCGGAAAAGTCCTGGTGCTTTTCTCCTGCTGTCATTCGGCAGGGATGATCATGCCCGCATCGGAACTGGATGAAATCGGAGAAGAAAGCGCAGAGGCAGGGAACGAAGCGTATGATCCGGAAAAGTTCCTGGAGCAATTTCAGCGCGCCGGAGAAAGCATTTCGGCTTCAGAAAATGATGACGCCGGGAACAATGACGCGGAAACGAACGGCAACGGAAGCTCTCAGACGACGAAAGAGCCGCCTCAGTATTATTTCATTGCTGCGGCCAATCGGGTGGAAACCTCCATTCAGAATAATACAAGCGGAGGAGAAGACAATGTGGTGCTGGGACATGCACTTGGCTATGACCGTTTTAATGTGGAATACCATGTGTATGCAGCAGATACTACAACGCTGGAAGGGGCAGAAAACCGCGCTGGCTACGCGGGCGATGGCCAGATCACAATGCGTGAGCTGGCAGATTATTATAAGAACTATGTCCAGATCCAATCCTCCCCGGTGCTCTATCCGGCGGAGAGTGATGATGTACTTTTTACCTACCGTGAGGAAAAGGGAACACCCGCTGTGTTCACCTGCTCCATTCCAAAAGACAATGTGAAGGTGGATGCAGAAGGAAACATTGAAGTTACGGCAACGGTTACCAATCTCACCGATCATACAATTACATTGGGGGCCGGCGTCTATAATCGTACTTACCGGATATACGCTCTTACCACAGCAAGCCGCGGGAAGACTTCAAGCGGAGAGGTGATGAACAAGGAGGATGGAGGATATCTGGAGGCAGTGGGAGCCGATGGCAACAGAATCCTGCTCGATGTGAAGGCGAAGAGCACAGAAGAAATGACCTGCCATCTCCAGTGGGAAGAGTTTTCAGACAGCATTTCCAGTGGTATGGAGAACGTTTACAATCCCTTTGCATTGAAGGTCTGGGATTGTTCGGATGATACCGAGGACTCGGATGTACACGGTCCAATTGGCTCCTATTGTCTGCTCAGCTTCTATACCGCGGCAGAGGATGCAGAAGCGGATTCCATTGATGCATCGGCCCTGAGCTTTAAAAAGCCCATGCAGCTGACGGCAGAAAACGCGGGGGACGCCTATACGGTTACGAAAACATCGAGCCGCCTGCCAGTCGAAATTGTATTTGATTCGGAAGAGAAATCGAAGTATACGAATGCTGCCTGCACATTGTCTTTGTATGCAAGTGATCTGGGAACGGAGGGTGAGTGCCCAAACGGAATTCATGTGGCAATATTGAGTGACGAAGAAGGCAGCAAAAATGATTTGCAGGATGAAAACGGCAACACGATACCCTCGCATGCAGAAGACTGGACCGCTGTTTTTGAAAATGTGCAGCCCGACCATGAAAGAGTAGGGGGAGACAATGAGCGCGGCAGCACCTTCACGTACGTCATGGATACCTCAAAGCTGGAGGAGGGACATTTCTACGCACTGCAGCTGATCTGCCATGATCAGACGACGGATAAGGATGCATCCATTTTTGCAATTATTCAGCGAACGGACGCGGCATCCGCAGATGAATATCAGATTCCGGAGTTCCGGATTACCGAGGATTACTGGAGTTATTTCAGAAATTGGGACGGAATCCTGGCGGACGCCAGTTGGAACGGCGCTTTTGAAAATCAAAACGATTACTATCCGGCCGGCATCGGGGAAACACTTCGCGGGAGACTGCAGTCCCTGGATTCAGGTGCAAGGTATACCTATGCAGTAACGAACTGGAAAAAGCTCGTCTCTGCAGATCCGGAAACCTGGAATGACATGGGGACAACCGAACGCTTTGAACCGGGCGAAACCTACCGGTGTGACATTGAGGTGACCATCAGCAAGGACAGCAATGCGGTATTCACCGATGGTACTGTATTTACGGCAGCGAAGCATGTACTGAAGGCCGATATCCAGAATAATGGGAAGAAAGCAGTCCTGACGGTGATACATCACATTCCGACCCAGAGCTCCTTTAACAGTACGACGGTGGAGCTGCGCCGCGTAACTGATACAGGGAAAGAGTGGAGCATTGGGGAAGCGGTCGCTGGAAAGGATGAGTCGCTTCGCACCGGAGATACCGTGATTCTGGTTCCCGGTCAGAACTGCAAGGCAATTGTCCGGAATGGCCTGACCGACACGAGTCAAACACTGTCTTGGAATAATATTACATACAAGATATATAAGATTTCTGACGCAGAGGAGGGAAAAAACTCCGTCAGTATCTGGGTTTCTGCCTGGAAGGACGAGAAAGACAGCTGCGGATGCTCATTGGTGCTGCGCAGATGGACCGCGTATCCGAAGGCGGAAGGCGGCGATGACAGCTCCTCCGATACAGACAAGAAGGACGATTCCTCCTCCGGAAGCACATCGGGTGACTCTTCATCTGATGGAAGTTCCTCGAGTGGCGGCCAGACGGACAGCGGATCTTCCTCCGGTGGAAACTCTTCCGGGAACAGTTCAGCGGCATCGGGACAATCGCAATCTGTATGGCAGGCAATCCCGGACAGCACCGCGTCCGGAGCGCAGAGCACGCAGGCCTCTGCACAGGCAGCAGGGAATCCGACTGCACCGGTGCTGACGGCAGATATTGCCGAGCAGCAGACTGTACAGACAGAAGATGCAGCTCCCGCGCCGGTCAGCAGCGCTTCGGGAGCAGGAAATAGCTCTGCACAGGCAGCATCCGCCGCAAAATCTACAGCGAAGACAGCAAAAACTGCTGTGGGAGAAGGAACCGCACAGGAACAGGATCCGGACGGAGCTGCCGCGGAAGAAGTGCAGGATACGGATGACGCAGAAGAGGCCATCACTTCCGAAGATACAAGCGGTGCCGACGCAGCGGCCGCAAAGGCGGCAGAGGCGAAGAAGTCCGAGGGGAACCACGCAGGGGAGCACGCCGCAGTCAGCTCTGTCATCGATACCGGTCTGGTATTGTGGCTGCTGTTGATTCTGGCAATTGCAGTGGGAGCCAGTATTCTCATCATTGTTCTGTATAAGCGCCGCAGGAAGGATGACTAGCTTAGGACAGCTCCGTCAGGATCGGTCATGACTGGCGACTGTCCAGTTACGACCGGACAAATTGGAATACCGGCATTGAATGATATCAGGATTGCGAGAGCGCAACGCACGTAGCAATCCGGTATCAATTGAAGGCAAAAGGGGGAAAACACAATGAAGCTTGACACGACTGAACAGGCGGTACTGGCACTGACGGCATACGGCCTGGACCGTGGATTGATTGAGGCGGAGGATCGCTTTTACGCGGCGAATCTCCTGATGGATAAGATGCAGCTGCAGCCGACGAGCGGCTTTGGGCAGGGGGAGCTTCCGAAGGCAGAAGAACTCCCGGAGCTCTCGGAGATTCTGGCATTCATTCTGGACGATGCGGTCAGCCGCGGCGTCATCGAGGATGGCATTGCGAGCCGCGATCTGTTTGACACCAGTCTGATGGGATGCCTGACACCCCGCCCGTCGGAGTTCATTCACAGCTTCCGGGCAAAATACCGGGAAAGCCCCAAGCAGGCAACCGACTATTTCTACAAGCTCGCCTGCGACAGCGATTACATACGGACCTACCGGATCCGCAGGGACAGAAAGTGGGTGACGAAGACCCGGTACGGCGAGCTCGACATCACCATCAACCTCTCCAAGCCGGAGAAGGACCCCAAGGCCATCGCGGCTGCATTGAAGAACAAACAGGACAAATACCCGCTCTGCCTTCTCTGCCCGCAGAATGAGGGGTACGCCGGGCGGCTCGACCATCCGGCCAGACAGAACATCCGCCTCCTCCCGCTGACACTGGCGGGCCGGCAGTGGTACATGCAGTACAGTCCCTACGTCTACTACAACGAGCACTGCATCGTCCTCTCCGGCGAGCACGTGCCGATGAAGATCGAGCACGATACCTTTGTGCGTCTGTTGGAATTCATTCAGCTGTTCCCGCACTACACCATCGGCTCGAATGCGGACCTTCCGATTGTCGGCGGCTCCATTCTGACGCATGAGCATTTCCAGGGCGGCAATTACACCTTCGCCATGGCAAGGGCCGGTATCCGGGAGCGCGTTGTTTTCGCCGGATTCGAGGACATTGAGGCCGGAATCGTAGACTGGCCGATGTCCGTCATCCGGCTGGACGCGGAGAAGCCGGAGCGCCTGATCGCGCTTGCGGACAAGATTCTGGAGAAATGGCGCGGATACAGCGATCTGCAGGTGCAGATTCTGGCGGAAACGGACGGCACGCCGCACAACACCGTCACGCCCATCGCCAGAATGCGCGGCGATCGGTATGAGCTGGACCTCGTGCTCCGCAACAACCGCACCAGCGAGGAGTATCCGCTGGGCATTTTCCACCCGCACCAGGAGCTGCACCACATCAAGAAGGAGAACATCGGCCTGATCGAGGTCATGGGCCTGGCGGTCCTGCCTGCACGCCTCCTGGGAGAGATGGAAACGCTAAAGGAGGTGATCCTCTCAGGCGAGGATCCGGCAGCTGTGCCGGCCGTCGCAGCGCACGCTACCTGGACCGCCTCCATTCTGGCAAAATATCCTGCCTATGCGCCGGGATCGGTGAAGAGGACGCTGCAGGAGGACGCGGACAAGGCAAGGCGCACCCTGGATGGCATCATCGAGGAGGAAATCGGACTGGTGTTCGCACAGGTGCTGGAGAATGCCGGCGTGTACAAGGATGATGAAGCGGGGAGGGAAGCCTTCCGCCGGTTCATCGCGGCGTGCTAAAACCGTACATTCGCCAGCCAAGCGACAGGGTGGCGGAGAATGTCCCCGAACCGGACAACTCCGCCAGGACCCGTCGTGGCTGGCGTCTGTACAGTGACGAAACGGCTGGTGCTGAGCAGTCCAAAAAATTACAGGATTTGACAAAAATGAAATAATTTCGTAACATTCTCCGCGGCGAGACCATCTCGCTGAAAGGAGTTTGTATTTGCGTTATCGATTATTTCAGAAACTGACCAGTGTTGTGCTGGGGTGTCTTATCCTGAGCTTTGTCCTCGGAATCCCCGGGACGGTGATGCCGGTGTCCGCAGCGGAGGAGATACTCACGGGCAACGCGGCGGCAGAAAGCGCCATTGCCAGCACCAGCACGGATCTGGAGGGCCTTTCGGACAATCAGGAGGCGCTCGAGGCGTATCTGCTGCAGCTGCAGGAGCTGATCGAGCAGCAGAAAAACGAGCAGACGGCCGCCCAGGAGCAGACAAGCCGGCAGGAGCTGGCCGTCCAGACCAAGAGCAAGACCTGGAACGGCGCAGTCCTTAACAAGACGAACGGCGTAGTCAACGGACCAAACGGCAAGGAAACCTACTACAATCTGAACATGAGCAAGATCGTTGCCGGACTTCAGAAAAAGAGCGCGTCCAGTGAGTACTGGATCCGCAATGACGGCGTCAAGATGTTCGGCGAGTACATCATGGTGGCGGCAAACCTGTCGGTTTATCCCCGCGGCACCGTGGTAGAGACGAGCCTCGGGACCGGAATTGTGTGTGATACCGGTGCCTTTGCCGGACGCTCGAACATCACCTTTGACATTGCAACTGCATGGTAATACAGCACTGGTCAAAAATTGCCGGCCAGTCGACAAATCGGAGTAAAAGAGCATTCCTTAGCAGGGGATGCTCTTTACTTTTTGATTTCTTGGGAGTAAAGTACAGACGTCGCGCGGAGCTTGTGAAAATCTTGACAAACAAGCCGATGCACCGCTCGCAGAAAGAAAGCCATACTGCAGTGATTCGGCGGATAAGCGCTGAGCAGGCTGCATGTATACGGAGCGATTTCGGCGCGGCAGGAGGGACTTCATTATGAAGGATATGGCAGCAGAATTGGTGGAACGACTGACCGTGGATACAGCGTTTACCGTGCCCGTTCTGGGCGGCATCGCGGAGTCGGTTGTGATCAGCTGGGTGGTAATGGCCATTCTCGTGGCACTTGCGATCTTTCTGACCAGAGACATGCGCGTGTGGAACCCCGGGAAGCGTCAGGTCATTGCAGAAACCGTTGTGAACTGGCTGGACGGCTTCACACAGGATATGCTGGGACCGGATGCGAAGGAGTACAGCGAATACATCGCGACCGTGCTCTTATTCATCGGACTGTCCAACATCATCGGACTTCTGGGCATGAAGCCGCCGACCAAGGACATGAACGTCACCATCGCACTGGCCGTGATGAGCATCGTGCTGATCGAGTATGCCGGCATCAAGGTCAAGGGCGGAAGAGGCTGGATTAAGAGCTTCACACAGCCGATTGCGATTGTAACGCCCATCAACATTCTCGAGATCTTCATCCGTCCGTTGTCTCTGTGCATGCGTCTGTTCGGCAACGTCCTCGGCTCCTTCGTTATCATGGAGCTCATCGAGATGATCCTTCCGGTGGGACTGCCGCTGGTATTCAGCATGTATTTTGATATCTTCGACGGCTTCATTCAGGCGTACGTCTTCGTTTTCCTGACCTCGCTCTTCATCGCCGAGGCAGCAGAGCCCCTGATGCCGACGGAGCCCAAGCCGAAGAAGGCACGCAAAACAAAAAAGCAGCGCACCATTGCAGGCGCTGCCGCAGAAGAGTAGGCAACCGTTGGGGGTAAAAGACCTTTGACCCCAGCATCGTAATAAATAAACGTAACTATTCAGAGCCCATTCGCAAAATCGCTGCTGCGCAGCTTTTCTTTTGCTCATGTGGCGTTCTCGCCAAATAAATTTGCAAAAATGGGCTCGTTAATGCAAGCATTACTCGCGCATTTTATGCAAATTTGCTTGGCTCTGAATAGACAACAAACAGGTAGTTGTCCGATACACCGTTTGCGGAACGCTAAAACCAGTGTACCGGGGTATCAATACAACCAGTCTAGGAGGTAAGAATCATGACAGCAATTGGAGCAGGAATCGCAGCACTCGCATGCATCGGCGCAGGTATCGGTATCGGAATTGCAACCGCTCACGCAGTAGACGCTATCGCAAGACAGCCGGAGGCAGATTCCAAGATTATGAGAAACCTGCTGCTCGGATCCGCTCTGGCAGAGGCAACCGCTATTTATGGCTTCGTTCTGGGCATCCTGATCATCTTCATGCTGTAATAGTAATTGTTTGGCAGGGAACCCGGACGAAACGGTGTTCCGGAAGATGCATGGAGCAAGAGGCCGTTCGGCGCAGGTTTCCTGCGCCGGACACAAAGCCGCATGAGCAAAAGAACGCTGCACAGCAGCGATTTTGCAAATGGGCCCTGAATAGTAACAGGAAGTGGAGAAACAAAGCGATGCTACGAATTGACAGCAACATTCTCTATACCATCATCAACCTTCTGATCCTGTATGTGCTGCTCAGAAAGTTTCTGTTCAAGCCGGTGCATAACATTCTGGATCAGAGAAAGGCCGATGTAGAGGCACAGAAGAAGCAGGCAGAGGAAACGACCGCGCAGGCAGATGCTCTGAAGGCGCAGTATGAGCTGTCCCTTCAGAAGATCGATGAAGAGAATGCACGGAGCGTTGCCGCCGCAAAGGCAAAGGCAACCGAGGAATATGACCGCATTGTTGCAGATGCCGGCCAGAAGGCAGAAGGCATCATCACCTCTGCGAAGGAGAAGGCACGGCTTGCTGCGGAGCAGGAGCGCCAGCTCGCCGAGAACGACATTGCGGATATGCTGAAGAATGTGGCACACGAGCAGGCGGCAAAGGCCAAGGATTCGGATCTGTACGATCAGTTCCTGGAGTCTGCCGATCATGCAGGCAAGGAAAACTGAAGGAATTCAGCTAACGGAGCGTGAAGAATATGAGCACAAACCAGAAAATAAAGGCTGTCCTTCGGTGTGTGACACAGCCGGATGAACAGCAGAGGGCGGGCTTCTGCAGATTCCTGGCAGGACAGTATAACGCTGAAAGCCCGGAAGATGTAGAGCTTGAAATCGTTCAGGACGCTTCCATCGGAGGCGGCTTCATCCTGGACATCGGAAATGATGAGTATGACTGGAGCGTCAACGGACGGAGCAAGCAGATTGCCAACCGCATCGACGAAGCTCTGGCAAGAAGAGGGAACGGAGAGAGCAATGAGCCCCGGATCCCCAGAGAGGATGCCGGCGAGCACAAGATCATGTCGATCCTGCGCACAGCGGCGGACGATTTCCGCGTTGAGGCGCAGAAGTCCGAGGTAGGAACGGTCCTCACCGTCGGCGACGGCATTGTAACCATCGACGGACTTGCCCACGTCATGTACGGAGAGATTCTTCTCTTCGACAACGGCGTAAAGGGAATGGTTCAGAACATCGAAGCCGATTCCATCGGTGCCATTCTGTTCGATACCGAGGGCACGATTGGTGAAGGCTCCAAGGTGGTCGGCACCGGCAAGCGCGCCGGTATTCCCGTTGGTGATGAGTACATTGGAAGAGTGGTCAATGCACTCGGCGCTCCCATTGACGGCGGCATTGCCATTCCGGAGCACGGCTACCGCACCATTGAGCAGCCGGCACCCGGCATTGTGGACCGCCAGCCGGTCAATGTGCCGCTGGAGACAGGCATTCTGGCCATCGACTCCATGTTCCCGATCGGACGCGGACAAAGAGAGCTGATCATCGGCGACCGTCAGACCGGTAAAACATCCATCGCGATGGACACCATTCTGAATCAGAAGGGACGTGACTGCATCTGCATTTACGTTGCCATCGGACAGAAGGCATCCACCGTTGCAACACTGGTGGAGACGCTGCGCCGCCACGATGCCATGAGCTATTCGATCGTGGTATGCTCCACGGCATCCGATCCGGCACCGCTTCAGTACATCGCACCATATGCCGCCACATCGCTGGCAGAGTACTTCATGCACAAGGGAAAGGATGTCCTGATCGTGTATGATGATCTGTCCAAGCACGCAGTTGCGTACCGTGCACTGTCGCTCCTGCTGGGCAGAAGCCCGGGACGTGAGGCGTACCCCGGCGACGTATTCTATCTGCATTCAAGACTTCTGGAGCGTTCCGCAAGACTTTCAGACAAGCTCGGCGGCGGCTCCATCACCGCACTTCCGATCATTGAAACACAGGACGGCGATGTGTCGGCGTACATTCCGACCAACGTCATCTCCATTACCGACGGACAGATCTTCCTGGAGAGCGACCTGTTCTTCGAGGGACAGCGGCCTGCCGTCAACGTCGGACTGTCGGTATCCCGTGTCGGCGGTGCAGCCCAGACCAAGGCAATGAAGAAGGCAGCCGGATCCCTTCGTATCGATCTGGCACAGTACCGCGAGATGGAGGTCTTCACACAGTTCTCCTCCGATCTGGATGAGGCAACAACGAACCAGCTGCTGCAGGGAAAGGTCCTGATGGCAATGCTCAAGCAGCCGCTCGAGCATCCGATGTCCCCGGCACGCGAGGTGATTCTGCTGTGTGCTGCGCAGTCCCGCAAGCTCCTTCACGTGGATCCGCAGCAGATCGGCGACTATTGCAACGATCTGTTTGCCTGGTTTGAAGACAAGCATCCGGAGATTGTGGAATCGATCGAGAAGAACGGCAATCTGGATGCCGATCTGAAGACGCAGATCCTCATGGCAGTGGATGATTTCCAGAAAGAGAAAGAGCAATAACCGGGTAAGAGCATGGGTTCGATTCGAGAGACGAGAGAGAGAATCGACAGCGTTCAGAGCACACTCAAAATAACGAACGCCATGTACATGATCTCCTCAACGAAACTGAATAACGCGAAGCGCGCACTGGCTTCGACGGAGCCGTACTTCTATGCGCTGCAGTCCATGCTGCAGCGTGTCATCCGGCATCTGCCGGAGGATTTCAAGCATCCGTACATCGAGAGCCGCGTTGATAAGGTTAACCGTCGCCGCGCCATCATCTGTGTCACGGCCGATAAGGGTCTGGCCGGCTCCTACAACCACAACGTGGTGAAAATGACGGAGGAGCGTCTGCGGCCGGGTGCCGATGACATGCTCTTCATCGTCGGTGAATACGGACGTCATTATTTTGAAGCAAGGCACATCCCGATCGACGGAGAATTTCATTACACCGCACAGAAGCCGACGCTGTCCCGCTCCCGGCAGATTGCATCCAAGATGCTGGAGCTGTTCGGTGCGCACGAGGTGGATGAGGTGTATATGATTTACACCCGGATGAAGAACTCTGCGGAGTTCGAGACGGAGATGATCGAGCTCCTTCCGCTGGTACGCCTGAATCAGAACATCTTTCAGGGATTCCAGGGAATCGGGGGAATCCATCTGGAGGACTTCTCCCTGGAGCCCAATCCGAAGCTCCTCTTGGACAACATCATCCCGGACTTTGTGTCGGGCTATATCTATTCTGCATTGGTAGAGTCCTATGCATCGGAGCATTTCGCCCGCATGGAGGCCATGGATGCCGCCAATAAGGCCGGGCAGAAGCTCGTGCAGGAGCTGTCCATTCAGTACAACCGGCAGCGCCAGGGACAGATTACGCAGGAGATTACGGAGATTGCCGCCGGTGCCAAGGCAAGAGCCAGGCAGCAGCAGCGCGCAAAGGAAAGCGCGAGGAAACGTCTGCAGCAGAAGCAGGCGGCAGAAACCGCGTAGGAGGTATTGGTATCTATGCAAATCGGCAGAATTGTACAGGTCATGGGACCTGTTGTGGATGTGCAGTTCGATGAGAAGCCGCTTCCGGTGATCAACACTGCTCTGCAGGTTGATAATCACGGGACCAAGGTGGTGATGGAGGTCGCACAGCATATCGGCGGCAGTATGGTCCGCTGCATCATGCTCTCCGCCAGTGAGGGCCTGCAGAAGGACATGCCGGTCATGTCGGAGGGCCACGGCATCAGTGTTCCGGTTGGCGCCGGAACGCTGGGACGGCTGTTCAACGTTCTGGGCGATGCCATCGATGACAAGGGCCCGGTAGAGGGCGAGCGCTGGGAAATCCACAGAAAGCCGCCCAAGTTCACGGATCAGAGTCCGGTTCAGGAAATCCTGGAGACCGGCATCAAGGTTATCGATCTGATCGCACCGTACGCAAAGGGCGGCAAGGTTGGTCTGTTCGGCGGCGCCGGTGTCGGCAAAACGGTGCTGATCCAGGAGCTGATCCACAACGTCGCAACGCAGCACGGCGGATATTCCATCTTCACCGGTGTCGGAGAGCGTTCCCGTGAGGGCAACGATCTCTGGAGTGAGATGACAGAGTCCGGTGTTATCAAGAATACGGCCCTAGTGTTCGGACAGATGAATGAGCCGCCGGGATCCCGTATGAGAGTGGCAGAGACCGGACTGACCATGGCAGAGTATTTCCGCGATGTGGAGCACAAGGACGTGCTGCTCTTCATCGACAACATCTTCCGTTTCACGCAGGCAGGCTCCGAGGTTTCGGCCCTTCTGGGACGCATGCCCTCAGCCGTTGGCTACCAGCCGACGCTGGCAACCGAGATGGGAGCGCTGCAGGAGCGAATCGCTTCGACCAAGAACGGATCGGTCACCTCGGTTCAGGCTGTTTACGTACCTGCCGATGACCTGACAGACCCGGCACCGGCGACGACCTTCGCGCACCTGGATGCAACGACCGTATTGTCCCGTAAGATCGTAGAGCAGGGTATTTATCCGGCCGTGGATCCTTTGGAGTCCTCCTCCCGTATTCTGGAGGAGAACGTCGTCGGCAAGAAGCACTACCAGACCGCACAGGCTGTGCTGCAGACGCTTCAGAAGTACAAGGAGCTGCAGGACATCATCGCCATCCTCGGCATGGAGGAGCTCTCCGACGAGGATAAGCAGACGGTGTACCGCGCCAGAAAGATTCGTAACTTCCTGTCCCAGCCCTTCTCCGTGGCAGAGCAGTTCACCGGTATTCCGGGCCAGTACGTTCCGCTCGAGAAGACCATCGACAGCTTCCAGGCGATCCTCGGCGGCGAGGCCGATCAGTACCCGGAGAATGCGTTCTTTAACTGCGGAACCATCGATGATGTCGCGGTAAAGGCGAAGGAGGTCCGGTAAGGATCCGGCCGGTGACAGCACCGGAGACGTGCACATTGGGGTGCACACGTAAGCGGCAGCAGAGAAAGGGAATGGAGGAGTAGTATGGCAGAGTCCAATCAGTTTTTCCTGCATGTCATCGCAGCAGAGAAAATCTTTTATGAAGGCTATGCCCAGTGCCTGATTGTGAGTACGGTGGATGGTCTGACATCCTTTTTGTCACACCATTGCCAGGCGATAGTTGCCCTGAGTCAGGGTGAGCTTTCCATTAAAAAGCCGGACGGCACGTGGATCAATGTAGTGGCCGGCGTCGGCTCCATGGTCTTTGCGAACAACCGTGCAACGGTCCTGGTGGAGACCTGCGAAACGCAGGATGAGTTGGATGAGCGCCGCGCCCGTGAGGCTCTGGAGCGTGCGCAGGAGAGAATGCGCCAGCATCAGAGCATGCGCGAGTATCACATGACGCAGGCAGCCATGGCAAGAGCGCTGTCCCGCCTGAAGTTCAAGGAGAAGGGGACCGGTGTCGGGAACTGACGCCAGCGTCAAAATGGGCTCGTGAATGCGAGCTTTATTCGCTTATTTTGTGCAAATTTGCTTGGCTTTGAATCGTTCTGGGATTCTTGTATCTCATAAAGATTTCGATTAGAATTGGCAGTGATTTGGGATGATGATTCGCCCCGGATCACTGCCGTTTTTTATAATTAAAACCACGTTTATCAAGGGATCAGAATGGATCATAAGAATAGAAAACGCTGCGCTGGTGCGGCCCTGGCGGGACTTGCTGCAGCCGTGCTGATGGGAAATGTATTTTCGCTGAGCAGCAATGCTGCGAGGAGCCGGAAGAAAAAGACGCAGTCAGCGAAAACAACGACATCATCACAGACATCTTCTCAGTCAGCGGCACAGTCGGCTGCGAATACGGCGCAGGAGAAGGCCCCCGCGCCGCTGGTCAAGCTCCTGCCGGATGCCGAGGCGGACGCTGTGGAGCAGGGACTGTTCACGGTTCTCAACAGCGACCGCACCCGGATCATCAATTACGCCGGCGAACAGGAAGGGGACATCAATGTTCGTTATATGAGCATGGCCGGCGGACAGGAACGGGCCAGCGTCTGGAACCTGGATTTTCAGCTGCCGGTTGGGACACTGGTGAACGGAACCCGGACGGTGCAGGTGAATATGACCCTGAAGAATGCGATGAATGGGCGGACGCTGCGCACCGGAGAGAGTCTGCAGGCATTTCTGGATAACGGGAACGGCTTTTACTACAAGCTTCCGACCGTGGTTTCCGACAATGTGGTTTCGGTGACGGTTCCGGTGCTGATTGCGACGGACCACCAATACCTTGCCTTTGTGATTACGAGCGGGAGCTGGGCACCGACTGCCGGCTACGATTACCTGGCCATCGGCAACAGCATCACCATGCACCCCCGGCAGAGCTACTGGCCGGATGCCATGGGCATGGGAGCCACGCGCCAGGAGTATGACTATTATCACATTGTTTCGAACACGCTGGCGGCGTCCTGCGCGGAAAAGGGCGTGGCCTACAACAGTGCGGCACTCAATTATGCCATCTGGGAGATTATGAGCGGGCAGCGCTCGAGCGTTTTGTACCTGCTGGACCCGTATCTGTCGGAGGATCTGGAGCTGGTGACCCTCCAGCTGGGAGAGAATGCCATTCCGGATGCGGCCGGCTTTGCACAGGATTTTCCCCTGCTGATCCAGTACATCCGGCAGAAGGCGCCGAATGCCCGGATTGTGATCGTCGGGAATTTCTGGAACGATGCCGTGGAGACCGCGGCCAAGCTCCAGTGCGTACAGGCCTATGGACTGACCTACGTGGATTTATCGGGAATCAGTGTGGATCCCTATGTAACAGATACAAAGTCCTCATATGTGTTCGGGAATGAGCTGGCCTACGATGCCAACGGAGTGGGACATTCCTGCACGAAGGACGCGGTAAAGCTTCACCCGAATAATGCAGGCATGGCGTACATTGCGCAGAGCCTTCTGCAGGTGCTGGGGCAGTAGGAGGCAGGAAATGGATTTTCGTTCACTCAAATATTTTACTGTGGTGGCGCAGGAGCTGAACTTTACGCGGGCTGCGCAGAAGCTGAACATGAGCCAGCCGCCGCTGTCCAATCAGATCAAGGCGCTGGAGGACGACCTGGGGGTTCAGCTGTTCATCCGCGGGAAGCGCCATCTGCAGCTGACGGAGGCGGGAAGCCTTCTGCTGCATCGGACGAATCAGATGCTCTCGCTGGCGGACAAGACAAGAGCCGATCTGGCCCACATGGAGAGCGGGCTGTCCGGGACCATATCACTGGGTATGGTTGAAGGACGGGCGCCTTACATTGCGGCGCGGTTTATCTCGGGCTTCCGCGAGGAATATCCGATGGTGAAATACCAGATGTGGAACGGAAGCTCGGATGATGTTCTCGAGCATCTGGCAAGGGGACTCTCGGACCTGGCGGTCATCGCGTATCCGTTTGACAACGAGCACCTCGGCAGCATTGTGATCGGCAAGGAGCCGTGGATCGCGCTGATCCCGAAGGACCACCCGCTGGCGAAGGAGGAGGGCGACTATGTGACCCTGAATCAGCTGGCGGATTACCCGCTGATTGTCCCCCGCAGGAGCTCGCGCATCGAAGCCATCGTGAAATGGTTCGACGGCATCGGCAGGGAGCCGAACATCATCTGCGAGATGTCCAACTACATCGACGCGGTGGCGCTCACCGAGCAGAATGTGGGCATCAGTATTTTCCCGCAGACCACGTATACGCCGAATGTGCACGTGGTGTCGAAGGTCATTACCGAACCGGCTAAGTACGTGGAGTATGTTCTCGTCTGGCCGAAGGAGCAGCGCCTCAGTCCCCTGATCCAGGAATTTCTGAATTACGTTTCGGATTTCATGGAGGAGGATCGGATTCACACGGAGCGGTTCCAGGTGAAGGAAAGCGAGTTCCGGATTCCGGAAGGAGCGGAAATTTTATAAGGAACGTATCAGTTTAGGAGGGGTATCACATGAAGAAATGGGCAAGAGCAGAGTATCTGCCCGGGCTTCCTCTGTACGGAGAGACCCGGGTCACCGCTTCCAGGGAGCACATCCGGCTTTCCAAGGAGGCTGCAAAGGAAGGAATGGTGCTTCTCAAGAATGAAAAACACCTTCTCCCCCTGCCAAAGGGAAGCCATATCGCGCTTCTGGGCAAGGGAACCTTTGACTATGTAAAGGGCGGCGGCGGCTCCGGCGACGTGACGGTTCCCTACGTTCGGAATCTGTACGACGGCTTTATGGAGCATCCGGAGCTCGTCTGCGTGGATGAGGATCTTGCAGGATACTACAGGAAGTATGTGGAGCAGCAGTATGCAGAGGGCGGAATCCCCGGCATGATTGCGGAGGCAGAGGTTCCGGAGGAGCTTCTGAAAAAGGCGGCGGTTTCCTGCGATACGGCCGTTGTATCCATCAGCCGTTTCTCCGGAGAGGCGTGGGACCGCAAGTCGGAGCTCGGCGGACCGGGCGAGAACGTCTGCGATGACCAGAAACTGATGGATCTGCAGAACCGTCTTTTTGCCCGCAGTGATTTCTATCTGACGCCCGGGGAAGAGGAGCTGATCCGGCGCACAACAGAAGTGTTCGATCGCGTGGTTGTTGTGATGAATGTCGGCGGCATGGTGGCATCCGACTGGTTTGCTGACAACGATGCCATCGGCAGCGTTCTGATGGCATGGCAGGGCGGCATGGAGGGAGGCCCTGCAGCGGCGGAGCTCCTTTTGGGCATCGGCACGCCCTCGGGCAAGGTGGCCGACACCTTCGCAAAGCGCCTGGAGGATTATCCCTCCACGGAAGGCTTCCATGAGGCCAGCGATCACGTGGATTACACCGAAGACATTTATGTCGGCTACCGGTATTTTGAAACGCTCCCGGGAGCGGCGGAAAAGGTAGTTTATCCGTTCGGCTTCGGACTCTCTTATACGAGCTTTGCTCTCGAGCAGGCAGAGGCAGTCCTTGTTAAGGGCGAGCCGGACCCTGCAGCAGAGACAGAGAACGGACCGGATCCGGACAGCGGCGATGCGATCGCTGTTACGGTTTCTGTCACCAATACCGGCGATTATGCAGGCAGAGAGGTTGTACAGCTGTATGTCGGGGCACCGCAGGGGCTCCTGGGCAAGCCGGCCAGAGTTCTCGTTGGCTACCGGAAGACGCGCCTTCTGCAGCCCGGCGAGACGCAGCGGCTCACCATCTGCGTAAAGGCAAAGGATCTTGCCAGCTACGATGACCTCGGCCGCGTGTGCAAATCGGCCTGGGTGCTGGAGAAGGGAAGCTATGCCTTCTACCTCGGCACGGATGTGCGCTCTGCCAAGGAGTTGTCCTATCACTATGAGGTTGCGGACAACCGGATTGCTGCCCGGCTTGTCAGCCGCATGGCACCGACGCAGCTGGCAATGCGCCTGCGCGCGGACGGAACCTATGAGAATCTTCCGCTGGGCGAGCCGAACGATCCGAATGCGAACGGCTTAGAGCGCCTTCCTTATGAGCAGATGGACGGCTGCACGCCGGAGGTTCGTCCGCAGCCGCACGGATATACCGTCTGGACAGGCAAAACAAACGGCCTCCCGCAGCTGTGCGATGTGGCGGAGGGCAAGCTCTCCCTGGAGGACTTTATTCACGGACTGGCGGATGAGCCTTTGGCGGCACTCCTGGGCGGACAGCCCAACACGGGCGTTGCCAATACCTTTGGCTACGGCAATCTTCCGGAGTACGGCGTTCCGAATATCATGACGGCAGACGGCCCTGCGGGACTCCGCATCCAACCGGAGGTCGGCGTCAAGACGACGGCCTTCCCGTGCTCGACGCTTCTGGCCTGCACCTGGGATCCGGAGGCAACCTATGCGGTTGGACGCGCCGGCGGCGAGGAAGTAAAGGAGAACAACATCGGTGCGTGGCTGACGCCGGCGGTGAACATTCACAGAAGTCCTCTGTGCGGCCGGAACTTTGAGTATTATTCCGAGGATCCGTACCTTGCGGGGCAGCAGGCGTCCGGCATGGTGAAGGGCATCCAGAGTGTGAATGTTGCGGCAACGGTGAAGCATTTTGCACTGAACAATAAGGAGACCAACCGGAAGGATTCCGACTCCCGCGTATCGGAGCGGGCAATTCGTGAGATCTACCTTCGCCAGTTCGAGATCATTGTGAAGGAAGCGAAGCCCTGGAGCATCATGTCGAGCTACAACCTGATCAACGGACATCGGGCATCGGAGAACAGCGACATGCTCAAGGGAATCCTGCGCGATGAGTGGGGGTATGACGGCATGGTGACCACCGACTGGTGGACCTATGGCGAGCACTACAAGGAGTGCGCAGCCGGCAACGACATGAAGATGGGCTGCGGTTTCCCGGACCGCGTGCTGGATGCACTGCATAAGGGCCTGATCACAAGAGACCAGATGGAGCTGGCGGCCCGGCACATCCTGACGCTGATTCTGCGGGTGGATTAAAAGCGCTTGCGCGTAAGAAAATTATATGGCATCATAAAAAAGATTTAGCTTAAGTAAAGCTCAAACGTGATGCGTACCAAGGAAGGCACGCCCTCTTTATGGGGGCATGCTTTTCTTTTTTGCATTTCGGAGAGCGAACAGAGGAGAGGGAGAGAATATGGACAAAATCGCGGAATTGAACGGAATCGTCAATGGCTTTGTCTGGGGCGTTCCGATGCTGGTGCTCCTGGTGGGCACCGGTATCTGGATGACGATGCGGACGGGCTGGTTTCAGCTGACACACTTTGGCTACTGGTGGAAGAAAACACTGGGCGGCATTCTGTCCGACCGGTCGGTTACGGCACATACTGCCAAGGATGACCGGCAGATCACGCAGTTCCAGAGCCTTTGCACGGCACTGGCTGCAACGATCGGAACCGGCAATATCGCCGGTGTTGCCGCGGCCATTGCCAGCGGCGGTCCGGGAGCGGTGTTCTGGATGTGGATCGTTGCGTTCTTCGGCATGATGACGAACTATTCCGAGAACGTACTCGGTATTTATTACCGCAGACGCAACAGCACCGGCGAGTGGTCCGGAGGCGCCATGTACTACCTGCGCGACGGCCTTGGCTCCAAGAAGGGCTGCAAGGGAATCGGCGCTGTGCTGGCCGTGCTGTTCAGTATTTTCTGTGTGGTTGCATCCTTCGGAATCGGCAATATGAGCCAGGTGAATTCCATTGCCGTGAACATGCAGAATGCCTTCGGTGTTCCGGTGCTGGTGACCGGCATTGTCCTGATGGTCATCGCGGGACTGGTTGTAGTCGGCGGGCTGAAGCGCATTGCCTCTGTAACGGAGAAGCTCGTTCCCTTCATGGCCATCGCCTATGTGGTGCTCGCACTGATCGTGGTGCTGACGCACATCGGAACCTTTCCGGCAGTGATTGCTTCTATTTTTAAGGGGGCCTTTGGCATGAAGGCCATCGGCGGCGGCATCGTCGGTGCCGGCGTGAAGGAAGCCCTGACCTGGGGCATGAAGCGCGGCGTGTTCTCCAACGAGGCAGGCCTTGGCTCCTCGGTTATGGTGCATTCCACCTCGAATGTAAAGGAACCGGTCATGCAGGGCATGTGGGGCATCTTTGAGGTCTTCGCAGACACCATTGTGGTCTGCTCGCTGACAGCCTTCGCAATCCTCTCGTCCGGTGTTGTGGACCTGGAGACCGGCGCGATGATTTCCTCTGCAGAGAAAACAGCACTGGTTGCGGAGGCCTTCAGTCAGACCTACGGCCACTTCGGCGCCAGCTTCATCGCCATTGCCATTCTCCTGTTCGCATTCTCGACGGTCCTTGGCTGGAGCATCTACGGCACGAAGGGCGTAGAGTATCTGTTCGGCGAAAAGGCAGCCATGGTGTACAAGGTGATCTTCGTGCTGTTCGTGGTGCTGGGAGCGACGATGAATCTGGAGCTCGCCTGGGATCTGTCCGATACCTTCAACGGACTCATGGCAATCCCGAACCTGATCGGCGTGCTGACGCTGTCCGGAACGGTTCACAAGATTACGAAGAACTATATCGACCGCAAGTTCCATCACAAGGATGTGAAGCCGATGTACTCCGCGTTTGAGGATGTGCAGAAGATGCAGGAGGAAGACGCGACGGAGCCGGAGGAGTAATTACTAATAGAAAAGTTGACTATTCAGCACCCATCTCGAATTTGCTTCGCAAATCCTCGATGTGGCTGGCCAGAGACGCTTTGCGTCTTGGCCGCCTGCCAATTTCAATCGTGAATTTGACTGCAAGCAGTCAATTCACGTTGAAATATGGCAGGTGCTGAACAGATATACAAATGTGAGAGGCAGACTCCTATGATGGGGTCTGCCTCTTTTTTGCTGCGGAGAAAACGTATGTATATGCGCAGCTTATTCTTCCTTACTCGAGATGGCACGGAGGAACGCCCGGGTGCGTTCCTGCCGGGGATTCTGGAAAAACTCCCGGGAGGGACCTTCCTCTGCGACTACGCCGCCGTCGATAAATATGGTTCGTGTGGAGATGTTCCGCGCAAAGCCGAGCTCGTGGGTGACGACCAGCATGGTCCGCCCCTCCTCAGCAAGGCCGCGCATGACGCCCAGGACCTCACCGGTGAGCTCGGGATCCAGTGCAGAGGTCGGCTCGTCAAAATATATGATTTCCGGGTCGGTGGCCAGAGCTCTTGCAATCGCCACGCGCTGCTGCTGGCCGCCGGAGAGCTGATTCGGGTAGTGGTCCATCCGATCGGCCATGCCCACCCGATCGAGCGCGGCCCGGCCGATTTCCTCGGCCTTTGCCTTATCCATCCGGCGGGCGATGATCAGCCCCTCCGTCACGTTCTGGAGTGCGGTTTTGTTCAGGAACAGATTGTAGTTCTGAAAAACAAAGGCGGTTTTCCGACGGATCTCTGCGATCTCTTTCCGGGAGATGCCGGCCAGATTGTAGGTGACGCCGTCGAAGGTCAGTGTGCCGCTGTCTGCCCGCTCAAGAAAGTTGGCGCAGCGCAGCAGCGTTGTTTTGCCTCCGCCGGAGGGGCCGAGGATGGCAATTACCTCACCCTTGTCCACGTGCAGACTGATGCCGTTTAGAACTTGCGTCCTTCCGTCGAAGGATTTCCTGATATCGTGAATTTCCAGCATGGACATGGCGTTACCTCCTTCCGTAGGAGCCGAGGCGCTTCTCACCGATGCTCTGGAGCTTCGTCAATACGGTTGAGAACAGCAGGTAAATTGCGGCCACCTCCAGATACAGCGCGAGCGGCTCATAGTAAACGGCGTTGATGCGCTGGGTGGTCATGAACATCTCCGTGACGGTGATGTTCGCGGCAAGGGACGTATCCTTTACCATGGAGATCAGCTCGTTGAACAGCGTCGGGAATGCGGTGCGCAGCGCCTGCGGCAGGACAATGCGCCGGACAATCTGGGACCAGCTCATGCCGACGCACAGGCCCGCCTCCATCTGTCCGGCAGGCACGGCCTCCAGGGCGGCACGCATGGTTTCTGCAGCGTAGGCGCCCTCGTTGATGGCAAATACCATAACGGCTGCCGGGAACGCATCGATGAGGATGCCGACCTTCGGGAGACCGTAGTACACCACGAAGAGCTGCACCAGGAGCGGTGTTCCGCGGATGATCCAGATATAGACGCGTGCAATCTGCCGCAGCACGCGGATGCCCGCGAACTGGACCAGCGCCGTTGCGATGGCAATGACAAGGCCGAGTGCAAAGGCCAGCGCCGTCAGCGGAATGGTATACAGGAGTCCCGGAAGGAGAATCTTCGGAAAGGACTGGATCAGAATGTTCAGAAGTCGTTCGTTCATGTGGTGTCCTGTCTGGGGGATAACCCGGGAAGGGCCCGGGATAATGGTGTGTTCGAATTATTACTATAGCATATTTTCGTATCGGCTTAGCACTTGTCATCATG
>CAVJLL010000012.1:0-62199 GCA_963650385.1 Clostridium sp. CAG:508 | reverse complement strand
GCAACTGCGGCGCAGAGCTGATTGCGGATGCGTCAACGGCGGCCACGACCTGTCCGTACTGCGGAAATCCGACGGTGATTCCGGGACAGTTCTCCATGGGAAGGCGGCCGGATTATATCATTCCGTTTTCCATGAATAAGGAAACGGCAGTCGGGAAACTAAAGGAGTATTACAAGGGAAAGCTCCTTCTTCCTAAGTCCTTTACGCAGAGCAATCATCTGCAGGAAACCAAGGGCGTCTACGTTCCGTACTGGCTGTTCGGGGGAAGTGTGGATGCAGACATGTCCTTTGAATGCGGAAAGACGTCAGTGTCGATCGAGGGCGACTTCGAGGTGACCAGAACCAGGCTCTACGATGTGCAGAGGGCGGGGACAATGACGTTTGATAAAATCCCGTGCGATGCATCTGCCAGCATGCCGGACGATCTCATGGATTCCATTGAGCCCTTTGATTACAAAAAGCTTACGGGATTCGAGCTGGAGTATCTCCCCGGATTTCTTGCGAACAAGTACGACGTAGAGGCGGATAAGCTGCAGCAGAAGGCGGATGAGCGGGCGAAGGAAACTACCTATACGGAGCTCCAGAACAGCATTTCCGGATACGACCGTGTGCAGCCAAGGGACCGGAAGGCTACGGTGCATCATGGGAAGACCAGCTATGCGCTGATGCCGGTATGGCTGTTGTATACCCGTTGGAACGAGCAGGACTTTTTGTTCGCCATGAACGGACAGACAGGGAAAATGACGGGAAACCTGCCGATATCGAAGGGGAAGGCAGCAGCCTGGTTTGCGGGGATCGGTGCAGCAGCATTTGCCTTCTTTATGGCGGTTGCGATGCTGTGCATGGAGGTCGAGGATACCGGCACTGCGGCCGGCATTGCAGCGCTGCTGGCGGTCATCATCGGCGGCATTTCCATCGCTGTCATGATGGGACAGATGAAGCCGGTGCAGGCTGCAAGGGAAGCCGGGCATTATCTTGTAAGAGATCAATCGGAAATCACCGTCCAAAGGGATCGGTATATCCGCACCGTGGAGTCTAGAAAGCGCATCGAGAAGCCGGAGCAGCATGGAGGGCCGGGAGGAAGGAGCCCCAGATGACAGCGTCCCGGCGAAAGAGAATTGGTTTTCTGATCAACCAGACGGTCTCCGAATATGCGGTGGAGCTGTGCCGCGGAGCGAAGGATGCGGCAGCGGAAGAAAATGCGGATCTGTATATCTTTTCCGGTGCACTGGCGACAACGCCGAAGGACAGCGATCTGGATAAGACGGCGCTGCAGCGCAATATTTTATATGAGTACAGCCTGCAGCTGGATCTGGATGCGCTGGTTGTGGGGTACGACTGGGTAAAGCAAAGCAGTGAGCCGGCCGTGTTCGAGCATTTTCTGGAAGAGGCACGCGGCCGGAAGCTGGTGTACATGGAGGCAACGATTCCGGGAGAAAGGTGCGTACACGCGGACCAGGTCAGCACTCTGCGGGAACTGATTGAGCATCTGATTACGGAGCATGGCTGCCGGCACTTCGGATGTCTTCGCGGTCCTGTGGGGTCTCCGGACGCGGATATCCGTTACCGGGTATACGAGGAAGTGATGCGGGAGCATGGAATTCCGGTTTCGGAGGATTATGTGGAAACCGGAAATTTTCTGCAGGAATCCGGAGAAAATATCCGCCCCCTTCTGCACAGACACCCGGAGCTGGATGCGGTTGTATGCTGCAACGATCTGGTCGCAATCCGTGCGCAGGAGGTTATGGCGGAAATGGGCCGGATACCGGGGCAGGATATTGCCGTGATCGGGTGCGACAACATTGAAGCCTCCAAATGCGCGGCACCGCCTCTTACGACCATAGAAATGGATGAATGGAAGGTAGGCTACTACAGCACGAAGGAAGCCCTGCGTTATGCAGACGGAAAGCCGCAGGGAGCTCATGCGGTGGCCTGCCATGCGGTATATCGGCAGTCCTGCGGCTGCAGCAGGGAAGAGGACATGAGCTGCAGCCGGGCAGAAGGCCCCCAGTGGGAGCAGGCCGCATACCGGTACGAAGAGAAGCTGACAAAATACAGCGTGGATGCACTTATGGCTGCTACCATTGCGGATGCTGCAATGGGACAGCGGCGGGTGAATGAAACCGTGCTTCGGAAGGTGTCAACAGCACTTCGGGAGATGGGGATCAACAATGCGGTGCTGCTGCTGTTTCCCGCGGCAACCCCGGTGCAGGATCCACAGGGCTGGTTTGCGTGTGCTGCGGAGGCAAGGCCGGTGCTGCGCCTCTGCAGCGGAGAAGCGATTATCCGTGATCCGGGAGAGGTGCCGTGCATACCGATCGGTGCACTGCTGCAGAATCTCTACGGCTACGGCGGAGCACCCAGAACAAGATCCGTGTTCGTGCTGCAGTGCGAGCAGGAGCAGTTCGGACTGCTGATCTGCAGAGACAGCCTGGAGTCCATGGCGACGCAGTATATGGCCTGTTATCAGCTCGGCAGCATGCTGAAATTCATCTCACTGCAGGAGCAGCACTATGAGATGGAGATAAAGCTCCACGGTGCGGTAAGGACCATTACGGAGAAAAATACGATCCTGCAGCGTATGTCGCATTATGATGCTCTGACACAGATTTACAATCGGAGAGGCCTGATTGAGGCGATGCGGGCGGCCGGGGTCCGACATGCGGGGCAGAGAGCGGCACTGCTGTTCCTGGACCTTAACAGCCTGAAGCAGATCAATGACACCTTCGGACACGGCGCCGGGGATTTTGCGATTTCCTCCTTTGCAGGTATTCTGAAGGAAACCCTGCGGAGCGATGATATCATCGGACGCTTCGGCGGCGATGAATTCATGGCGCTGCTCGTGGGAGTGAATGACGGCATTGAAAAGGAGGTTCGGGAACGCCTTCGGAATGCGTTTGAGCGTTTCAATGCGCAGTCGGACAGGCCCTTCTATGTGGAGGCATCGCTGGGCGTTTATACGTTCCGGCTTGGTGAGAATACCAATCTGGAGGCGCTGTTTGATTCGGCGGATCAGTTCCTGTACGAGGACAAGCAGAAGAAAAGGAAGGACGTGCGGAAACTGCACTCGGAGTTGTCGGACGGCAATACAATATAGAAAATATGTTCGAAAGTAATGGACGAATGAAGGGGCTTGCGGTACAGTAGTTGGGTACCGCGGGCCTGTTTTATTGCCGGTATAAATGCGGCACGGAGAGGATACAATGGACCATTTTGAGCTTCATTCCGAATTTCAGCCGACCGGTGATCAGCCGAAGGCAATCGAGGATCTGGTGAACGGATTTCGCGAGGGGAATCAGTTTCAGACACTTCTGGGGGTGACGGGATCCGGCAAGACCTTTACCATGGCGAATGTCATCCAGGCACTGAACCGGCCGACCCTGATCATTTCGCACAATAAGACGCTGGCCGGGCAGCTGTACGGAGAGATGAAGGAATTCTTTCCGGAGAATGCGGTGGAGTATTTTGTCTCCTATTACGATTACTATCAGCCGGAGGCCTATGTGCCGCAGACGGACACATATATCGCGAAGGATTCGGCGATCAATGATGAAATTGATAAGCTGCGGCTCTCGGCAACGGCGTCTTTGTCGGAGCGCCGGGATGTGATTGTTGTTGCCAGCGTATCCTGCATCTATGGTCTGGGATCGCCGGATGAATTTAAGGGAATGTCCATTTCCCTTCGCCCCGGAATGCCCAAGGATCGGGATGATGTCATCCGGGAGCTGATCGCAATTCAGTACAAACGCAATGACCAGAACCTGGAGCGGTGTGATTTCCGCGTGCGGGGGGACACCCTGGAAATTTATCCGGCGCAGGGCAGCGAATATCTGATTCGCGTGGAATTCTTCGGCGATGAAATTGACCGGATTTGTGAGGTGGATCGGGTCACGGGAAGAGTGCATGCCAGTCTGGAGCATGTGATGATTTATCCGGCATCGCACTATGTGGTGCCGCAGGAGAAGATCAATCTGGCCTGCGAGAACATTGAGAAGGAGCTGGAGGAGCGGGTCCGTTATTTTAAGGGAGAGGACAAGCTGATCGAGGCGCAGCGGATTTCGGAGAGAACCAACTTCGATATAGAAATGATGCGGGAGACGGGCTTCTGCTCCGGGATCGAGAACTATTCCAGGCATCTGAATTTCCTGCCGGAGGGGGCAGAGCCGCTGACGCTGATGGATTTCTTTCCCAAAGATTTTCTGATTATTGTGGATGAGTCGCATATGACGATTCCCCAGGTTGCGGCGATGTATCACGGAGACCGGAACCGGAAGCTGACGCTGGTGGATTATGGCTTTCGGCTGCCGTCGGCGCTGGATAACCGTCCGCTTAATTTCAGCGAATTTGAATCCAAAATTGACCAGATGCTGTTCTGCTCTGCCACACCGGGTAAATACGAGGCGGAGCATGAGCTGCTGCGGACGGAGCAGGTGATCCGGCCGACCGGCCTTCTGGATCCGGAGATTGATGTCCGGCCGGTAGAAGGTCAGGTGGATGACCTGATTGCGGAAATACGGAAGGAGACGGCAAAGGGCAGCAAGGTTCTGGTGACCACACTCACCAAGAAGATGGCAGAGGATCTGACGGATTACCTGAACGAAGCCGGAATTCGCGTGCGGTACCTGCATTCGGACATTGACACACTGGAGCGCTCCGAAATTATCCGGGACATGCGGCTGGATGTGTTTGATGTGCTGGTGGGCATCAACCTTCTGCGGGAGGGACTGGATATACCGGAGATTTCGCTGGTCGCAATTCTGGATGCGGACAAGGAAGGGTTCCTCCGGTCCGAGACCTCGCTGATCCAGACCATCGGCCGTGCAGCCCGCAATGCCGACGGGCATGTTGTGATGTATGCGGATACGATTACCGATTCCATGCGGCGTGCCATTGACGAGACGCGGCGCAGAAGAGCGCTGCAGGAGGCCTACAACAAGGAGCACGGCATCACGCCGCAGACCATCCGCAAGGCAGTGAGAGACCTGATTGCCATTTCCAAGGAAGTGACAAAGGAGCAGGTGCGCTTTGAAAAGGATCCGGAATCCATGTCCGAAAAGGAGCTGGAGAGCCTGATCAAAAAGGTGGAGAAGCAGATGAAGAAGGCGGCTGCGGAGCTCAACTTCGAGGCGGCTGCGCAGCTTCGGGACCAGATGAAGGAGCTGAAGGAGCAGCTGCTGGATATGACCGGCGGCAGGTAGCCTTTGCGCCGGGCGGGGAGTCCGGCAAAGAGCGAAGGCTGATAAGGGAGAATAACGATTCCATGGCAGTAAAGATGAAAAAGCCGGATTACTGGCCGGCGCTGGAAGAAGCCGAGCGTTTGGCTCAGGGACAGAGAAAGCATGACGAGGAGCGGCGCAGCCGGATTCATAAGGAGGACTGCATCCGCATCCGGGGCGCACGGGAGCACAATCTGAAAAATATTGATCTTACGATTCCCCGCAATGAGCTTGTGGTGCTGACGGGACTGTCCGGCTCCGGCAAATCCAGCCTTGCTTTTGATACCATTTATGCGGAGGGACAGCGGCGGTATATGGAGTCACTGTCCTCCTACGCGAGACAGTTCCTGGGGCAGATGGAGAAGCCGGATGTGGACCAGATTGACGGACTTTCTCCGGCCATTTCCATTGATCAGAAGTCAACCAACCGCAATCCCCGGTCGACGGTGGGAACCGTTACGGAAATCTATGACTATTTCCGTCTCCTGTATGCACGAATCGGAATTCCGCACTGCCCGAAATGCGGGAAGGTCATTGCACGGCAGACGGTAGACCAGATGGTGGATCAGGTGCAGAAGCTCCCGGAGGGGACCCGAATTCTGGTGCTGGCTCCGGTGGTGCGGGGCAAGAAGGGACGCCATGAGAAGGTGTTGGAACGCGCAAGACGGGCTGGCTATGTCCGTGTTCGCGTGGACGGCAGCCAGTACAGCCTCTCGGAGGAAGATATTGTACTGGATAAGAATCTGAAGCACAGCATCGAGGTGATCGTAGACCGGCTGGTAGTCCGCGACGGAATCCAGAAGCGTCTGACCGATTCGCTGGAAAATGCGCTGGGACTTGCGGAAGGCCTGGCGCAGGTGCAGGCGGTGGATGGAGAGCTGCTGCAGTTTTCGCAGAATTTTGCCTGCCCGGACTGCGGGATCAGTATTTCGGAAATTGAGCCGAGGAGCTTTTCCTTCAACAATCCCTTCGGCGCCTGCCCGGGCTGTGCCGGCATCGGTTACAAGATGGAATTTGATCCTGCACTGATGATTCCGGACCAGAGCAAGTCCATTCAGGACGGCGCCATTGCGGTAAGCGGCTGGGCCAGCTGCATGAAGGAGGGGAGCTGGACCAATGCCACACTGGTGGGACTTGCGGAGAAGTTTCATTTTCGCCTGGATACCCCCTGGCAGGAGCTGCCGCAGGAGGCCCGGGATGTTCTGATGAACGGATCCCCGGAGGAATTTGAAATTCAGTACAAGAGCCAGAGCAGTGTCAGCAAGGTGACCTACCGCATCACCTTTGAGGGCCTTATGGAGAATACGTACCGCCGGTATAAGGAAGCCGGGGACCGTATGCGGCAGGAGTATGAGCAGTTCATGCGGATCAGTCCGTGCAAAATATGCGGAGGGAAGCGGCTGAAGCCGGAGTCACTGGCGGTGACCGTGGGAGGCCGGGATATTTCGGAGGTGACGGGGCTGTCTGTCCGGGAGCTTCTTTCTTTTGTGAATGAGCTGGAGCTGACGCCGCAGCAGCAGGTGATCGGAGCGCAGATTCTGAAGGAAATCCGAAACCGGGTGTCGTTCCTGAGCAATGTGGGACTGGATTATCTGTCCCTGTCCCGGGCAACGGCGACGCTCTCCGGCGGTGAGGCACAGCGAATTCGCCTGGCAACGCAGATCGGCTCCGGACTCGTGGGTGTCTGCTATATCCTGGATGAGCCGTCCATCGGCCTGCATCAAAGGGACAATGACAAGCTGCTCCGGACGCTGAAGAATCTGCGGGACATGTGGAACACGGTTATTGTGGTGGAGCACGATGAGGACACCATGCGGGCGGCGGACTACATTGTGGATGTCGGCCCCGGCGCCGGCTCTCACGGCGGCGAGATAGTTGCCTGCGGAACCGCGGAGGAAATTATGCAGAATCCGTCCTCCGTCACGGGACAGTACCTGTCCGGGGCGAAATATGTTCCGATTCCAAAGAACCGTCGGAAGCCGTCGGCCTGGCTTACCGTCCGCGGCGCAGCCATGAACAATCTCAAGCACATCGACGTGAAGTTTCCGCTGGGCGTCCTGTGTCTGGTGACAGGTGTATCCGGATCCGGCAAGAGCTCCCTGGTGAATGAAATTCTGTATCAGAAGCTGGCACACGATCTGAATCACGCGAAAACCATCCCCGGCCCCTGTGACGGAATTGACGGAATCGAGCAGCTGGACAAGGTGATCAACATCGACCAGTCTCCGATCGGCCGGACGCCCAGATCCAATCCGGCGACCTATACAGGCGTGTTCGATATCATCCGGGAGCTGTTTGCGGGCACCTCGGATGCCAGGGCCCGGGGCTATTCCAAGGGGCGCTTTTCGTTCAATGTAAAGGGCGGACGGTGCGAGGCGTGCTCCGGCGATGGCATCCTGAAAATTGAAATGCACTTTCTGCCGGATGTTTATGTGCCCTGCGAGGTCTGCGGCGGAAAGCGGTATAACCGCGAAACGCTGGAGGTGAAATACAAAGGAAAGAGCATCTATGACGTTCTGGATATGACCATTGAAGAGGCAGTGAAGTTCTTTGAAAACGTACCTGCCGTTCGCGACAGAATACAGACGCTGTACGATGTTGGACTCGGGTATGTGAAGCTGGGACAGCCGAGCACCGAGCTGTCCGGCGGCGAAGCACAGCGCATTAAGCTGGCGGCGGAGCTTTCCAGACGTTCGACGGGGCGGACCATTTACATTCTCGATGAGCCGACAACCGGACTCCACTTTGAGGATGTCCGGAAGCTGACACAGATTCTGCAGAAGCTGGTGGACGGCGGCAACAGCGTGATTGTCATTGAACACAATCTGGATGTGATTAAAACAGCAGACTACATCATCGACATGGGCCCTGAAGGCGGCGACGGCGGCGGCCAGGTGGTTGCCTGCGGCACACCGGAGGAAATTGCACAGGCGCACTGGTCCTACACCGGGTACTATGTGAATAAGGCGCTGCACAGGGACGGCGCGCAGCAATAAATCTTTCATGAACTTTCCGGGTTTTACATAGGAAAGACTTTGAAAACGATATGCCTGTAGTCTATACTGTAAAGGCGCCGCTTCGGGAGCACGGCTTCCGGCAGCACCTCCCGCAGGAGCGGGCGAGAAGAGCATAACAGCAGGCCTTGCTCAGAAGGCCTTTTACACATATAGATACAGGGGAATTGATACATGCCTATTCAGCATTCAGATATCGGAATTGATCTGGGAACAGCCAGTGTTCTTGTTTATATCAGAGGAAGAGGAGTTGTCCTGAAGGAGCCCTCCGTGGTTGCGTTTGACCGGGACACCAATAAAATCAAGGCGATCGGTGAAGATGCACGCCTCATGCTCGGCCGTACGCCGGGCAACATTGTGGCGGTGCGCCCGCTTCGCCAGGGCGTTATTTCGGACTATACCGTCACAGAGAAAATGATGAAGTACTTCATCCAGAAGGCGGTCGGCAAGCGCACCTTCCGGAAGCCGCGCATTGCTGTGTGCGTGCCCAGCCAGGTGACAGAGGTTGAGAAGAAGGCTGTAGAAGACGCAACCTTTCAGGCGGGAGCCCGGGAGGTCTATATCATCGAGGAGCCCATTGCGGCAGCCATTGGCGCAGGCATCGATATTTCTAAGCCGTGCGGCAACATGGTCGTGGATATCGGCGGCGGAACTACCGATATCGCCGTGATTTCCCTCGGCGGAACGGTCGTCAGCACGTCCATCAAGGTGGCGGGCGATGATTTTGACGATGCGCTGGTTCGCTACATGCGTAAAAAGTACAATCTTCTGGTCGGCGAGCGCACGGCAGAGGACATCAAGATCAAGATCGGCAGCTGCTATCCTTCCGTGGAGGAGGATTTCATAGAAGTGCGCGGCCGCAATCTGGTCACGGGCCTTCCGCGTACCATCAAGGTTTCCTCCGGAGAAACGGAGGAGGCACTGAAGGAGGCAACCAACCAGATCGTAGAGGCCATCCACAGCGTGCTGGAGAAGACGCCGCCGGAGCTGGCAGCCGATATTGCCGACCGCGGAATTGTTCTGACAGGCGGCGGCTCGCTGCTGAACGGACTGGAGGATCTGATTACCAGCAAGACCGGCATCAGTGCGGTTACTGCCGAGGATCCCATGACGGCGGTAGCCATCGGAACCGGTAAATATGTGGAATTCATCGCCGGAGAGGCAACCATTGAGGCGTAGTACCCGTAGTACAGCCTTTGCAATGCGTCAAATTCAGGCCGGGCAGGATTCACTGTCCGGCACATTTCTTATTCATATCTGTCCGAACCGTTATCCGTAATGATTCACAGCACGTGCAATCCGGCAGCAGCCAGAGACAAAGAGCTGTGCCTGCCATTTTCTGCGGAATCAGAAAGTGTTGGCATTCAAAGGCATTGCAGTCAGAAAGTGTTCACCCATGCAGACCGTAAAGGGCTATATCTCAGCAATTATTTATCGCAATAAAGACAATCTCTATACCGTATTTGAAGTGTGCGAGGAGGGGGAGCAGATCACGTGCACCGGATTTCCGGCCGCCATTTCCGAGGGCGAGAGCGTGGAGGTCACCGGTGAAATGGTGACGCATCCTGTATACGGTGAACAGCTGAAGGTGTCGCAGTACCAGGTGGTGCAGCCGGAGGGCACGCAGGCAGTATACCGCTATCTTGCCTCCGGTGCGATCAAGGGCATCGGAGAGACGCTGGCCGCCAGGATTGTAAAGAAGTTCGGCGAAGAAACCATGCGGATCCTGGACGAGGAGCCGGAGCGGCTGGCGGAGGTCAAAGGCATCAGCAAACGGATTGCACGTGAGATTGCCGTGCAGCTCGGTGAAAAAAAGGACATCCGGGATGCCATGATTTATCTGCAGCAGTACGGCATCGGCGGGAGGAAGGCTCTGAAAATCTGGGAGACCTACGGCCAGCAGATGTATTCGGTGCTGCAGGAAAATCCGTATCAGCTGGCAGAGGACATTTCCGGGATCGGATTTGCTATGGCAGACGAGATCGCTGCCAGAAACGGCATCCGCCCGGATTCGGATTATCGCGTGCGGAGCGGAATTCTCTTTATTCTGTCCGGAAATCTTCTGGAGGGCAGCAGCTATCTGCCGGAGAATCTGCTGCTGCGGCGGGCGCAGGAGCTGCTGCATGTGCCGGAGGAGGTCCTTCGCATTCAGCTGCAGAATCTTGCTATGGAGCGCAAGGTGCGGATTCGGGTGCCGGAGAATCCTGCTGCAGCGGCGCTCTCCGATGAAGCGGAGAGCATGAGAGAGGAACCGGCGCAGCCGGAAGCGGAGCCGCAGGTGTATTCCGCCTATGCCTACCGTTTGGAGCAGGATATTGCGCGCCGCCTTCTGGATCTGGATGCGCAGAATGCAGACAGCTTTACAGAGGAGGAGCTGAACCGCAGGATCCGTCACATTGAGGAGAGCGAGAACATCGCTTTGGATGAGCTGCAGAAAACTGCGGTCCGGCTTGCTGCCAGCCGCGGCGTTCTGCTGATCAGCGGCGGTCCGGGCACCGGTAAAACAACGACGATCAACACCATCATCCGCCTGTTTCTGGCCGATGTGAAGTCTGTGCTGCTCGCAGCACCCACCGGCCGCGCGGCCAAGCGCATGACGGAGGCAACCGGGCATGAGGCCATGACCATTCACCGCCTTCTGGGGTACAAGGCAATGGGGGACGGACCGGAGGACAACGGTGAGAGCGCGAGGGAGGAATGGCGGTTTGAAAAGGATGCAGAGCATCCTTTGGAGGCGGATGTAATCATCATCGATGAAATGTCCATGGTGGACCTGTTTCTCTTTCATGCACTGCTGAACGCGGTTCGCCCGGGGACGAGGCTGATCATGGTGGGCGATATCCATCAGCTTCCCAGTGTGGGGCCCGGGCGCGTGCTCCGGGATCTGATGGAGTCGGAGGCGTTCTGCAGCATCACGCTTCAAAAGATCTTCCGGCAGGCGCAGCAAAGCGACATCATCATGAACGCGCACCGCATCCTGCAGGGAGAGCCGCTGGAGCTCGGGAATAAGTCCAGGGACTTCTTTTTCCTCGAGCGAAAGGATCCGCAGGTGATGTACAAGCACATCGTGATGCTGATTCAGCAGATGCTGCCGCGCTACGTGAACGGCTCGCGGGATGACATACAGGTCCTCACGCCGATGCGGAAGGGGGCACTGGGCTGCATCCGCCTCAATGAGGTGCTGCAGAGCGTTCTGAATCCTGCGGCGGCCGGCCGTGCAGAAACCAAGGCGCATGAGCAGACCTTCCGCATCGGGGACCGTGTCATGCAGACCCGCAACAATTATCAGATGGAATGGGAAATACAGGGCAATTACGGGATGCCTGTGGAAAAGGGAACCGGAATTTTTAACGGCGATTTCGGCGTGATCCGGACCCTGGATAAGGAGCGCGGCGAGCTGACTGTCTGCTTTGACGAGAACCGAATGGTGCATTATCCGTTTACGCAGCTGGATGATCTGGAGCTTGCGTATGCGATCACCGTGCACAAATCGCAGGGATCGGAGTATCCGGCGGTGATTCTGCCGATTCTGGGCGGCCCTTCCGGTTTGTTTAACCGAAACCTCTTGTACACGGCAATCACCCGCGCCAGGAAGTGCGTTGTCATTCTGGGGGACCCGGAGGCAGTGCTGCGGATGGAGCAGAATGTCAGCACGTATACCCGATATTCCGGGTTGAAGGATCGGATCCAGGAGATTTGCCAGAGCTGAGCGGGGATTTGCCTTTGCGAATGGGGTCTAAGCAAATGAATTCAGAGCAGACGTTTTTTTAATCTGTGCAAAAGGACAGCGGTAAGGAGCGAAATGGGGTAAAAATAAAAAAACGCAGCGGCCGTCCGGGATCGGTGCTGCTGGACCTTCTGTATCCCAGAAGGTGCCCGGTCTGTGACCGGCCGACAGCGCCGTTTGGAGCAGAGATCTGCAGCGGCTGCGAACAGGAAATACATCGGAAGAGGATCCGGATGACAGAGATCCTGTGCTGTCAATGCGGGAAACCCATGAAGGATCCCGGGAAAGACCGGTGCACGGACTGCCGGAGGGAGGAACACAGCTATGAAAGAGGATGTGCCTGTTACCGGTACCGGCAGGTTTCGGGGGCTGTTTTCCGGCTGAAATACGAGGGCAGGGCGGAGTATGCCGAATGGATGGGAAATGAGATGACGCGGCGCCTCCTGGAGGAATTCGGGGAGACCCTGCCGGATGCACTGGTGCCGGTACCGGTTTCTGCAAAACGAGAGCGGAAAAGAGGCTATAACCAGGCGGCACTTCTTGCAGACGTGATTGGGGACAACACAGGAATCCCGGTGCGGGAGGACTTCCTTCTGCGGCGGACGGACACAGCCGCCATGAAGGGAATGAGCGCATCGCTGCGCCGTGTGAATCTGAAAAAGGCTTTTACTGCCCCTTCTTATGATGTAAAATTGAAAACGATTATGCTGGTTGATGACATTTATACGACCGGTACAACGGTAGATGCTTGTGCTGCAGCACTGAAAAAGGCGGGTGCCGCAGAGGTGTATTTTGTTACGCTGGCGATTGGAGAAGAGCGGACATGATCGATGAGAAACGCGTTCGCCGAATGGAACGCATGGCTGCCTACGAGAAGAAGGAAGGCAGAGAGGATCGGAAGATTAACAGTTATTTTCGCTCCGACTACCTGACCAAGCAGGTCCTGCTGACGTTTATCTGTGAGACGCTGGCATTTGCAATCCTGTTCGGAGCCTATGCCATTTACAACTTTGAAGAGCTGATCGGTCAGATCTACAGCATGGATCTGCAGGTGTTTCTCATGCAGCTTCTGATGTATTACCTGGTTTTTATGGGGGTTATGATCGGCATTACGCTGTGGGTGTACAATGGACGCTACCGGAGAGCTAGACGGCATCTGAATGCTTATTATCAGGATCTGCAGCGGCTGGCTGCGGCGTATCGGAAGGGACGATAGTATACGATGACCACATTACTGGAGCTACGGGAGAGGGTCATTTCCATTTACTCCCAATATGAGAATTCTATTAATCTGGCAGTCCGTTTTCTGATGGCGCTGCTGGCGCTTGTGTACATTAATTCCATGACCGGATATCAGGATACACTGGCAGGCTTTATGCCTACATTTATCCTTGCTCTGATTTCAGCGCTGATTCCGGCCAATCTGGTGGTAATCCTGCTGGGACTGATTATTCTGGTGCATCTGTATGCGCTTGCCATGGAGGCCGCTGCAGTGGGCGCAATTCTGTTTCTGGTGCTGCTGCTCGTCTATTTTCGATTTACGCCGGGGGATTCGGTACTGCTGCTGCTGTTCCCGTCCTGCCGCGCAATCGGAATTCATTATGCGCTTCCGATCGCAGGCGGACTCATGTATTCGCCGGCCAGCGGCGTGACCGTGGCCGTGGGTGTCATTGCAGACAGCTACATTCGCTTTGTGCATCAGAATGAGACAGCCATCAGCAGCACGGGAACGGACACCGACAGCATCGTGACGCGTCTGCAGTTCCTTATGGACGGCATCATGCAGGATAAGGGAATGCTGGTGACTGTCATCGCGGTTGCAGTGGCCGCCGCTGCGGTGTATGCCATTCGGCGGCTTCCTGTGCGCAACAGCTGGATCATTGCTTCCGGCGTCGGATCGGTGCTGCAGCTGCTGATCATATTGATCGGTGCGATGAACGGCAGCACACAGACGAATGCCGCTTTGGTATTTCTCGGAGTCATTGCAGGCTTTGCCGTGGGCATGGTTCTGACGTTCCTCTTTTTTAATCTGGATTACACCCGTGTGGAGAACACGCAGTTTGAGGATGACGATTACTATTATTATGTAAAAGCCATTCCCAAGAATGCATTTTCTGTGCCGAGGAGAACCGTAAAAACCATCAACTCCAGACGCGGCTCCGGAAGCCGTCAGGAGGCATACAGGCCCGGACGGCAGGATGATTATGTGCCGCAGGGGCAGGAGTGGGCAGATTCTTATCCGCAGGAGGATATGTACAGCGAGTCTGCTTATGAAGAGCTTCCCCCGCAGGGGGATGTCGATGAATTCCGGGAAGAATTCTGATGACGCAGCGAAACCGTTACAGAGACAGGTGCAGAAGACAGAGTGGATTATAAAGCAATGCAGACCCTGCAGACTATTTTCTTCAATTACATAGAGGCGCTGCATATTCCTACAGTGGGATGGACCGATGTGGTGGAGATCCTGATCATTGCCTTTTTGCTGTACCACATCATTCAGTGGCTGCGGAACACCAGGGCTTATTCCCTGCTGCGGGGCGGTGTGTTCATTGCGGTGTTCATTCTGCTGGCGGCGCTGTTCAATATGACCACCATTCTCTGGATTGTTCAGAACGTTGCGAGCATTGCGGTGACGGCGTTCATTGTTATTCTGCAGCCGGAGCTGCGGACGGCAATGGAGGAGCTTGGACAGAAGAACCCGCTGACGGCACTGTTCCGTGACAGCTCACGGGACGGCGACGGACTGTTTTCGGATAAGACCATTTCGGAAATTGTGCGTGCCTGTGTGGCCATGGCGAAGGTGAAGACCGGAGCTCTGATCGTGATCCGTCAGAATACCCCGATGCGGGAGTGGGAGAGGACCGGCATTACGCTGGACGCGTACGTAACGAGCCAGCTGCTGATCAACATATTCGAGAAGAACACGCCGCTGCACGACGGTGCAGTACTGATCGCCGGAGACCGTGTGACGGCGGCAACCTGCTATCTGCCGCTCTCTGAGAATAAGCTGGACAAGGACCTTGGTACGAGACACCGGGCTGCGGTCGGCATATCAGAGGTGACGGATTCGCTGACAATTATCGTGTCGGAGGAAACCGGCAAGATCAGCATTGCCTACCGCGGGGTACTGGACCGGGATGTCAATGCAGACGAGCTGCGGGCCCGCCTGATCAAGCTGCAGGATAAGGATTTAAATGAGCGAAAGGGGCTTCTTGCTGCCCGAAAGGATAAAGGCCAGAATGAAGGAGACAAATAATCGGCCGCACATTCTGAATAATCTCGGGACGAAGATTCTCGCCCTGGTTCTGGCAGCCATTCTTTGGCTGCTGGTTAATAATGTCAACGATCCGGTGCAGACAAAGCGCATCACCAATGTATCGGTGAAGCTCCTGCACACGTCCCTGATCACGGACCAGGGAGAGGTGTACTCGGTGCTGGACAACACGGATGTAGTGCCGGTGGTGACCATCCGGGCGAGGCGGTCCATCATTGAGGATCTGACCAGGGATGACATTGTGGCTACCGCAGATGTGGAGAACCTCACGAGCCTGAATACGGTTGAGATCAAGTATTACTCCAACCGTTATAACAGTGAAATTGAGGAAATTGACGGAAGTCTGGACAATGTCATGCTCTCCATTGAGCCGAAGCTGACGGATTCCTTTGCGCTGCAGACAGAAACCAGCGGCAGTGTAGCCAGCGGGTATGAGCTGGACAGCATGGCGCCGGAGCAGAACCAGATCCGGGTATCCGGACCGGAGTCCATTGTGTCGAGCATTGTAGGCGCAAAGGCAACGGTCGATGTTTCCGGTGCTACCAGCAGCATTACCACGTATGCGGATGTGAAGCTGGTGGATGCCAACGGAGACACCGTGGATGCCTCGAAGCTGACCATGAATATCACAACCGTGAAGGTAAATGTTACCATTCTGCCGCTTAAAACGGTGCCGGTGGAGGTGAGTGTCAGCGGAACTCCGGCGGAAGGGTATCTTCGAAACGGCGTGGTGACGGCAGACCCGGAGACCGTGAAGCTGGCGGGACGAAGCTCTATTTTGGCGGATATCGACAAGATCACGATTCCGGCATCGGCGGTGGATGTGACAGGGTGCACCTCCAGCTATCAGGGGACGGTCAATATAAAGGATTACCTGCCGGATGGAGTATCTCTGGCAGATTCGAAATTTGACGGCACGGTGAACATCACGGTAGGAATTGAGGCGGCGGAGACTTCGGAGATCAACATCGGTCTGACCGATGTTTCTCTGGAAAATGTCCCGGACGGCTATCGAGCCAGGCTCGTGTCGGTCAGCGACGGGAAGAAAACCGTGACGGAGGACAGCACCCCTGCCAACTTCGGCGTGAGTATAACGGGGCTGACATCGGTCGTGGATGCCATCAAGGTGTCGGATCTTTCGCCGGCCATCGATGTGGGAAGTCTTGTATCGTCTGACAGCAGTGTCAGCGGCCATTATACGGCTGCGGTTGCCCTGACTGTGCCGGACGGCGTTACCGTCAATAATACGGTTACGGCTGAGATTGAACTTACCGAGCTGGCTGCATACAGCAGAGTGAGTGCAGCGGATACGGACAATTAGGAAAAACGGGACTGCAAAGGCGCAGCGAGCGCAGCGATCCCTGTATCATCAGAGACAAAGGAGAGAATAAAGAAACATGAGCAGAATGTTCGGAACCGATGGCGTGCGCGGCGTGGCGAACAAGGAGCTTACTGCTCCGCTGGCAATGCAGCTGGGACAGGCGGGAGCCTATGTGCTGTCCAAGGACAACGGAGGCAAAAAGCCGCTCCTCATGGTTGGGTGCGATACGAGGCGGTCCGGCGATATGCTGGCGAATGCACTGATGGCAGGAGCCTGCTCTGTGGGAGCAAATGTGGTTTATCTCGGTGTTCTCCCGACACCGGCAGTGGCCTATCTGGTGAGAGTGCACCATGCAGATGCCGGTGTTGTTATCTCGGCCTCACACAATCCGATGGAGTTCAACGGAATCAAGTTTTTTGACGGAAACGGGTTCAAGCTTCCGGATGCTGTAGAGGATGAAATCGAGGCGCAGATTGCCGGCAATATGGCGGACATCGAATTCCCGACAGGCGAGGCTGTGGGACACATCGAATACCGTATGGATGCCTGGCATGAATATTCCGACCATGCAGCAGAGATGGTTCCGGTGGATCTTTCCGGGATGAAGATCGTTGTTGATACGGCAGAAGGGGCGTCGTATCTGTCGAATGTAGCGGCACTCCGCAAGCTCGGTGCGCAGGTGATCCCGATTCACAATGATCCGGACGGCGTCAACATCAACCGCAAGTGCGGCTCCACGCACATGGAAGAGCTGCGGGAGGTGGTCCTGAAGGAAGGCGCGGCGCTCGGGGCGGCCTTTGACGGCGATGCAGACCGGTTCCTTGCTGTCGACGAGAAGGGCGAGATGGTGGACGGCGATAAGATTATGGCCATCATCGGAAGCTTCATGAAGAAGAAGGGCGCGCTGAAGGGCGACACCATTGTTGCAACGGTCATGAGCAATCTCGGCTTCTTCATCATGGGGCAGGAGCAGGGCATTCAGATCGAGCGCACGAAGGTGGGAGACCGCTATGTGCTGGAGAGAATGCGCGAAATCCATTCCAACCTCGGCGGAGAGCAGTCGGGCCACATTATTTTCCTGGATGAGAACACAACAGGAGACGGCCTCCTGTCCTGCCTGCACCTGCTGCGTGTGATGAAGGAGACGGGAGAGCCGCTTTCCGAGCTGGCAGGAATCATGAAGAAGTATCCGCAGGCACTCGTGAATGCCAGAGTGGACAATACCAAGAAGGAGCACTACCGGGACTTCCCGGAGGTGGTCAGCCGCATTGAGGCGCTGGAGCGGGAGTTTGACGGAAAGGGAAGAGTTCTGATACGGCCGTCCGGAACAGAGCCTCTGGTCCGGGTTATGATCGAGGGCGAGGATCAGGAGGTTCTGCAGAAGAAGGCAGAAGATCTGGCAGAATTTATTGAGAAGACGATGGCTTGAAAACAGGTGCCTGCATCTGCTATCATAACGGGAGCGTTCCGGACCGATTGGAACGGGCCGGAAGGTTATCATACCTTTGGGTGAGGAAACGGAAATGGTTAGTCAGAAAGTTGTTATTAAAAATCCGACAGGGCTGCACCTACGTCCGGCGGGTATCCTATGCAAGAGTGCAATGGACTTCAAGTCATTGATCACGTTCCAGTTTAAAGATACAACCGCGAATGCAAAAAGTGTTCTTTCGGTACTTGGTGCATGCGTGAAATCAGGCGATGAAATCGAGCTTATCTGCGATGGTCCGGATGAAAAGGAGGCACTTGCCTCTTTGGTGTCGATCATTGAGAGCGGACTTGGCGAATAAATGGTAAGAAAAGCGATGACCTGCCCGGCTGTATCCGGGCAGGTTTTTGCTATCACAAGGATCCGCGATAAAACCGGCAGACAGGCTGCATCATAGAGAGGTGAACATGAAAAACGTAGAACGATATCAGAGAGTTCCGGTACTGCATTACCCGGAGAGGGAATGGCCGAATAAGGAAATCCAGAAAGCCCCCATCTGGGTGAGCGTGGATCTGCGGGACGGCAATCAGGCCCTTGTGGATCCGATGGTGGTCTCCGAGAAGCTGGAGATGTGGAAGCTGCTGATGAAGCTCGGCTTCAAAGAGGTAGAGGTGGGCTTTCCTGCAGCCAGCCAGATCGAATTCGATTTTATTCGTAAGCTTATTGAGGAGGATCTGATTCCGGACGACGTGCGGATTCAGGTGCTGTCCCAGTGCCGCAGGGAGCAGATTGAGCGCACGTTTGAGTGCATTCGGGGCTGCCGGCAGGCGATCGTGCATATTTACAATTCCACATCAACGCTGCAGCGGGATGTGGTATTCGGCAAGAACCGCGAGGAGATCAAGGCGATTGCTGTGCAGGGCACGGAGTGGGTCAAGGAGCTTGCAGAGAATTTCCCGGGGAAGATCACCCTGGAGTACTCTCCGGAGAGCTTTACCGGAACGGAGATGGATTATGCGGTAGAGGTCTGCACCGCTGTGCAGGACGTCTGGAAGCCCACCCGGGAGAATCCGATTATCTTTAATCTGCCGTCGACCGTGGAGATGACAACACCCAATGTCTATGCGGATCAGATTGAATACTGCAGCCGTAATTTTAAGGACCGTGACACCATCATCCTCAGCGTGCATCCGCACAACGACCGCGGTGAAGGCGTGGCAGCTACGGAGCTCGCGCTCCTTGCCGGTGCACAGCGCGTAGAAGGAACACTGCTCGGAAATGGAGAGCGGACCGGCAACGTGGATATCCTGAATGTTGCATACAACATGTTCTCCCAGGGAATCGAACCGGAGCTGCACCTGGAGGATGTCAACGAGATCATTGAGGTATGCGAGCGTGTGACCAAGATGAAGGTGGATCCGCGCCATCCCTATGCAGGCAAGCTGGTGTTTACCGCATTCTCCGGATCACATCAGGATGCAATCAACAAGGGTGTGACGGCCATGCGGGAGCGCAATTCCAAGATCTGGCAGGTGCCGTATCTTACCATTGATCCTGCCGACATTGGGCGCAGATATGAGCCGATTGTGCGGATTAACTCACAGTCCGGAAAGGGCGGCGTGGCCTTTGTCATGGATTCCTACTTTGGCTTCAAGCTGCCCAAGGCCATGCAGCGCGAGTTCGCGGACGTGGTGCAGTCCATCAGCGAAAAAGAGGGCGAGGTACCGCCGGAAGAAATCATGGACATGTTCCGTGCGGAGTATCTGGACCGCAAGGAGCCGCTGCATTTCCGCTACCTTCAGGTAGTGGAGCTCGGCGGCGAGAAGAAGACGAAATTCGACACGCAGGTAACCGTGGGCTTCACGGACTGCGGCACGGAGAAGAATCTGACCGCGGTCGGAAACGGACCGCTGGATGCAGTTCTTCGCGGCATGCATGAGAGCTTTGGCTACAGCATGCGCATCCTTGATTATGAGGAGCATGCGCTGAAATCCGGCTCTGACTCACAGGCAGCAGCATACATTCACCTGATGGACTGCAGCAGCGGAAAGGTAACCTACGGCGTCGGCGTGAGCTCCAATATCACCCGGGCGTCTGTCCGTGCCATTTTCTCGGCGATGAACCGCCTCGGGCTGGGAACCAAAGAGAGCTTTGCAAATTTCTGAATCCACGAGGCTGAGGGCAAAACAATGGATTATGAATGGCTGTATCAGTTTATGCAGAAGATACCGTATATAGGCCACAACGGAATCGTGGTGGACTGCATCGAGGCGGATCATGCGGTTTTGTATGTGGATATGCGGCCGGAGCTGGCGAACCCGTACGGCATGGCGCACGGCGGGCTGCTGTTTACCCTGATTGATACCACGGCGGGAGCGGCGGCGCGGACGGACGGACGCGAGTATGTGACGCTGAATGCGAACGTCAACTATCTGCGCAATACGACGGCCGGAAGAATTACGGCAGATGCACATCTGGTGCGCCGGGGGAAAACGGCATCGGTTGTGGATGTAACGGTAACGGACGAGAAGGGAACATTGCTGACCACCGGGACGGTGACAATGTTCTGTCTGACTTCCGATGAGAAACCCGCAGCCGGACGGAACTAGTACAATCGTAAAAAACCTGTAACAGACAAAGGAGAATACCATGGCAGATCAAAAGAAGCTGGTCGCTGAAATCACCTCAATGGACGAGGACTTCACCCAGTGGTACACCGATGTATGCACAAAGGCAGAGCTGATCGGATATTCACACATCAAGGGTTTCACCATCTTCAAGCCGGCCGGCTATGCGCTTTGGGAGGCAATTCGTGATCACCTCGACCGCCGTTTTAAGGCAACCGGTGTTCAGAATGTATATATGCCGATGCTAATTCCGGAGAGCCTTCTGGCAAAGGAAAGCGAGCTCGTGAACGGATTCGCGCCGGAGGTGGCCTGGGTAACGGCGGGCGGAACGGAGCCGCTGACGGAGCGCCTGTGCGTAAGACCTACATCGGAGACCGTGTTCTCTGATTTCTATAAGGATGATGTGCATTCCTACCGCGACCTTCCGCGTCTGTACAACCAGTGGTGCTCTGTCGTGCGCTGGGAGAAGGAAACACGGCCGTTTCTCCGGTCCCGCGAGTTCCTCTGGCAGGAAGGACATACCATCCACGCAACAAAGGAGGAAGCGGAGGAGCGGACCCAGCAGATGCTGAACGTGTATGCCGATTTCCTTGCAGAGGATATGGCCATTCCGACCATCAAGGGCAGGAAAACAGAAAAAGAGAAATTTGCCGGCGCGGATTCCACATACACCATTGAGGCACTGATGCATGACGGCCGTGCCCTGCAGTCCGGTACCAGCCATTTCTTCGGGCAGAAGTTCGCAGAGGCCTATGACATCACCTTCACGGACAAGGACAATAAGCTCAAGCACGTCTGGCAGACATCCTGGGGTATGACCACCCGCGTGATCGGAGCCATGATCATGGTGCACGGCGACAACCGCGGCCTGGTTATTCCTCCGAAGATTGCACCGGTTCAGGTCTGCATTATCCCGATTCAGCAGCGCAAAGAAGGCGTGCTGGACAAGGCATATGAGCTGCGGGATATGCTGTCCAATTTCCGCGTGAAGGTGGATGATTCGGATAAGAGTCCGGGATTCAAGTTCTCGGAGCAGGAAATGCGCGGCATTCCGCTTCGTGTGGAGATTGGTCCCAGAGATATTGAAAACGGCGTGTGCGTTGTGGTACGGCGCGATACATCTGAGAAGATGGAGGTCCGCATCGACGAGCTCGCAGAGAAGATCGGAGAGCTTCTGCCTATAATCCAGAAGGATATGTATGATCGTGCAAAGGCGCTGATGGACAGCAAGACCTATACTGCACACGACGAGGATGAGCTTCGTACGACCTTTGAGGAGAAGACCGGCTTTGTAAAGGCCATGTGGTGCGGCGACCGCGCCTGCGAGGATGCCATCAAGGAAAAATACGGTGTTACCAGCCGGTGCATTCCCTTCGAGCAGGAGAACATTGCAGCGACCTGTGTCTGCTGCGGAAAGCCGGCGACGAAGATGGTGTATTGGGGCAAGGCGTATTAAGAAACGCCGGACGACATTTCCTTCCAAACGGCAAAGCAGCGCCATAGAGGTAAGAATGACAATGCAATTGGAAATCCCGGAGGGAGCAGCCTGGGTGCTGCAGAACCTGCGGGAGGCTGGCTATGAAGCATATGTGGTGGGAGGCTGTGTACGTGACAGCCTCCTTCATCGCGTCCCGGATGACTGGGATATCACGACGTCTGCAAGGCCGGAAGAGGTTAAAAGGGTATTTCGCCGGACGGTGGATACCGGCATTCAGCACGGAACAGTCACTGTAATGGTCGGGAAGGATGCCTACGAGGTCACGACCTACCGTGTGGACGGGGACTATGCAGATGGAAGGCATCCCACCAGCGTAACCTTTACGCCGAGCCTTCTCGAGGATCTGAAGCGCCGCGACTTCACCATCAATGCCATGGCCTATTGTCCGGAGAAGGGCCTGGTGGATGAATTCGACGGAGAGAGCGATCTGCAGCACGGCATCATCCGTGCGGTGGGGGATCCCCGGCAGCGCTTTACGGAGGATGCTCTCCGAATGATGCGGGCAGTCCGGTTTGCGGCACAGCTGAACGCTGCGATTGAGGACAATACGGCGGCAGCCATTCGGCAGCTGGCAGGCAATCTGCGGCTGGTCAGTGCGGAGCGGATACGGACAGAGCTGGAAAAGCTTGTGGTTTCGGAGCATCCGGAAAAGCTGACGGAGTCCTATCAGCTGGGGCTGCTGGACATTTTTCTCCCAGAGCTGTCGAAGTGTATGGAGTGCGTGCAGAACAATCCGCACCATTGCTATACGGTCGGCGGGCATATTCTGCATTCTGTCATGGCGGTGCGCAGAGACCGTATCCTCCGGCTGACCATGCTGCTGCACGATGTCGGGAAGCCGCGGGTAAAAACAACGGATGAAAACGGGATCGACCATTTCCACGGGCATGTACCTGCAAGTGCTGAGATGGCGGACAGCATTTTGCGCCGCCTGAAATACGACAACGATACGCGGAAAAAGGTGACCGCGCTGGTTGCCTGGCATGACCGGCAGCTCGGCGACACAAAGGCCAGAGTCCGCAGAAATGTTGCGGAGCTCGGAACAGAGCTTTTTCCGCTGCTGCTGGAGGTGAAGCGCGCAGATGTCGCTGCGCAGTCGGATTACCAGCGCGCGGAAAAGCTGGCCAGAATTGATGCGTGGGAGAAAACCTATCAGGAGATCCTGGAGGCGGGCGACTGCCTTTGCATTCGTGATCTTGCAGTCGGCGGCAAGGATTTGATGGAAACGGGAATCCGGCCGGGGCAGCAGATGGGTCAGATTCTTCAGAGCATGCTGGAGGAGGTCCTTCGCCATCCGTCGCACAATACTGCGGAGTGGCTCTTGAATCATCTGGAACCGGGGACGCCGGGGGCGGCGGGGAACGCCGAAACGGTGGAAAAACGCTGAAAATACGCGGATTTCTTGACAAAGAAAACCAAAGCACGTATATATAGTCTAGTATAAATGACACAGGGCAAGACCCGTAAATGTATGTAGGAGGAATTTCTAAATGAACAAGACAGAGCTGGTGGCTGCTATTGCTGATGCAGCAGGACTTTCCAAAAAGGATGCTGAGAGCGCAGTAAAGGCTTTTGTAGATACCATTACCGAGCAGCTTAAGAAGGATGAGAAGGTTCAGATCGTTGGATTCGGTACCTTCGAGGTTTCCAGCAGAGCAGCAAGAGAGGGCCGCAATCCTCATACCGGAGAGACCATGAAGATCGAGGCTTCCAAGGCTCCTAAGTTCAAGGCCGGCAAGGCTCTGAAGGATGCAGTGAACGAATAATCTGCGTATCTTAAGGATTGCGGGAGCGCAGTGCGCGCAGCAATCCGGTATCAGTGCAGATAAGAGTGCAGCAAAATGTCCGGAGAAGCGATTCTCCGGGCGTTTTTTATTGACGGCGCTGCAGCGGCAGGAGCGGAAAGAATAAAAATGCGGCTTGATAAATATCTGAAGGTATCCCGACTGATTAAACGGAGAACGGTAGCAAATGAAGCCTGTGACAATGGGCGCGTTACATTGAACGGCAAAACGGCCAGAGCCAGCGCGGAGGTGAAGCCGGGGGATGTGATCGCCATTTCCTTCGGCGACAAGGAGGTAAAGGCAGAGGTTCTGGCAGTGCAGGAAACAGTGCGCAAGGATGACGCAGGAGATCTGTTCCGGTTCCTGTGACCGCAGAGCGCCGGGCATTCACAAATGCAGCCGGATGAGAGTATACTTAGGGCATGGCAAAGGCGAGACGAAGAATTGTATACCGCAAGAAGGCACAGAACCGATTCAGCCTGGTCCTGGCAGGGACCGTGGCGGCAATTGTTCTGGGCTTGATCGTGCCCAGAGGATGGAAGCTTCGGACACAGCTCCGGGAATATACGGCGCAGAAGGAATCATTGGAAGAACAGATTGCCGCCGAGGAAAAGCGTGCGGAAGAGCTGGAGGAATATGCCAAATATACCAAGACGGATGAATATGTGGAGAAGGTCGCCAGAGAGAAGCTGGGACTGGTAAAAAAAGGCGAGATCCTTTTCCGCAGCTCCGGAAGTGAAGCGGCTGGCAGCTCGGGCACTGCTGCGTCCGGCAGCACCTCACCGGCAGACGGCACTGCGCAGGCAAGCGAAGGCCAGGACGAGGAAAATGCATCGGCAGTTCAGCCGGAAGAGAGCGCACAGGAGGCAGTGAGTCCGACCGAGGGAAGCGTGCCGGAAACACAGAGCCAGACAGAGGGCACTGCACAGTCGGCCGAGGACCAGACGGAGAATTCTGCTGCATGGGAGGCTGTAAATCCGACAGAAGGGAATGTGCAGGCGGGCACTGACGAGGGGACAGCCGGTACACAGGAATGAAGCTGGAGCAGAAGGTCGCGAAGGACATTGTTCAATTTCATATGCTGATTCCGGGCGATCGAGTGATCGCAGGGGTTTCGGGAGGCGCGGATTCCGTTTGTCTGCTCCTGGTGCTGAAGAGGCTGGAGGAGCGGTTTAAGACGGAAATCCGCGCTGTTCACATCCATCACGGCCTGCGGGCGGCGGCGGATGCAGATGAGGAATTTGTGCGGCAGCTCTGCCGAAGCCTTGACGTTCCGCTCCACGTATATCATGCAGATGTGTGGTCCGAGGCGGCAAAGAGAGGCAGGAGCATCGAGGAGACCGGCAGAGATATTCGCTGTGAGAGCTTCTGCCGAGAGGCAAAGCTCTGGGAACAGCAGCAGGAAGGGAGAGCCTATCCGAAAATCGCCGTAGCACATCATCAGGAGGATTGCGCGGAGACGGTGCTGATGAATCTGTGCAGAGGTACATCTCTGGCGGGACTTTCCGGCATTCGCCCGGTCAGCACAAAGGAAAACGTCACTTTTATCCGGCCGCTGATCGACTGTACGCGGGAAGAGATTGAGGAATATCTTCGGGGGACAGGACAGAGCTGGTGTACGGATGAAACGAATGCCGAGGATGTGTATACCAGAAATTATGTCAGAGGACACATTCTTCCGGAGCTGAATGACAGCGTGAATCCGGGGACAACCCGGCATCTGTGCCGGACAGCCAGGGATCTGCAGGAGGCGGAAAACTTTCTGCAGAATCTGACAGACCGGACAAGGGTCAGCTGCCGGATACAGGACGATGCGCCGGTCTACAGCGCAGCCGGTCTGCAGCGTGTGGAGCCGTATCTTCAGCGCCGGGTCCTTTATGCAATTCTTGCAGAAGCGATGGGGGGACTTCGGGATATTTCCTTTGCACATGTTGAGGAGCTGCAGAAGCTCCTTGCCGCGAACGGGAGCTGCAGCATCTGCCTGCCGGGCGGGCTTACTGCCTGCAGGGAATACGACCGGCTCCGAGTTGTGCAGAAGGAAGCCGGGACGGAGCTGAGGTGGACGGAACTGGAACGATGTTGTCCGCAGAATAAAGAGGACTATTCGGTCCGTGTTTTTCCGTATAACGGCAGGGCGGAAGACATTCCGAAGGGCCCGTATACGAAATGGTTTGACTATGATAAAATGGCGGAGCTGCTCAGTTTTCGAACACGTCAGACAGGGGATCGGATTACGCTTGAGCCGGAGAAGAGCAAGAAGCTGACCCGGATCATGATTGATATGCAGATTCCGGCGCCGATGCGCAGCAGGATCGTTCTGCCGGCAGACGGCAGTCAGATTCTGTGGATTCCCGGCGGAAGAGTCAACTACAATTATCTGGTGGAGAGCACCACGCAGAATATTCTGGAACTGACCGTCCGGTGCTGCGGACAAACGACTGGGCGGAGGGAATAAAATGAGAGCTACACGAATCGGTCAGGCCGTGCGCAGGCACCGGCTGACAACGGGGAGGAGAACATGGCAGAAAAGATTTCTGAACTGATTTCGGAAGAGGAAGTGGAAAAGAGAATCCGCGAGCTGGCGGCGCAGATCTCCGAGGACTATGCAGGCCGCAAGATCCGCATGGTCGGCATTCTGAAGGGCGCGAGCTTTTTTATGTGCGAGCTGGCAAAGCGCATCACGGTTCCGGTATCCATTGATTTTATGCAGGTATCCAGCTACGGCGGAGCGACGGAATCAACCGGAACGGTGCGGATTCGCAAGGATCTGGACGAATCCATCGAGGGACTGGATGTCATCATCGTGGAGGATATCGTAGACTCCGGAAGAACACTGGAGTTTCTCGGGGATTTTCTTAAGAAAAAGGGCGCCGCTTCCATCAAGTACTGCACGCTTCTGGACAAGCCGGAGCGCCGCGTGGTGGATCTGAAGGCGGATTATTCCGGCTTCACCATTCCGGACAAGTTTGTTGTGGGCTACGGAATGGATTACGATCAGGAATATCGCAATCTTCCGTACATTGGAGTTGTTGAACTGTAAAGAGGCAAAAGGTTGAATAATAACGAAAATCGCTATTCGGGAGGCAGGATGGTGCTGGGCATCATTGCTGTCATGATGGTTTTTGTGATGATTCAGTTCCTTCGGGGAACGTATTCACAGCCGCAGAATCCCTACACGCAGGATGAATTTGAACAGGACGTTCAGACGGGAGAGGTCGCTTCGGTCGAGATTGTCCCGAATCAGGAAACGCCGACTGGTTATGCGGTGGTGACCCTGAAGGACGGTACCGGCCGGACACTGTACGCAACGGATGTGACCAAAACGGAGAGCTATGCACGGGAAGCCGGTATTACGACGGTGGTGGATGATGTGCCCCGAGAGAACTGGTTTCTGACCAGCGTGCTGCCGATGCTCCTGGTGGCGGCCGTATGCCTGATGTTCTTCTATCTGATGAGTGCGCAGCAGATGGGCGGCGGCGCCAATGCCAGAATGATGAATTTCGGCAAGAGCCGGGCACAGCTGGCCGGGGATAAGGATCGGGTGACATTTGATGATGTGGCCGGTCTTGCTGAGGAGAAGGAGGATCTTCAGGAGATTGTGGATTTCCTGAAGAATCCGGAAAAATACACGAGTCTCGGCGCCAGAATTCCCAAGGGCGTACTGCTGGAGGGCGCGCCCGGTACGGGCAAAACGCTTCTGGCAAAGGCAATCGCAGGAGAAGCGGGTGTTCCGTTTTATTCGATCTCGGGGTCGGATTTCGTGGAAATGTTCGTGGGTGTCGGCGCAAGCCGGGTTCGTGACATGTTCGAGGAGGCCAAGAGAAACTGCCCGTGCATCGTCTTCATCGATGAAATTGACGCGGTGGCGAGACGCCGCGGAACCGGTGTCGGCGGCGGTCACGATGAGAGAGAACAGACGCTGAACCAGCTCCTGGTGGAGATGGACGGCTTTGGTGTTAATGAAGGCATCATCGTGATGGCGGCAACCAACCGCGCGGATGTTCTGGATCCTGCAATTCTTCGGCCTGGACGCTTTGACCGCAAGATCACGGTTTCCCGTCCGGACGTACGCGGAAGAGAGGACATCCTCGCAGTACACGCGAGGAAGAAGCCGCTGGGAGATGACGTCAACCTGCGGGAAATCGCACAGACGACGGCCGGCTTCTCCGGCGCAGATCTGGAGAACCTTTTGAACGAGGCGGCAATCCGGGCAGCGCGTTCGGACAGAAAGTTTATCAACCAGTCGGATATTCAGGCGTCCTTCATTAAAGTCGGACTGGGCGCGGAGAAAAAGAGCCGCATCATATCGGATCGGGAAAAACGGATTACTGCCTACCATGAGAGCGGGCACGCCATTCTCTTCCATGAGCTGAAGGATGTGGGACCGGTTTATACCGTGTCGATCATTCCGACCGGCGTCGGTGCGGCCGGATACACGATGCCGCTCCCTGCGCAGGACGAGATGTTCTCCACCAGAAAACAGATGCTGCATGAGATCATGGTGGATTTCGGCGGACGCATTGCCGAGGAGCTGATCCTGGACGACATTACGACGGGAGCGTCCAATGACATTCAGAAGGCTACCGCTACGGCGCGCAGCATGGTGACCAAATACGGCATGAGCACCAAAATCGGAACGATCAACTATCAGCAGGAGGAAGAGGATGTCTTCCTGGGATACGATCTGGGGCATACCTCCCATAACAGTGAGTACGTTGCCGGTGAAATCGATAAGGAAGTCAAGGCAATCATTGATCGCTGCTATGAAGATGCAAAGGCAATTATTATGAAGCATGAGGATGTGCTTCATGCCAGTGCGCGGCTCCTCCTTCAGAAGGAAAAAATCAGCGGAGAAGAGTTCGATGCGCTGTTTGAGAACGCGTAAGACGAAGGCTATTGTAAACCCGCACAAAAACAGGGTGTCAGATTTGTAAAATTCATGCACTTAGTGAATTGCTGTACACCGGGGGAACTGGTACTATACTTCTCGTAACCCCCCAATACATTATAAGTTTTTGCTATACCCCATTAAGAAGTTTTACTTCTCGAAAAGCGACGGCCCCCCAAGCACCGTCGCTTTTTCGTTGTCCGAACAGCTGCATTTCCTTAGCGCCGCTGGATCCGAACACAGAATCCCGAGATGTCCCCGGAGCGGATAACTCCGTCAGAACCCGTCGCCGGCCGGCACCTGTACAGCGGTGCTTTGTGCATAGTCAATAAGCTGTTCCGGCATCTGATGATTTCTTGTTTCCATTTCACAGGTTGTGCGCTATAATTCCCCTTGTAACATTGTTGATTTTCATCAAACAAAGTTCATTTCAGGGAAAGGTGGTATTGGATATGCCGATCGTAACTAGCACAGAACTCTTCAAGAAAGCGTATGATGGGGGATATGCAATCGGAGCTTTCAACATCAACAACATGGAAATTGTTCAGGGAATCACGGACGCAGCAGCTGAGCTGAAGAGCCCGGTTATCCTGCAGGCTTCCCAGGGCGCGAGAAAGTACGCGAATTCCGTATATCTTGTAAAGCTTGTTGAGGCAGCAGCTGAGCTTCATCCGGAGCTGCCGATCGTTCTTCATCTGGATCACGGCGCAGATTTCGATGTCTGCAAGGACTGCATTGACAACGGCTTCACCTCCGTTATGATTGATTATTCCGGACATCCGTTCCAGGAGAATATTGAGGTATCCAGAAAGGTTGCAGAGTACGCACATGAGCACGGCGTCGTTGTAGAGGCTGAGCTCGGAACTCTGGCAGGCCAGGAGGATGCTGTATCGGTAGAGGCGGACAAGGCTTTCTACACACATCCGGAAGAGGTAGAGGAGTTCGTTGAGAAGACCGGCGTTGATTCCCTTGCCATCGCAATCGGAACCTCTCACGGCGCTTATAAGTTCAAGCCCGGCACGAACCCGCAGCTGCGTCTGGACATCCTTGATGAGGTTGCCAAGAGACTTCCCGGCTTCCCGATCGTTCTGCACGGCTCCTCTTCTGTACCGCAGGAGTACGTTAAGATTATCAACGAGCACGGCGGCAAGCTGGTGGATGCAATCGGTGTTCCGGAGGATCAGCTCCGCGAGGCATCCAAGCGCGCAGTATGCAAGATCAACATCGACTCCGATCTTCGCCTCGGCATGACCGCGGGAATCCGTCAGCACTTCGAGGAGCATCCGGATCACTTTGATCCTCGTCAGTACCTGACCGATGGCCGTGCAAATGTAAAGGCAATCGTTGCACACAAGATTAAGGATGTTCTTGGTTCTGAGAACACAATCTGAGACGGCTTTTCCTGAATGGTCATCTTGAATGATCGGGTGCAGTTGACAGATAGAATGCGCATATAGGCGCATCCGATGGAATATTACTGTACGGTGGGACCTGCAGCAGCGCTGCAGGTCCTTTTTTTAAGCGAGGAACTTATTGGTATGATCACGGCAAAGGCAGCCGCTGGCTTTCAGGACATTATCATTGGGACCATCCGGTACAGGAACAAAGAGGCGTGGTCCGGACCGGAGCTGCCGGCAAAGGCACCGGAGGAGGAGCTGCGGCGTTTTGAAGCCGCAAGGACCAGGGTCAAGGAGCAGCATCTGGCCCTGTACAGACAGGCTGTGTCGGCGGCTGGAAAAGAGTATGCAGAAATCTTCCGTCTCTATGCGCAGATTCTCGATGATAACGGGCTGCTCTCCCGCGTCAAGGAGCTGATCACGCAAAACGGCAATTCGGCGGAGCAGGCGGTCAGCAGCAGTATGGAAGGAATTCGGCACCGCTTCGACGCGGCGGAGGATCCGTATTTTTTCCAGCGAAGTGCAGATATTGAAGATCTGAAAACCGAGCTGCTGCAGAATCTTGCAGAGGCAGAGGATGCGGAGGCGGCGTCTGCAGAGCCGGCGGGCGGTGAAGCGGAAAAGAAAATGCCGGAGGGAGGGATCATTCTCGCGGCGCAGAGCCTGACAGCGGCTGAAATTCTGCAGCTTCCGGAGGGATCTGTCCGCGCGATTCTGACAAAGCGTGTAGCAAGTCTGTCGCATGCCGCGATTCTGGCGAAGTCGATGGGGATTCCTTTTCTGTCCGGCTGTCTGGAGCTGTCGGAGGAGTGGAACGGAAAAACAGCCGTCCTGGACGGGCAGGAGAATACGGTGTATGTGGATCCTGAGCCTGCGTTTATCCGTGCGATGGAAGAGGAGGAAGAGCTGCGCATCCGTCAGAGAGAGCAGCTGGAGGCGCTGAAGGGACAGCCGCTTGTCCTGAAAAACGGCAGAAAGCTGCCGATTCGGGCCAACATTGCTGTTCTTCAGGATCTGGACCGTGCACGGGAGAACTGGGCGGAGGGCGTGGGCCTGTTCCGGTCGGAATTTCTGTATCTGAATGCGTTTGCAGAACCGACGGAGGAGGAACAGTATGAGACGTACCGGCGCGTAGTGGAAGCGTTTGCGCACCAGCAGGTCATCATTCGAACCTGGGATCTGGGTGCGGACAAGGCATCGGACGATCTCTTTCCGGAGAAGGAGGAAAATCCTGCACTGGGACTTCGCGGTGTACGCCTGTGCCTTGCAAGAAGGGATTTCTTCAAGCGGCAGCTTCGAGCGCTTCTGCGAGCAGCGGTATACGGGAATCTGTCCATTATGCTTCCGATGATTACCTCTGTCTGGGAGGTGGAGGAATGCAGGAAAATCATAAAGGAATGCGAAGAGGAGCTGGCCGGGCAGGAGGTGCCGCATGGAGAAGATCTGCCTGTGGGTGTGATTATTGAGACGCCGGCGGCTGCACTGTGTGCGGAGGAGCTGGCAGCGGTGTCGGATTTTTTCTCGGTGGGAACCAATGACCTGACACAGTATACCTGCGCGGCGGATCGTCTGAATCCAGGCCTTGCGGATTATTTTGCACCGCATCATCCGTCGGTTCTGCGGCAGCTCCGAATGGTGGCGGAGGCAGCGCATAAATATGGGATTACTGTCAGTGTATGCGGTGAAATGGCAGCGGATCCGGAGATGACGGAGTTCTTGCTGGAGATCGGGGTGGACGCGCTGTCGGTCTCCCCGGAAGAAATCCTCCCGCTGCGCGGGAGGATACAGTCACTCGCAAGGGCTCGATAGCCCTTGCTCCCTTTCGGAGTGCCTATCTTCGATACGCACTCCCGCCTCGGAGAAACCGCATACGCGGATTTCTCCTCGTTGTCACTCGAAAAGGCCTGATGGCCTGATTAAACCTTTGCTGCCTGCTCGATTAGTGACAGGATGAGGTCGCTTGAGCTGCTCTGGGAGCTTGTCTCCATGGCGGCGATGTACTGCGCGCGATTCTCCATGAGTTCATCCAGCTTGGAAAGAATGACATCCGGAAGATCATCGTCCTGTACAACAATGCTGTAGCCTTGTGCCTCAAAGGAAGCTGCGTTGAGCTTCTGATCTCCGCGGCCGGTGGGAAGAGGAACCAGAAGGTTCGGCTTTTTGAGGGCCAGCAGCTCGCAGATTGCATTGGCGCCGGCCCGTGAGAGGACGACATCAGCCATGGCATACAGGTCCTTCATGTCCTCCTTCACATACTCAAACTGCCGGTAGCCGGGACGGGTCAGCAGCAGATTGTCGACCTTGTCCTTGCCGCACAGATGCACAATCTGAAACCGCTCCAGGAGGGCGTCCAGATTGTCTCGAACGGTCTTGTTGACGGAGGCTGCTCCCAGAGAGCCGCCCACCACCATGAGGACCGGCTTTTTCTCATCAAACCCGCACAGATCCAGACCTCTCCTGCGGTCACCCTGGAACAGCTCGTCCCGAATCGGCGTTCCGGTCAGGATCGCCTTCGCATCCGGCAGAGTTTCCAGCGTTTCCGGAAAATTGCAGCAAATCTTCGCAGCAAACGGAACACAGAGCTTATTGGCAAGTCCCGGCGTCATATCCGACTCGTGGATAATGCAGGGAATGTGCAGAGCGTGCGCAGCGTGGACTACGGGAACGCCGACATATCCGCCCTTTGAGAAAACCACCTGGGGGGCAAACTCCTTCAGGAAATGGTGCGCCTCACGATAGCCTCTCATTACGCGGAAAGGATCTGTGAAATTCTTCGGGTCAAAATAGCGGCGAAGCTTGCCGGTTTCGATGGCCTCGTAAGGAATGTCATAGTCCGCGATCAGCTTGCGCTCGATGCCGGTAATGGAGCCGATATAGGCGATTTCATATCCGGCCTTCTGAAGGTAAGGGATCAGTGCCAGATTCGGAGTACAGTGACCAGCCGTTCCTCCGCCGGTCAGAACAATTCGTTTATTCATTTATAGGGTTCCCTGTGCTTTCAACGGTGTCCGTTATTATGCTTCCATCTGTGACAGTGCGGAGCGGATGGCCTTTGCCAGCTGATCCGGACATGAAGTGTTCTTGAAGCCGCAGGTCGTTCCCTCCAGAAGATCGGCCACCTCTTCTGCCTTTCTTCCCTTTACAAGGCGGGCAACTCCCTGCAGGTTGCCGTTGCAGCCGCCGGTGAAAATCACATCCTGAATGATGTGGTCGGGCGTAATATCCAAATCGATGCGTGAGGAACAGGTTCCGGATGTTTTATAGATCATGATAGATTCTCTTCTTTCTCTTAAGTGAATGTAAATGCGGCAGATGCTGAATAGTTCCCATTATATGTCAGTCACAGCGCAGACGCCACCCTGTCGTTGTTACAGTACACTCGCCAGCCAAACGACAGGGTGGCGGAGAATGTCCGGGTCCAGGGCCTTGCGAGGCCTCGGTGCTTGCGAGCGTCTTCTGCGAGCTTAGCACCGCTAGGTCCGAGGATGGAGCACGCTTTTGCCGAGTGGCCCAACGGGCCATCTCGTAGCTGACGAAGTCAGCGTAGCGTCCCAGGACCGGACAACTCCGCCAGGACCCGTCGTGGCTGGCGTCTGTACAGTAACCATCGCTTGGCTTGCATTCAGAAATGCCCCCTGCTAAACTTTACAGTGACATGCAGAAGGCATGTCGTACAGGGGAGCAAGCATAAGGAGGTATTGCCCGATGGCAAAGGTTACATTTGATTATTCCAAGGCAAAGAGTTTCGTCCGTGAGGAGGAAATTTCCAACATCGAGAGTCAGGTTCTTGCAGCAAAGGAGCTTCTGGTGTCCGGTACAGGCGCTGGAAATGATTTCCTTGGCTGGGTGAATCTCCCGGTGGATTATGATAAGGATGAGTTTTCCAGAATCAAGGCGGCAGCAGAGAAGATCAAGAGCGATTCGGATGTTCTGCTGGTGCTCGGCATCGGCGGCTCTTATCTGGGCGCCCGTGCAGCCATTAATTTCCTTCGTCACAATTTTTACAACACCGTTTCAAAGGAAATCCGCAAGACACCGGAGATTTACTTTGCAGGCAATTCCATCAGCGGAACCTATCTGTCCAATCTTGTAGATGTCATCGGGGACCGGGATTTCTCCATCAACGTTATCTCTAAGTCGGGCACAACGACAGAGACATCGATTGCATTCCGCCTTTTCCGCGAGCTTGCAGAGAAGAAATACGGAAAGGAAGGCGCGGCAAAGAGAATTTATGCGACCACGGATAAGGCACGCGGCGCGTTGAAGACACTGGCGGATGCAGAAGGGTACGAGAGCTTTGTCATTCCGGATGACGTCGGCGGACGCTTTTCCGTGCTTACGGCGGTCGGCCTTCTTCCGATTGCGGTGTCTGGTGCGGATCTCGACCAGCTGATGGCAGGTGCTGCAGAGGGCAGACGTCTTGCGATGGAGTCGGATTACGCAGACAACGACGCGCTGAAGTATGCAGCGGTCCGCAATATTTTCCTTCGCAAGGGCAAGTCCGTGGAGATTCTGGCCAACTATGAGCCGTCTCTGCACTACACCTCCGAATGGTGGAAGCAGCTCTACGGCGAGTCCGAGGGCAAGGATCAGAGAGGACTCTTCCCTGCAAGCGTGGATTTGACCACAGACCTTCATTCGATGGGACAGTTCATTCAGGACGGCGCACGCATCATGTTTGAGACCGTTCTGAATGTGGAGAAGCCGAAGGCAGATGTGGTCATCGGAACGGATGCAGAGAATCTGGACGGACTGAATTTCCTGGCAGGCAAGACCATGAATTTTGCCAATCAGGCAGCAATGAACGGCACGATCCTGGCACATACCGACGGCAGCGTACCGAACCTGATGGTGAAGATTCCGGAACAGACCGAGTTCTATCTGGGCGAGCTGTTTTATTTCTTTGAGTTTGCGTGCGGCGTATCCGGATACCTTCTGGGCGTGAATCCGTTCAATCAGCCCGGCGTTGAATCTTACAAGCACAACATGTTTGCACTTCTCGGAAAGCCCGGCTTTGAGGGACAGACGGAGGAACTTCTTGCAAGGCTGGCAGACGAATAAAATGATGAGAATAATCCGCAAAAATACATCCAGAGAGCTGGAGGAGCGGGAATTTGCAAACAGGGACGGAAGCGTGCTTCCGTCCCTGTATTTTCCTGCATTGGAGCAAGACGGGATCGCTGTGAACATGGTATCGACCCGGCTGGGCGGCGTTTCAAAGGAGCAGTTTTCTTCCATGAACCTGACTACCGGCCGGGGCGACAGCCGGGAAAACGTGCTGGAGAATCTATCCCGCATAGCAGCCGCATTCGGAACGGATCTGCAGCACTGCGTTTGTTCGCATCAGGTGCACGAGACCAACGTGCGCCGCGTCGGCGCAGAGGATGCCGGAATGGGCGTTCTGCGTCCCTCTGAATGGAAAAGCGCTGACGGAATCGTAACGAATGAGCCCGGACTGCTGCTGGCCACTTTTTACGCGGACTGCGTGCCGCTCTTGTTCGTGGATCCGGTGAAACGGGCCGCGGGAGCCAGTCACTCCGGGTGGAGAGGAACGGTCGGCCGGATCGGCGCGGCAACTGTGCGGCGGATGCAGGAGGAATTCGGATCGGATCCCGCGGACATTCTGGTCGGAATCGGTCCGTCCATCTGTGCAGACCACTATGAGGTCAGCGAGGATGTGGCAGAAGAATTCCGCCGGGAATTCCCAGGACGGGAGGAGGCATTGCTGTTCTACCGCGGGAATCCGGGGCATTTCCAGCTGAATCTGTGGGAGGCCTGCCGGATCACATTACTGGAAGCGGGGGTGACGCCGGAGCATATTCATGTAACCGACATCTGTACGGCGTGCAATCCGGAGGTGCTCTTCAGCCATCGGGCAAGCGCCGGGAGAAGAGGGAATTTCGGCGCCTTTGTGATGCTGCGCGGCAGCAGGTAACAGGACCTGTCGCCCGGTCGGCGAATGGACTGCAGCCAGCGATGCTTTTTAACAGAGGTTTATCTGGCACTTTTGCGGAAAATCGTGGACAATAGACGATAGCAGTTGCGGAATACGGATGAGAACGTGATGGGCGGGCTGAAAGGCCTGCGGAATGGAGGGTGTGATGCCTGCATGGCTAAAGAGCGCGGTGTTCTACGAGATTTATCCGCAGTCATTCTGTGATTCCAACGGAGACGGAATCGGAGATTTTAACGGTATTATTTCCCGGCTGGATTATATTAAGGACCTGGGCTGCAATGCACTGTGGATCAATCCGTGCTATGACTCCCCGTTTAAGGATGCCGGTTATGATGTGAGAGATTACAAAAAGGTGGCTCCGCGGTACGGAACCAACGAGGATCTGGTCCGCTTATTTAAGGAGGCCCACGTAAGAGGCATGCATGTACTGCTGGATCTGGTGCCCGGACATACCTCGGAGGAGCATCCCTGGTTCCTTGAGAGCCAGAAGGCCGAGCGCAATGCGTATTCCGACCGCTACGTTTGGACGGAGAACGTGTTCAACGGAATGGCGGGACGTCCGTATGTTGCCGGTGAATCCCAGCGGAGCGGCGCCTATATGCTGAACTTCTTCAAGTGCCAGCCGGCGCTGAATTATGGCTTTTTGCATCCCAATGAGGAATGGCAGCTGCCGACGAATGCACCGGCGTGCATTGCGACCAAGGAGGCCATGAAGGATGTTATGCGCTTCTGGCTGGACCTTGGCTGCGACGGCTTTCGGGTGGACATGGCGGATTCACTGGTCAAGGGCGATGATGAACACAAGACCGGAACCTGCCGGATATGGAAGGATGTGCGCAGGATGCTGGACTGTGAGTACCCGGAGGCGGCCATGGTGTCAGAGTGGTGCAATCCGGAGCTGTCCTTAAAGGCCGGCTTCCATATGGACTTCATGCTGGATGGCTGGAGCCGTCCCTGCTCGTACCTTCTGCGGGATTATAAAAACTACGATGATCATGCCGTGCAGCACGGCGCCTTTTCGGACGGGAAGGAGGCACCGTGGCTGGAGGACCATACGTATTTTAAAAAGGATTCCGGCGGCTCCATCCGGAGCTTTCTCAATGACTACGAGAGAATGTATGAGAACACAAAGGAGGACGGATACATCTGCTTCCTCACCTGCAATCATGATACGCCCCGGCTGTCGCTGAATCTGGATGAGACAGAGCGGCGCCTTGCCTATGCCTTCCTGCTGACGATGCCGGGCGTTCCGTTCGTGTATTACGGCGATGAAATCGGCATGCGCTACCTTTCAATTCCGACGAAGGAAGGCGGGTATGAAAGGACAGGTTCGCGCACGCCGATGCAGTGGGACGACAGCCGGAATCTGGGCTTTTCCGCAGCAGATCCGAAGGATCTTTATCTTCCGGTGGATCCTGCGGCAGACGCTCCGACGGTGGCTTCGCAGCAGGCAGACGCCGGCTCTTTGTATCACCTGGTAAAAGACGTTCTGGCGCTTCGCCATTCGCTTGCGGATCTGCAGGCGGATGCTCCGTTTGAATCCATCTATGCAGAGGATACGGAGCCGATGTACCTGTACCGCAGGGGCAGTCTGATCCTGGGAGTGAATCCGTCCTCTGAGGAGCGATCGCTTGCGCTTCCGGCAGGAGATGCCGGAGTCCGCAGACAGGCGCTCTTTACCATTGGCAGCGGAGCCTGCGACGGGACAAGGGTTACCCTTGGACCGCAGAGCTTTATCGTACTGCAGTAGCTGCGCATGCTGATCAGCAATGATACGCAGCAGAAAGAGGTGACTATGAAAAACATAAAACAAGTTGCAGAGGATACCATCTGGATCGGCGGCAGTGACCGCCGGCTGGCATTGTTTGAAAATCTGTTTCCGCTGGAAAAGGGCGTTTCCTACAACAGCTACGCGGTGCTGGATGAGAAAGTGGTATTGTTCGATACGGCAGACAACAGCATAGCAGACCAGTATCTGGAGAATCTGCATGCAGCTCTGGGAGAGAGGAAGCCGGATTACCTGGTGGTTCTGCATATGGAGCCGGACCACTGTGCTCTGCTGCAGACAGTGCTGCAGCAGTATCCGGAAACGACCGTTGTTTCCAGCGCGCAGACCTTTAAGTTTATTGCACAGTTCTTCCCGGAGCTTACCATCGCCCATACACAGACCGTAAAGGAAGGCGATACACTGGCAGCAGGAAAGCACACCTTCCATTTCGTGGCAGCACCCATGGTGCACTGGCCTGAGGTGCTTCTCGCCTATGATGATGCGACAAAGGCCCTGTTTTCTGCGGATGCTTTCGGTACCTTTGGTGCACTCGAGGGCGGGATATTCGCCGATCAGTACGACTTTGAGCATTATTATCTCGATGAGGCACGCCGCTACTATGCCAACATAGTCGGTAAATACGGCATGCAGGTGCAGACGGTTCTGAAAAAGGCAGCAGGACTCGACATTGCCGCGCTTCTTCCGCTGCATGGACCGATCTGGAGAGAGAATCTTGGGTGGTTTCTCGACAAGTATCAGAAGTGGAGCAGCTATGAGCCGGAGACAGAAGACACACTGGTGGTGTACGGCTCGCTGTACGGACACACAGCCAGTGCGGCGGAGAGCTTTGCGGCAGCGCTGGAGGAGAAGTCCGGCGGCCATGTGGTGGTATACGATGCCTCGAAGACCGATGTGTCGTATCTGATCGGCGAGGTATGGCGCTGCAGGAAGGTGGTGCTGTTCTGCCCGACCTACAACGGAGGACTGTATCCGCCGATCGGCAGTTTCATCGAGGATATGAAGGCACTGGGGGTTCAGAAGCGTATTTTTGCTCTGGCAGAAAACGGAACCTGGGCGCCGGTGACGGCAAAGGCAATGCGTGCGCAGCTGGAGACATTGAAGAACTGCAGGATTCTGGATACAACCCTGACCATCCGCAGCGCATTGTCTGCAGCGGATCAGGAAGCGTTTGACGCATTTACAGACAGCGTGGCAGGAGCGGAACTGGACTAACAGCATCAGTGAGGAGAGACATATGAGAAAGACTAAAATTATCTGCACATTGGGACCGGCAAGTGAGAGCGAGGAGATGATCAGCAAGCTGATCGACGCCGGAATGAATGTGGCGCGCTTTAATTTTTCGCATGGCACGCACGACGAGCAGGCACGCAAGTTTGAACGCCTCAAGAAGGTCCGCATTGAGAAGAATCTCCCGGTTGCCGCACTTCTGGATACCAAAGGACCGGAAATCCGTCTGCGGGATTTCAAGGGCGGCAAGGTGATGCTGGAGGCCGGTCAGACCTTCACGCTGACGACCAAAGAGTTGGACGGCGATGCAACCATCGCGTCGGTTACGTATAAGGACCTCCCGAAGGATGTGCGGGAAGGCGGGAGCATCCTGATCGATGACGGTCTGATCGAGCTCCGCGTGGAATCAGTTAAGGATACGGACATTGTCTGCACCGTTGTCAACGGCGGACCGGTATCCAACCACAAGGGCGTCAATGTTCCCGGGGCAGATCTGTCGATGCCGTTCATCAGCGAGCAGGACCGGAGCGACATCGAATTCGGCTGCGTTCTCGGGTTTGATTACATTGCAGCGTCCTTCACCCGCACGGCAGATGACATTCGTCAGATCCGCAAGATCCTGCAGCAGTTCAACAGCGGCATGAAGATCATCGCGAAGATCGAAAGCGTGCAGGGTGTGCGGAATCTGGATGAGATTTTAGAGGAGGCAGACGGCATCATGGTCGCCCGCGGCGACCTCGGCGTAGAGGTGCCGCTGGAGGAGGTTCCGTCCCTGCAGAAGCACATGATCCGCCGCGCTGAGCAGGAAGGCAAAATATGTGTGACGGCCACCCAGATGCTGGATTCCATGATTCATAATCCCCGCCCGACCAGAGCGGAGACGACGGATGTTGCCAATGCCATTTATGACGGAACAACGGCAATCATGCTTTCCGGAGAGAGTGCAAACGGTGCTTACCCCGTGGAGGCTGTGCAGACCATGGCAAAGATTGCCGAGCGTTCGGAAAAGGATGTGGATTACGCATCCCGCATGGATTCCCGCAGCATTACGGACCGCAGCGACGTGACAACCGCGATTTCACATGCCTGCTGCACCATCGGAGAGGACATCAATGCCGATGCGATCATCACGGTTACGCTTTCGGGCTTTACCGCCAGGAGACTGGCGGCACACAAGCCGGTATGCCCGATCATCGCCTGCACACCCAACAAGGAAACGGCATGCCAGATGAACCTGCTGTTCGGCGTGGAGCCGATCATTATCCAGCAGGAGCCGACGGCGGATCTGCTCTTTGAGGCGGCCATCAACCGGGCAAAGCTTGCGGGCTATGTCAAAACCGGTGATAAGGTTGTGCTGACGGCGGGAATTCCTTTGGGAGTATCCGGCAAAACCAATATGATCCGGTTCATTGAGGTGTGGTAAGCCGTGAGCAATGGGCATGTCATATACTGCCTGATGGGCAAGAGTGCATCCGGGAAGGATACCATTTACCGGGCCCTGAAGGAACGGGCAGAAAAGAGCGGGGACGTTCTGCTGCAGGAGGTCGTCCCCTATACTACCCGGCCGATGCGGGCGGGCGAGAAGGATGGCGTCACCTATTATTTTCGGACCGATGAGGAATTTGAAAGAGCCCGGAGAGAGGGGCGAATCATTGAATCGAGGGATTATAAGGTGGTCTCCGGCGTCTGGCATTATTACACGGAGGATGACGGACAGATCGATCTGACGAGCCGGAGCTATCTTCTCATCGGCACGCTGGAATCGTATTGCTCCTTCTGCAGTTATTACGGGAAGGACAACGTTGTGCCGCTGTATGTGGAGCTGGAAGCGGGGGAACGGCTGCAGAGAGCACTGGACCGTGAAAAAAGAGAAGCCCGTCCGAGATATAAAGAGCTGTGCCGGAGATTTCTGGCCGATGAAGCGGACTTTTCCGAGGAGAAGCTCGCGCAGGCAGGGATTCGCGAACGATTTGTGAATGAAGATCTGGAGAGCTGTGTTGAAAAGATTTGGGAGAAAATATGTCAGGAATCGGATTTGACCGGGTGATCGGGCAGAGACTCGCGGTGGAGCACCTGCAGAATGCACTTCGGACCAGGCGTGTATCGCAGGCATATCTGATTCACGGAGAGAAGGGAGCCGGCAAGAAAATGCTGGCTCTTTCTTTTGCTGCAGCGTTGGTATGCGAGAGTCCGCAGGATCAAGGCGGGATTCTGGAGCCGTGCGGACAATGCCATGCCTGCCTTCAGATACAGAGCGGATCCCATCCGGATGTCATGATGGTGACGGCGGAGCGTGCCGGTGTTACCACGAAAACCAGAACACTGGGGGTTCAGCTGTCGAGATTTGTTCAGGCAGATGTGGCGGTGAAGCCGTATGAGGCAGCGTGGAAGATATACATTGTCCCGGAGGCGGACCGGCTGAACATTCAGGCACAGAATGCACTTCTGAAAACGTTGGAGGAGCCGCCGGCGTATGCGGTATTTCTCCTTCTGGCAGAGAACCTCTCGGTGTTTCTCCCGACGGTTCTGTCCAGGTGCGTAACCATTCCGCTGCATCCGTCCTCCCAGGAAGCGCTGACAGAGTATCTGCAGCAGCAGGGAAAGCCGGAGCAGAAGGCAAAGTTCTATGCAGAGCTTTCCCATGGAAATCCGGGGCGGTGCATGGCACTTTGTGAGGAGGAGCTGGAAAACTACCTGCAGGAAACAACACGCTTTCTGGAGCGGCTCGAGAGTCAGACGAGCCGTCAAATCGTTGTTTTTTCTCAGAGAACAGCCGGAGGAGGCAAGGAAGAGCTTCCGCAGCATACGGAGGATTTTCTGGATTTTATCCGAAGCTGGTACCGTGATGTTCTGATCATGAAGAGTACGCAGGATGCAGGCCGCTTGATCTTTAAAGATCATATACAGTATATTAGTAATATTGCGGTACAATTACCCTATGAGAGCCTGGAGAAGATCCAGCAGGCAATTGATACGGCACAGAAGAGAGTGCAGAGCAAGGAAAATGAAGCGCAGACGACGGAGCTTCTGCTGCTGGGAATCCGGCGGATTCTGAAGAAACACTGATTTCAGATATTCAGAGCCGAGCGATTTTAAGGATGAATTCTGAATAGGTACGATTGATACCTCGTCTGCGGATGGATCTTTAATCATTACGGAAAGTGCAGTACATGGAAGAGCAGGTAAAAGAAGTTATTATCGAGGAAGAAGAGACCGTGGAAGTCTCTGTGGAAGCGGAGTATTCCCGGGAGGAAACGGAGCTTCCTGCGCCGCAGGAGGACGATCTTGCGGCTGTGGTCGGTGTGCGGTTCCGGACAGCAGGGAAGGCGTATTATTTTGGCGTAGGTGACCTGCCGGTGCGGCGGGGAACCCATGTCATTGTAGAGACGGCGCGCGGACAGGAGTATGGGACCAGCGTCTGCGATCCGATGCAGATTCACCAGAAACGGTTTAAAGCGCCGATCAAGAAGATCATCCGGATCGCAACAGCGGCGGATGAGCGGCGCATGGCGGAGAACAAGGAGAAGGAGAGAGAGGCTTACCGCATCTGCTTTGAGAAGATCCGCCGGCATAATCTGGATATGAAGCTGATCGACGCGGAGTATACCTTTGATAACAGCAAGATTCTGTTTTATTTTACGTCGGACGGACGCGTGGATTTCCGGGATCTTGTAAAGGATCTGGCGGGAGTGTTCCACACCAGAATCGAGCTGCGTCAGATCGGCGTGCGCGATGAGACGAAGATACTGGGCGGATACGGCATCTGCGGAAGACCGCTCTGCTGCCACACGTATCTTGCGGATTTTGTTCCGGTTTCCATCAAGATGGCGAAGGAACAGAATCTGTCACTGAATCCGACAAAGATATCCGGCTCCTGCGGGAGACTGATGTGCTGCCTTAAGAACGAAGAAGAGACCTATGAGGCATTGAATAAAAACCTCCCCCGTCTCGGAGACGAGGTGGAAACGGCAGACGGGCTTACGGGCGAAGTGGCCGGTGTCAATATTCTGAAGCAGACCGTCCGGATTCTGGTGGAAGTGAACGACGAAAAAGAGCTTCACGAATGCGCAGCGGAAGGGATTACGATTCTCCGGCGCAGGAAACGCGGACAGGCCAAGCCCAAGATCAACCGCACGGAGCTGAAGAATTCCGGGAATTCCTCCAGGGGAGGCGGCCGGAGAGAGGCGGCGCCGGGAAGGTCTGAGCAGAAGGAGCCGGCCAAAGAGGAGAAGGCGGAAAACGCTGCTCAGACGGAACGCGCAGAGGGTGACGGAAAGACATCGGAGCGCGGGCCGAGAGATCGGCGCGATCGCCGGCAAAGAGGGCAGCAGGAGGGGCGGAACCGCCAGGAACGCCGGCCGCAGGAACGAAAAGAGCCCAGAGAATCCGGAGAACGTCCGGAAGGAGAGCGCCCGGATGCAGACAGCAGCCGGAGACGCCACAGATACAGAAGAAGAACCGGCAGCAATGACAGAAGAAGAGAAGAAAAGCCTGCTCAAACCGAATGAACGGATCGATGATCTCCAGAGAAGCCATCTGGAGATCATTCAGAATCCGGGACGATTTTCCTTTGGGATGGATGCGGTCCTGCTGTCGGGCTTTGCAGGAGCGGCAGAGGGTGACCGGGTGCTGGATCTGGGAACCGGTACGGGAATCCTTCCGCTCCTGATGAGTGCGAAGACCGGAGCGGCTCATTTCACAGGACTGGAGCTTCAGCCCGAAAGCGCAGATATGGCCAGACGGAGTGTGGTGCTGAACGGACTGGAGAATAAGATTGATATCGTGACGGGGGATATCCGGGAAGCAGATGCTCTGTTTGCAGCTGCTTCCTTTGATGTTGTTACCTCCAATCCGCCGTATATGACCAGTCAGCACGGACTGCGCAATCCCAATGATGCTATGGCAATTGCACGGCATGAGGTATGCTGCAGACTGGAGGATGTAGCGGCTGCGGCGCAGAAGCTGGTGCGCCCCGGAGGTCATTTTTACCTGGTCCACCGGCCGTTTCGTCTGGCGGAGCTGATGGTGACGCTGTGTGCCTGCCGCCTGGAGCCCAAGCGCATGCGGCTGGTGTATCCGTTTGCAGACAGAGAACCGAACATGGTCCTCCTGGACTGTGTTCGCGGCGGGCGGCCCCGCATTACCGTGGAGAAGCCGCTGATTGTATATGAGGCACCGGGGCAGTACACCCGGGAGATTCTGGATCTGTACGGGTACTGATCCTCGCATGGCACGGAACAGACAATATTTTTGAAAGGTAAACGGAGAATGCAGACGCGCACATCGGAAAAGGGCATGTCGGCCGGCGGACCGGGAGTTTTGTATCTATGCGCCACACCGATCGGAAATCTGGAGGATATTACGCTTCGCGTGCTGGACACCCTCCGGACGGTCGATCTGATCGCAGCAGAGGACACCAGGAATACGCTGAAGCTCCTGAACCACTACGACATTCATAAGCCGATGACCAGCTACCACGAGCATAACAAGTACGAAAAGGCGCAGGAGCTGATCGGACATCTTCTCCGGGGAGAGAGCATTGCGGTGGTGACGGACGCGGGGACACCGGCAATTTCGGATCCCGGAGAGGTACTGGCGGCTGCGTGCATCGAGCAGGGAATCCGGGTAACCTCACTTCCCGGCGCCTGTGCATTGATTACAGCGTTAACCATGTCCGGGATGCCGGCGAGAAGATTCTGCTTTGAGGGGTTTCTTCCGACCGATAAAAAAGACCGCGTACACGTCCTGGAAACGCTGAAGGAGGAGGAGCGGACGACGATTTTCTACGAAGCGCCGCATCATCTGAAGGCGACATTGAAGGAGCTTTATGCCGCAGCGGGGGACCGACGCATTGTGCTGTGCAGGGAGCTGACCAAGAAATTCGAGGAGGCCAGACCGTTTCAGCTGGCAGAGGCTTTGGAATTTTATGACAGCAATGAGCCGCGCGGGGAGTATGTTCTGATCCTGGCGGGGACAGATCCGGAAGAGAAAAAGCGCAGAGAAGAGGCGGCGTGGACGGCTATGAGCATTGAGAAGCACATGGCCTGCTATGAGAGCCAGGGGATTGAGCGCAAGGAGGCCATGAAACGCGTGGCAAAAGACCGCGGGGTTCCGAAGCGGGAAATTTATAAAGCGTTGATAAAAAACACATAAAATTCAGCGTTTTTCATTGTGAGCGAATTTTTTTTGTGGTATAACCGTACCAGTGTTAATTTATTAACAGTATGTAACGCTTCATAGCCGAAGAAAACCTGCCTGCCAGCGGTTTGCGGATGTGCTTTGGGTCGTTGCAGCAGTATGAGATTCATATGGAGGTTTCAGGATACTATGGCAAACGTAGATTTAACAAAGTATGGCATCACCGGAACAACCGAGATCGTCTACAATCCGTCCTACGAGCAGCTGTTCGAGGAAGAGACCAAGGCAGATCTGGAAGGCTATGAGGTTGGCAAGGAGACCGAGCTGGGCGCAGTTGATGTATTTACCGGCGTATACACAGGCCGTTCTCCTAAGGACAAGTACATCGTTGTAGATGAGAATTCCAAGGACACCGTATGGTGGACATCCGATGAGTACAAGAACGACAACCACCCGATGACGCAGGAGACCTGGGCTGCTGTCAAGGATCTTGCCAAGAAGGAGCTCTCCGATAAGAGACTGTTCGTTGTTGATGCATTCTGCGGCGCAAATGCAGATACGAGAATGGCCGTTCGCTTCATCGTTGAAGTTGCATGGCAGGCTCACTTTGTAACCAACATGTTCATTCGTCCTACTGAGGAGGAGCTTGCAAACTTCGAGCCTGATTTCATCGTTTACAACGCTTCCAAGGCAAAGGTTGAGAACTATGCAGAGCTTGGCCTGAATTCCGAGACCTGCGTTGCCTTCAACATCACCTCCAAGGAGCAGGTAATCCTGAACACCTGGTACGGCGGCGAGATGAAGAAGGGTATGTTCTCCATGATGAACTACTACCTTCCTCTTAAGGGCATGGCTTCCATGCACTGCTCTGCCAACACGGATATGGACGGCAAGCACACCGCAATCTTCTTTGGTCTGTCCGGAACCGGCAAGACCACTCTTTCCACTGATCCGAAGCGCCTTCTGATCGGCGATGACGAGCACGGCTGGGATGACAACGGCGTATTCAACCTTGAGGGCGGCTGCTATGCAAAGGTTATCGGACTTGACAAGGAGTCTGAGCCTGATATCTACAACGCAATCAAGAGAGATGCTCTTCTTGAGAACGTAACCGTAGACGAGGCCGGCAAGATTGATTTCGACGACAAGAGCGTTACCGAGAACACTCGTGTATCTTATCCGATCAACCACATTGAGAAGATCGCTTCCAAGGTAAACGGCGTATCCTCCGGCCCTGCTGCTGACAACGTAATCTTCCTGTCTGCAGATGCATTCGGCGTTCTGCCTCCGGTTTCCATTCTGACTCCTGAGCAGACACAGTATTACTTCCTGTCCGGCTTCACAGCAAAGCTTGCAGGAACCGAGCGCGGAATTACCGAGCCTACTCCTACCTTCTCCGCTTGCTTCGGCCAGGCATTCCTTGAGCTGCATCCTACCAAGTATGCAGAGGAGCTGGTTAAGAAGATGCAGAAGAGCGGCGCTAAGGCATACCTTGTGAATACCGGCTGGAACGGAACCGGCAAGCGTATCTCCATTAAGGATACCCGCGGCATCATCGATGCAATCCTGAACGGTGATGTTCTGAAGGCTCCCACGAAGAAGATTCCTTTCTTCGATTTCGAGGTTCCCACAGAGCTTCCGGGCGTAGATCCTGCAATTCTGGATCCTCGCGATACCTATGCAGATGCTGCTGAGTGGAATGCAAAGGCTGAGGATCTTGCACAGAGATTCATCAAGAACTTCGCAAAGTACGAGGGCAATGAGGCTGGAAAGGCACTGGTTGCTGCCGGCCCGAAGCTTTGATAGCAGAATAACTGTATTGGCAGGAAAGAGCACAGACCGAAGGGTCTGTGCTCTTTTTCTGTGAAGTGCGCGCTCCTGCATTCGCATGGTATAATGCCGACATGGCTACTTATGCAATCAGCGACATACACGGCGCATACGAAGAATTTCAGAGGCTCCTGGACAAAATCCGCTTTCGGTATGACGGAAGCGATTCCCTGTATCTGCTGGGGGATTACGGTGACTGGGGCGAGCAATCCATGGAAACCATCCTGGCGGTAAAACGTCTGGATGAGGAATATGATTTTGTTCATTGCCTGATGGGCAACCATGAACTGATGTTTTTATCTGCCATCGAGGAGTGGCTGTCGGGAAAGGACGTTGAAGAATCGGAAGAAAACTGGCTGAATGCCAACCACGGATGGGTGACATGGGAGGCATATCTCTCCCTCCCGCAGGAGGAACAGCTGGATCTTCGTGAGTGGCTGTATGCACTGCCGTTTTCCTGCGACATCCTTGTGGATGGGAGACGATTCATGGCCGCGCACGCCTACCCGTTTTTTGATGATGTGGAGGCAACGCCGCGGCAGAGACAAAGAGCACGCATTGACGCGGTCTGGAGAAGGCTCCTGCCCCGGGAAGACCCGTTTGCGGGGTACACGGGAGAGAAGAACTACAGCATGTTGATCTGCGGGCACACGATTACGGATTATTACTACCAGGAGACAAATCGACAGGCAGGACACAGCCTCGCAGATGTACTTCCGGCAGGACATAATTGCATCTATCGTTCCGAGAGATTCGTTGATATCGACTGCGGCGCCAAGTGCATGGGCTTTGACGGCAGTCAGGGGAGCGTTTATAAGGCGGCGGCGGACAGGGCGCAGCTTGCAGCTTATTGTCTGGAAACGGACGAGGACTACTATGTGAGCAGGCCTCTGGGGCCGGTTGGAGAGCTGATGCTGGGAGAGCATGCTCCGGAGCTGCTGGCACCGGAGCTGGATTTTTCGGAGCTGTATCCGCCGGAGCAGAGACAGACCGTCCTGGGACACTCGCTGTTCAGCCGCGAGGAAGTGGATTATCCGGAGCTTGCGGCCCCGCAGGTGCGGATTCCGGAATTTATGCTGCCGGAGCGCGGCACGGCGGCCGCAAGGCGAATTGTGCATTGGGCAGAGCGGAAAATCACAGGAAAGGAAGAGGAATAGCAGTCTGATTATGAATTATATACTGCCGGCAGTTCTTGTCCTTCTGGGATGCGCTCTGGTATTTGCGGCCCTTCGCTGGGTGAATCGGCACAGCCGGCCCAAGCCGCCGGAAATGGATGAGATGGAGGGGCATGATTTCGAGTTTTACTGTGCGGATCTTCTGTGCGAGGCCGGTTTTCAGAGCGTAGAGGTTACACGGGGGAGCGGCGATTTCGGGGCTGATATTCTGTGCGAGCGCGACGGAATTACCTATGCCGTTCAGTGCAAGTGTTATGAGAGCGTCGTGGGAGTTCATGCGGTGCAGGAGGCATATGCCGGAAAGGCATTTTATGACTGCATGGTCGGAGCAGTAATGACAAACCGGTATTTCAGCGGACCGGCGGTTACCTGCGCGAAGAAGCTGAATATCCTGCTCTGGGATCGCGGATATTTGGAAGAAATAACCAAAGAAAACGGTGTATGAATGGATTGTATATGCTGAATATGCTAGAATGCCTTTAGTGTGTTCTAAATTAGTCCACGAAACGGAAGGGGATGCAGCAAATGGATCAAACACAAATCAGACAGGAAATCGAAGAGGGAAAGGCGGTAGTCGGCATTGAGTTCGGCTCTACCAGAATCAAAGCAGAGATGATTGCCACGGATAATACGCCGGTGGCAAGCGGCGTCTGGGAGTGGCAGAGCCGGCTGGAGAACGGCGTGTGGACCTACTCGCTGGAGGACATCTGGACAGGACTGCAGGGATGCTATGCGGATCTGAAGAAAAATGTACTGGATCAGTACGGCGTGGTGATCCGCCATCTGTCGGCGCTGGGCATCAGTGCAATGATGCATGGCTATCTGGCCTTCAATGATAAGGATGAGCTGCTCGTTCCCTTCCGCACATGGCGCAACACCATAACCGGTGAAGCTTCCGAGAAGCTGACGGAGCTGTTTCATTACAATATTCCGCAGCGCTGGAGCATTGCGCATCTGTATCAGGCAATTCTGAACGGCGAGGAGCATGTAAAGGATGTGCGGTTTGTGGCAACGCTGGCGGCATACGTACACTGGCAGCTGACGGGCGAAAAGGTAATCGGCATCGACGACGGCTCCGGCATGTTCCCCATCAGCATGAAAACCGGAGATTTTGATCCGGAGATGATTGACAAATTCAACAACCTGATTTCGTATAAGGGATACGCATGGAAGCTTCCGGATATTTTCCCGAAGAACCGGAAGGCCGGAGAAAGCGCTGGGTTCCTTACGGAAAAGGGAGCAAAGCTTCTGGATGTCTCCGGTGATCTGGAGGCAGGAATTCCGATGTGCCCTCCGGAAGGCGACGCCGGAACCGGAATGGCGGCTACAAACGCGGTGGCAAGGAGGACAGGAAACGTGTCTGCCGGGACGTCCTGCTTTGGCATGATTGTTCTGGAGAAAGAGCTTAAAAACGTATATCCGGAAATTGATCTGGTGACAACACCCGCCGGCGATCTGGTTGCAATGGCACACTGCAACAACGGAACCTCTGATCTGAGCGCCTGGGTGAGCCTCTTTGATGAATTCGGCCGCGCAATGGGACTGGGAGAGGAAGACCGGAATAAGGTGTACTCTGTCCTCTACAATAAGGCCCTGGAGGGCGATAAGGACTGCGGCGGTCTTCTGGCTTATAACTATTATTCCGGAGAGCCGATTACAAAAGTGGATGAGGGGCGGCTTTTATTTGTGCGTACACCGAATTCGGAACTGAGTCTTGCCAATTTCATGCGGGTACATCTGTATGCATCTCTTTCTGCATTGAAGGTCGGAATGGATCTGCTGCTCAAGGAGGAGGGTGTAAAGGTAGACAACATGATGGGACACGGCGGCCTGTTTAAGACAAAGGGGGTCGGACAGAGCATTCTGGCAGCAGCACTCAATACGCCGGTCACCTGCATGACAACGGCCGGTGAGGGCGGTGCCTGGGGAATTGCACTTCTGGCAGCGTATGAGGTCCGCGGAGAAGGCCTTGCACTGGATGAGTGGCTGAACCGGAATGTGTTTGCATCGGCAGAGGGCGAGACCATTCAGCCGGATCCGGCAGATGTCTCCGGCTTTGATGCTTATCTGGAACGCTATAAGAAGGGAATTGCCATTGAAGAGCAGGCAATAAAGAGCTTGGAGCTCAGGGAATTTAAATCCTATCGGGAACGCCATGAGGATAAGGAGCACGCCGGGGTATAAATGACATCTGCGCAGCAGTAAGCGCGCAAAGAAGGAGAATAAAATGCTGGAAGAACTGAAGCAGCAGGTATACGAAGCGAATATGATGCTCCCGCAGTATGGGCTGGTCACCTTCACCTGGGGCAACGTATCCGGAGTAAGCCGGAAGGACGGGGTATTCGTGATCAAGCCGAGCGGAGTACCGTATGAGGAGCTTCGGCCGGAGGACATGGTGGTCGTTGATTTTGACGGCAATAAGGTGGAAGGGAAGATGAATCCCTCGTCGGATACGCCCACACATGCATATCTGTACAAGAACTGGGAGAACATCGGCGGCGTCGTACACACGCACTCCTCCTATGCGACCAGCTGGGCACAGTCCGGACGCAGCATCCCCTGCTATGGGACAACGCATGCGGATTATTATTACGGAGATGTGCCGTGCCTTCGCACATTGACGAAGGAAGAAATTGACGAGGCATACGAGAAGAATACCGGAGTTCTGATTGTGGATGAGTTTGCCCGTCTCGGCAAGGATTATGAGGCGGTTCCTGCCTGCCTGTGCAAGAACCACGGACCCTTTGCCTGGGGCAAGGATCCGGTGGATGCCGTGCACAGTGCCGTCGTACTGGAAGAGGTGGCCAAGATGGCCTACCGCACAGAGCTGATCAATCCAAAGGTTGCGCCTGCACCGCAGGTGCTGCAGGACAAGCACTATTACCGCAAGCACGGAGCAAACGCGTATTACGGCCAGGGTAAATAATGACGAGATTGTTTGCCGGGAACAGTTCCCGGCACAGAGTAAAGGAGGAAAACGAGTTGAAAAATCTGGAGCTGAAAAAAACTGCCAACGAAATCCGCAAGGGAATCGTGACAGCGGTCTACTCCGCACAGGCAGGACATCCGGGCGGATCCTTATCCGCTGCGGATCTGTACACGTATCTGTTTTTTGAGGAAATGCATGTCGGTCCGGAGCTGATCGGAAATCCGGACAGAGACCGCTTCGTGCTGTCAAAGGGCCACACCTGCCCGGGGCTGTACTCTGCAATGGCACACAAGGGATATTTTCCGGTAGAGGAGCTGAAAACCTTCCGCAAGCTTGGAACAAGACTGCAGGGGCATCCTAGCATGCAGTATCTTCCGGGACTGGACATGTCCTCCGGATCGCTCGGACAGGGAATTTCTGCAGCAGTCGGCATGGCGGTTGCAGGAAAGGTAGATGCGCGTGATTACCGCGTTTACACGCTGCTCGGCGACGGAGAGCTGGAAGAGGGACAGGTCTGGGAAGCTGCCATGTTTGCAGGGGCGAAGAAGCTGGACAATCTCTGCGTGGTGGTAGACAATAATAATCTTCAGATTGACGGAGAAATCTCTGAGGTCAACAATCCGTATCCGATCGATAAGAAGTTTGAGGCCTTCAACTTCCATGTCATCAACATCAACGGTCACGATTTTGATGAGATTCGCGCTGCGTTTGCAGAGGCTCGTGCAACGAAGGGAATGCCCACGGCAATCATTGCCAAGACCGTAAAAGGCAAGGGAGTCTCCTACATGGAGAATCAGGCAGCATGGCACGGTGTAGCACCGAATGATGAGCAGTATGCAGTTGCCATGGAAGAGTTTGCTGCAGTAGATGCAGAGCTGGAAAAGGAGGCAGAGTAATGGCTGACGTTAAGAAGATCGCAACTCGTGAGAGCTACGGACACGCACTGGAGGAGCTGGGCGCTGACCACCCCGACATCGTGGTTCTGGACGCTGACCTGAAGGCTTCCACCAGAACATCCTATTTTGCAAAAAAATATCCGGAACGTTTTTTTGACTGCGGCATTGCAGAGGGCAACATGATGACCATTGCTGCAGGACTGGCGGCGGCAGGAAAGATACCGTTTGCCTCCACATTTGCAATGTTCGCTGCCGGACGTGCTTATGAGCAGGTCCGCAACTCCATCGGTTATCCGCATCTGAATGTTAAGATCGGCGCAACCCATGCCGGCATTACGGTCGGCGAGGACGGCGCCAGCCACCAGTGCGACGAGGATCTTGCCCTGATGCGTACCATTCCGGGCATGGTTGTCATGAGCCCTTCGGATGACATCGAGGCCAGAGCCTGCGTAAAGGCAGCGGCGGATTATGTCGGACCGGTTTACATGCGCTTTGGACGGTATGCGGTTCCAGTATTCAATGATGCAGATTACAAGTTTGAAATCGGAAAAGGAAAGCTTCTGAAGGAAGGAAAGGATGTGACCATCGTTGCAACCGGCATTTGCGTCGCTGCAGCACTGGATGCAGCCGAGATCCTTAAGGGCGAGGGAATTGATGCGGAGGTTATCAACATCTGCACAATCAAGCCCATCGATGAGGAGCTCCTTCTTGCGTCCGCTTCGAAGACCGGTAAGGTTGTGACGGCAGAGGAGCACAGCATCATCGGCGGACTTGGCGGAGCAGTGGCAGAGGTTCTCTCTGAAAATCTCCCGACAAGGCTTTGCCGTGTCGGAATTGAGGACCGCTTCGGCGAATCCGGAACAGCCGGAGAGCTTGTGAAGAAGTACGGCCTGGACGGCGCCGGCATCGCTGCCAAAACACTGGCTTTTGTAAAGGCATAAATATACACTGCAGATACAGCAGAAATTCAGCCCGAGGTTCTGTCAAAGGAGCCTCGGGTTATCGGCGGTATTAAGGGAAAACAATGTCCAAGGGGGGACAGAAACGGAGGGCCTATGATTAAGCTATCTCCTTCAATACTTGCAGCAGATTTTAATTGTCTTGGGGAACAGATTGCGCAGACAAGAGAAGCCGGGGCACCGTGGGTACACATTGACGTTATGGATGGAATGTTTGTTCCGTCCATTTCCTTTGGGATGCCCGTAATCCGCAGCATCCGCAGGCAGACCGGACAGTTTCTGGATGTGCACCTTATGGTGCGTGATCCGGAACGATACATCAAGAACTTTGCAGACTGCGGAGCGGACGGAATCACGTTTCATCTGGAGGCAGCTCCGGATGTGGGGGCGGTTATCGCCGCCATTCGTGAGCAGGGGAAAAGAGTAGGGCTGGCAATCAAGCCGTTTACTCCCATACAGGAGGTCCTTCCCTATCTGGAACGGATCGATATGCTTCTGATCATGACGGTTGAACCGGGCTTTGGAGGACAGAAATATATCGAAACCAGTACCCGGAAAATCCGTGAGGCAAGGGCCCTTCTGAATCAGCTGAATCTGGATACCGACATTCAGGTGGACGGCGGCATTGTCAGGGAGAATGTGGATATCGTACTGGATGCCGGGGCGAATGTAATTGTTGCCGGCTCAGCCATTTATCACGGGGATGTGAGGCAGAATACGGCCTGTTTCATGAATCATTTCCGCAGCCGCAGTGAGGGCTGCCTGGAGTTCAAGACGTAACGACAGCAGAAAGGACGGACAAAAAACGATATGACGCAGCATATGACCAAGATTGACCGCAATGCACCCTGCTGGTGCGGCAGCGGCAGGAAGTATAAGGCCTGCCACATGGACTTTGATGAGAGAATCCGTGAATACGAGCACAAAGGCCATCTTGTTCCGGACAGGAGCATCATCAAGACGCCAAAGGACGTTGAGGGCATTCGGGAAAGTGCTAAAATCAATATCGCTGTTCTGGATGAAATCGGCGATAAAATCCGTATTGGAATGACAACGCAGGAAATCGATGATATTGTGTACAACACGACGGTAAAGATGGGCGGCATTCCGGCAGACCTTCATTATGAAGGATATCCGAAGAGCGTCTGCACATCGGTAAATGACCAGGTCTGCCACGGCATTCCCAGCAGGGATGTTGTCCTGAGGGACGGCGATATCGTTAATGTGGACTGCTCCACCATTCTCAATGGGTATTTCTCGGATTCTTCCCGCATGTATATGCTGGGGAACGTCCGTGAGGACTGGAAAAAGCTGGTGCAGGTCACCTATGAATGCGTGGAAAAGGGGATTGAAATGGTGAAGCCGTGGACGTTCCTCGGCGATATGGGGCATGCGGTTCATCAGCATGCACTGGACAACGGCTACAGCGTAGTGAAGGAAATCGGCGGACACGGATGCGGCCTGGAATTCCACGAGGACCCATTTGTGAGCTATGTCTCCGCACCAGGTACTGAGATGCTGATGGTGCCGGGAATGTGCTTTACCATCGAACCGATGGTGAATATGGGCACCGATGAAATCTTTCAGGATGAGGACAATGGCTGGTCCATTTATACCGCAGACGGGAAGCCTTCGGCACAGCGCGAGGTGCAGGTGCTGGTCACGGAAACCGGCTGTGAGGTCCTTACTTATTGATGCTGCCTCCATTGCTGCGGGGTGTCCCGCGCGCAGCGCATGCAGCAGACAGATACCAATACTATTAGTATGACACGAGGAGAGATACAGAATGCAGAATAAAGGACCCTATTATATTACGACGGCAATTGCATATACATCCGGCAAGCCGCACATCGGCAATACATATGAGATTATTATGGCCGACAGCATTGCACGCTATAAGCGGGCAGACGGATATGATGTGCATTTTCAGACCGGCTCCGACGAACACGGGCAGAAGATTGAAGAGCGGGCTGCACAGGCCGGCAAGACGCCGAAGCAGTTTGTGGATGATGTAGCTGCTGAAATCCGCCGGATCTGGGATCTTATGAATATTTCGTACGATCGTTTCATCCGCACAACGGATGAGGATCATGAACGGCAGGTTCAGAAGATATTCAAAAAGCTCTATGACAAGGGCGATATTTATCTGGGACAGTACAAGGGGATGTACTGCACGGAGTGCGAGGCATTCTATACGGCATCCCAGATTGTGGAAGACGGAAAGTGCCCGGTCTGCGGCGGAGCGGTGCATGAGGAGAATGAGAATGCATACTTTTTCCGCATGCAGAAGTACGCACAGCGTCTCATTGACTACATCAATGAGCACCCGGAATTCATTCAGCCGGTATCCCGCAAGAACGAAATGATGAACAATTTCCTGCTGCCGGGACTGCAGGACCTGTGTGTTTCCAGAACCAGCTTCAAATGGGGCATTCCGGTGGACTTTGATCCGGAGCACGTAGTTTATGTATGGCTGGATGCACTGACCAACTATGTTACGGGAATCGGCTATGACGCAGAAGGAAATCACGGCGACCTGTACCGCAAATACTGGCCGGCGGATCTGCATCTGATCGGAAAGGACATCATCCGGTTCCATACGATTTACTGGCCGATTTTCCTGATGGCACTGGGAGAGCCCCTGCCCAAGCAGGTCTTCGGTCATCCGTGGCTCCTTCAGGGCGGCGAGAAGATGTCCAAGTCGAAGGGAAATGTGATTTATGCGGATGACATGGCGGAGCTGTTCGGCGTGGATGCGGTCCGTTATTTTGTGCTGCATGAGATGCCGTACGAAAATGACGGTGTCATCACGTGGGAGCTTTGCGTGGAGCGTATCAACTCCGACCTTGCGAATACGCTTGGGAATCTTGTGAAGCGCACCATATCCATGACGAATAAGTACTTCGACGGGATCGTTGAGGATCGGCAGGTTCAGGAACCGGTAGACGAGGACCTGAAGGCGGTTGTGACAGGAGCCTATGACAAGGTCGAGGAGGACATGGCAGAGCTTCGGGTTGCGGATGCGCTGAAGGAAATCTTTGCAGTGTTCAAGCGTCTGAACAAGTACATTGACGAGACGGAGCCGTGGAATCTTGCAAAGGACGAGGAGAAAAAGGACCGTCTGGCAACCGTTCTGTACAATCTGACAGAGGGAATTGTGATCGGAACGTCTCTCCTGGCACCGTTCCTGCCGGAAACGGCCGATAAGATCATGGGACAGCTGAACACATCGCTTCGTCCCTTTGATGAACTGGGAACGTTTGGCCTGTATCCCTCCGGCAGCAAGGTAACCGCAGATCCTGAGATTCTGTTTGCAAGACTGGATGAAAAGGCGGTCATGGAAAAGGTTGCTGTCATCGTTGAGAAGCAGAAAGCAGAGGCGGCAGCTGCTGCGGCAAGGGGCGAGCTGGGCGACAGCAAGAAGGAAGGAACCGCCGGCGAGACGGAGAAACCGGTCACGCACAAGCCGGAAATTTCCATTGATGATTTTGGGAAGGTGGAGCTTCGCGTGGGCCAGGTGGTTCAGTGTGAAGCGGTCAAGGGGTCCAAAAAGCTTCTGTGCTCCCAGGTTCGGATCGGCTCGGAAATGCGCCAGATTGTTTCCGGCATTCACAAGTACTATGAGCCGGAGGAGATGGTTGGCAAGAAGGTGGCAGTTGTCTGCAATCTGAAGCCGGCCAAGCTTGCCGGTGTTTTGTCAGAGGGCATGCTTCTGTGCGCAGAGGATGCAGACGGCAATCTGGCACTTATGACGCCGGAGCCGGAGAAAAATATGCCGGACGGAGGCGAGATTTGCTGAGAACAGACAGGAAGAAAACGAACCGGGCGGTAAGAAGGGGACTGCTTTTGGCGGTTGTCCTCTTGCCTGGAAGTCTCCTGGCTTCGGTTCCGGCGGTGGCTGCTGAAACGGATGTCTCTGAGAAACAGGAAGAACAGGACTCACGCATCCGTCAGGAGAAGGAGTACTTCCGGCAGGCGCTGGACGAGCTGGAGGACATGGGACTTTCGCCCATTCGGATCTGGTCGGACATTACCGGCAATTCGGATGTCATGGAGTGCGTGGACGGCCTGCGGGATTCTGTGACGGAGGCGGTGTCGGAGAAGGTCAGCGATGCCCAGGATGCAGCGGCAGAGGCGGTCAATGATGCCGTGCAGAAGGAAACGGAAAAGGTGAAAAAAAGCCTGATGCAGATGCTGCGGGAGCAGATTCAGGACTTTCTGGACGGGATTTTCGGTTAGGAAGACGCTGATTTAGATGCGGAAATTGATACAGTGAGGGGCTGGAGAGTACGGACGGGGAAACCTGCGGTGAACAGGATTTTCCCGTAAAGAAAGGAAGAGGACGAAAAATTGGGAAAGATATTTGATATGGAAAGCCCTTTGATGAGAGGACTCTCGCGCCTGGCGGATATGATGATTCTGAATATCCTGACGCTGCTGCTGTGCCTTCCGGTTATTACGGCAGGTGCATCGCTGACGGCAATGTATTATGTGGAGCTGAAGTGGGCGCGGAAGGAGGAAGGATACGTTGTGAAGCCGTTCTTCCGTGAATTCAAGGCCAATTTTAAGCAGGCTACCGGTGAGTGGCTTGTCATGCTGGCGGTGATTGTCGTGCTCATCCTAGATTTCCTGATGTTCCGACAGGCCCCGGAGGCTTTTCCGAAGGTACTGCAGTATCTTGTAATAGCGGTGTCCATCATGGTTTATCTGCTCCTGCAGTGGGTATTCCCCCTGCAGAGCCACTTTGTCAACAAGGTAAAGATAACCTTTAAGAATTCCTGCCTGATGGCAATTGCCAAATTTCCGCGAACGCTCGCAATGGGGCTGCTCTGGGCAGCGGCTGCGGCCATTACGGTGCTGTCAATGCTGGCGGTGCCGCAGATTTTTCCTGTTGTGCTGCTGTTTGGCTTTACAGCGCCCGGCTATGTTGTCTGTCTTCTTGTGAGTACGCCGTTTGCGGGCTTTGAACCGGAGAAGGAAGAGCTGGCGGAGGAAGAGAGTGAGGCACAGAAGGAGGAGGCGTACCGCATTCTGAACGAGGAGATGTCAGGAAAATAAGGTTTCTGCCTCACAGAGCAAAACGGCACAGGAAACGTTTTAATCGGCGAATCCTTAAGATGCCGGGGCGTGCGGCTGACACAGAACGGATGACACTATACGAACTGCATATAAAACAGCCAAATTCCTGAGCATAATAGCCAAAATAATGTTTTTAAAGAGCCCCTGACGGTGCGAATGCCAACAGAATCCGCTTTTTTTTGTGGATTTAGGTCATAGCAACGGCGGGGGCTTTCCCATATACTGAATACAGTCGTCGAAGCGGGGCAAGGCCCGCAGTATTAGGAGGAAATGAAAATGGCAAGTCTTAGTTTGGAGCACATTTATAAGAGATATCCCAACGGCTTTGAGGCTGTTAAGGATTTCAACCTGGAAATTGAAGACAAGGAATTCATCATCTTCGTAGGACCTTCCGGATGCGGTAAGTCTACTACTCTTCGTATGGTGGCTGGTCTGGAGGATATTTCTTCCGGTACTCTTAAGATTGACGGAAAGGTTATGAACGATGTCGAGCCCAAGGATCGCGACATCGCCATGGTTTTCCAGAACTACGCTCTGTATCCGCACATGACCGTGTATGACAACATGGCATTCGGACTGAAGCTTCGCAAGGTTCCGAAGGATGAGATCGATAAGATGGTCCGCAACGCAGCAAAGATCCTGGATCTGACCAACCTGCTGGATCGTAAGCCGAAGGCTCTTTCCGGCGGCCAGAGACAGCGTGTTGCAATGGGTCGTGCTATCGTTCGTAATCCGAAGGTATTCCTGATGGACGAGCCTCTTTCCAACCTGGATGCTAAGCTTCGTGTTCAGATGAGATCTGAGATCGCTAAGCTTCACCAGAGACTGGGCACCACCATCATCTACGTTACACATGACCAGACCGAGGCTATGACCCTTGGAACCAGAATCGTCGTTATGAAGGACGGCGTGGTTCAGCAGGTAGATACTCCTCAGCACCTGTATGATCTTCCTCAGAATCTGTTCGTTGCAGGATTCATGGGATCCCCGCAGATGAACTTCCTGGATGCAACCGTTAAGGTTAACGGCGCACAGGCAAGCCTGCAGATCGGTAGCTCCGTAACGGTTCCGCTGAACGCAGCAAAGTCGAAGGCTCTGATCGACGGCGGCTATGACGGAAAGACTGTTGTTATGGGCATTCGTCCTGAGAACCTTTCGGATGATCCGGATGATCTTGCAAAGTCCAATGCTGTATTCAAGGCAAAGGTTAACGTATACGAGCTGCTCGGCGCAGAAGTATTCCTGTACTTCGATGTGAACGAGACACCGGTAACTGCAAGAGTTGATCCGAAGACCACGGCTCGTCCGGGATCTGAGGTTCAGTTCGCAATCGATACCGAGAAGGTACACGTATTCGATAAGGAGACGGAGAAGACCATCTGCAACTAAGAGACAGCTGCCGGATTGGAATGATCCTGAAGTGAAAATTGTAACCGGAACGGGGGATGCGCAAGCCGCATTCCCCGTTTTTATACGTTTTCGATTGTGTTTTGATCCCAACATCATTAAAATGATTGTATCTGTTTGACCAGCCGCATCGAGGTTTTCCGAAGGGAAATCGAGATGGCGCTGAATAGACAGACAGAGAAACAATAGAACATAACTGCAGAAAGGGAAGGACAAAGAATGCTATCATCACAGATCGTAAAAAGCTGCCTGGAGGAACTGGCTGCCATCTCAAAGGTTGAGTTCTGCATGCAGGATGTGAACGGCGGATTGTTCGCGATGACACAGGGAGCGGAGATTCCGGCTGCAGACATTGTGTCCGGATTTGCCAGATCTTCTGTAGACAGCCAGATTGTCGGAAATCACTATTTTCTGAAGGTTCGTGATGAAGAGGATATCGCCTATGTACTGACTGCGATCGGGGACGGGGATCACACGCTGATGATTGCCCGCATTGCCGTCAGCGAAATCCAGAACCTGATGGTGGCGTATCGTGAGAAATATGACCGGAACAATTTCTTCCAGAATCTGCTGCTGGACAATCTGCTTCTGGTGGACATTCATAATCGTGCGCGCAAGCTTCACATCAATTATCAGGTCCCGCGTGCGATTATTCTGATTGAGCTGGAGTCTGATGGGGAGGCATCGGCAAGCGAGCTCCTCGGCAGTATTTTTACAGCACATAACGGAGATTACCTGACAGAGGTGGATGAGAAGAGCGTTATCATCATCAAGGCGGTCGAGACGGCAGATTCCTACCATGAGCTGGAAGAGGCGGCGACGGTGGCTGTGGATATGCTGAACACGGAGGCAATGCTGAAGGTTCGCGCATCCTATGGCTCGATCGTGACGGATCTGAAGAATATTTCGCATTCCTACAAGGAAGCGCGGATGGCGATGGATGTCGGAAAGATCTTCAATGCAGAAAAGATGGTGAATTCCTATAACCAGCTGGGAATCGGAAGACTGATTTATCAGCTTCCGTCTAACCTCTGCAACGTCTTTATTCACGAGGTCTTCGGAGACGAAATTCCGGATGATCTTGATGCAGAGACCCTTTCCACGATCAACTGCTTCTTTGAGAACAATCTGAATGTGTCGGAGACTTCACGGCAGCTGTTCATTCACCGGAATACGCTGGTGTACCGCATCGAGAAGCTGCAGAAGCAGACCGGTCTGGACATCCGGAATTTTGACGATGCACTGCGATTTAAGATTTCTCTGATGGTCATCAACTATCTGAAGTATCTGGACGCGAAGGATTATTGAAGCGTCAGGCCGGTTCCGTCCCAGGCGGGTATGAAGCTCTGGGAGATGGTCCCGCCCTCCTGCAGAAAACCGTTTTCAATCCCTATGGATATGGCGAAGTCAACGACTTCGTCATATTCTTTTTTAGTAACGGGGCGTGAGAGCAGCGGATCATCGGCACAGCCGGGCATAGGAGTGTATTGATTCATAATGCTGACAAAGATCTGCTCATGATACGTATCGTGAAGATACTGCAGTATTTTCATGGAATCCGCAGTCTGTCCCGGCATGACCATGTGGCGCACAATCACGCCTCGTTTCATCAGCGGATCCTGTGCATCATCCTCTGCGTCCAGGGAGTGGCTGCCGTCTTCGAAAACGGGCTCCGGACACTGCCGGACCATTTCGTCAATGGCCGCTGCTGCATATTCCCAGTAATCGGCTGCATGGGAATACTGCCGGGACAGTCGGGGGGAATAGAATTTCAGGTCGGGAAGATAAATATCGATCAGTCCGTCCAGAGCGTGAATGACTTCTGCTTTTTCATAGGATGAAGTGTTGTAAACTACAGGGATCTGCAGTCCGCAGCTTCTGACCTTTTCCAGCGCAGGGATCAGGACATGCAGCACATGGGAAGGCGTGACGAGGTTGATGTTGGAGGCTCCCTGTTCCTGGAGCTGCAGCATAATCCGTACAAGTGAATCGGAGGTGAGTTCAAAGCCGCTGCAGTGATCGATACCGAAATCTGCGGAGGCACGCAGTCCGGAGGAGATGGCCGCATTCTGGCAGAATACGCAGCCCAGATTGCAGCCGGTAAAAAAGATGGCGCCGGAGCCGCGGGATCCGGAGATGCAGGGCTCCTCATAAAACATAAGAGCCGCCCTTGCGGCACGGATCTGCGCGGGAATTCCGCACCGGCCAAGCGCACCTGCCAGTCGGTTAACCCTGCACTCTCTGGGACAGAGTGTGCAGCTGGAAAGATCAAAGATGGAAGACATAGGCTGCATAAATCCTCTTCTGAGAACAACAAAACAGCCTGCCTGCGGCAAGACCCGGGCACGGTACCGGATGCATCGCTCCGCCAGGTTTCCTCACGGCACATGAAAGGATCTGCTTAGTGCTGCTTCGTTCCCGATCTGACACGGTTCGCAGGATTCATTGCGTAAGACCCAAACTTCAATACGATACACCCGGGCGGCTGCCCGAGCCCTGCCGCAGGCAGGCTAGTGATTACTATAGCAAATCGCGGACCATTCGTCTATGTATAATTTGCATCTATTCAGAGCCATGCAAATTTGCAGTTACTGTACAGACGCCAGCCACGACGGGTCCTGGCGGAGTTGTCCGGTCCTGGG
>CAVJLL010000011.1:61243-63030 GCA_963650385.1 Clostridium sp. CAG:508 | reverse complement strand
CGGAAAGACAGTTTATAAAGTCCAATATGATGGCGCTGACGGCAAAAAAGTGGATCTGCAGAATACATCACTTAAGAAAAAATTGATAAAAGCTGCAGAAGATAAATTCGTACAAGAAGGCGTGATTGTAGATGAAGGTGGAGATCTGGATCTGCTTGCCTTTATCAAGGAAAAGAGTGCCGGATATTACACAAGAGTTATAAAAGATAGCGATGGCAAGATCATTGGCGAAGAGCTGATTTATATTGAACAGGATGAAACCACAGGAGTTGTACGCGCTACATCAAAGAGGTGGAATTACAGTGATGGCTACACACAAGTGACATATGGTGCGGATAAAGACCTGGCTGCATTGCGGGCACTGATTGGCGAGTATGGAGTTGTGGCCCAGACCATGCAGGGAGATGAGTCTGAGACTAATTTCAGAATTGGAACCCTGACCAGCATGACCAATCAAATCGGCCAAACGGCGGATAAGCTTTATGGAGGATCAACGGCAGGGGTCGGAGAGAAAATAACGATTGAAGATATTGAAAGTGATGTTAAAAGCGTTTTAATCAAAGGGAAAACGACGAAAATCGTTATTGAAAACGACCGGGCAGAAGTTATTAAGGATAGTTCTAATGTTAACCAGCCGACGTATACCGTTGTCATAAAAGATGAGAACGGGAATATTAAATCCTCAACCATCTTCAAACATGAAAGCGGTAACAACGGGTTTGAGGTAGTATGCGTGCCGGCAACAGAAAAAAATGTTGCAAATGTACGTGCAGAAGCAACAGCTCTTTCTGAGAAAATTGCTGAGAAACATAGTAGCGGCATTACATGTGAGCTCAAGAATGTTAATCCACAAAATCCTATGCAGGAAGATAGCAATTGGGAATTGTGTATTGACACAACAGGAGTAGAAAAAACAACATCTGAGAAATACGATATTGTGTATGTCAATGCTGTTGCCGAATTGTATAACGGAGCGTACTGTCTGGCGTTTGATACGGGAGACGGAAGGACGTTTCACGTAAAAGATGGTAATGGAAAATTAAAATTTTCCACAAAAGAAAATCAGGTAGTTGTTGTTAATGTTGACACCAGTAAAGTCAGCTCAGGAGACACCATTCACCTCCAAAAGTTCTTTATAGAAACCGCTTTGGAAAGTGGGGGAAAAACCAGCACAGAAAGTGGTGCAGATGCAAAAACTGAATCGCAGCGAATTGTGTTTAATTTCGCTGGTTTTGACGGGGCACTCGAAAATAACAGTGCGTTTTTCGGATTTATTGTTGCGCCAAACGCTAATATCTCTATCAATACAACGGTAAATGGCGGACAGACGATATGTGCAAATCTGTATTTGCATGGTGGACAGGAGCTTCATAACTCGGGATACACAGATAGGTCGAGTGAAGCATCAGCGTGGTTTAAATATGCGTCAAAGGGTACAGCGGAGTTAACAGTCAATAAGAAACAAAAGGAAATACGATATGGAACCGCAACGATAAGCAAGACCTCTGAGCAGAAGGGAACTGCGACGGTAAGCAAGACCTCCGAGAAAAAGGGAACTGCGACGGTAAGCAAGACCTCCGAGCAGAAGGGAACTGCGACGATAAGCAAGACCTCTGAGCAGAAGGGGACTGCAACGGTAAGCAAGACCTCTGAGAAGAAGGGAACCGCGACGGTAAGCAAGACTTCTGAAAAGAAGGGAACCGCGACGGTAAGCAAGACTTCTGAGCAGAAGGGAACTGCGACGGTAAGTAAGACCTCCGAGCAGAAGGGGACTGCAACGGTAAGCA
>CAVJLL010000011.1:0-60386 GCA_963650385.1 Clostridium sp. CAG:508 | reverse complement strand
TGCAGGCGTGGATGAATGCCGGTGAGATGGAGTATCGGGCCGTTGACGGAATCAGTAAGGGAACACTGCAGGTGATGACAGCGGCACTGCTGCTGACCGGCTCCTTTGTCATTAAGTGGCTGTCGGATCGCAATACGCAATGGGGCATTGGCGGTCAGGGACTCCTGATCGCCATTAATACGATGGGGAGCCTGGCACGAATGGCATTATCCTATCTGACTACCGCGTACATAGCCGGAGGACTTTACGAATTGCGGGAAAAGCTCCTGATCGGCACGTTGACTTGCCTGGTCATCACTATTGTGATGCTGCTCATGGAGGGAACGGAGTTCCGGACAACGGTGCGGCGCGTCCTGATCAACAACCGGTATGCGGAGAAGGATTACGTGGCCATTCGAATGAATCCGGTGGGGACGATGCCGGTGATGTATGTCATGTCCATTCTTACCGTTCCGTATTACGCCCTGAAGCTTCTGGATCACCTGCGGCCGGGACAGGAATGGGTGCAGCAGGGCCTCCGGGACCTGGATCTGAACACCGTTCCGGGCGTTGCGGTATTCGGCGTGATTCTGTGGCTGCTGACAATGGTACTGGCTGCGATTTTCGTTCAGCCGGGAGAGATTGCGGAGAATCTGCAGCGGCAGGGCGACTATCTGGACGGCATCGAGCCGGGAAAGCCGACCGCACGGCATCTGACCAGGCAGACGCGAACGGCAGCCGTCGTGAGCGCCGCTGTATCGAGTGCACTGGTGCTGCCGATGCTGTATGTGCATGCACGGTGGGGCAGTTACTCCGCCGTTTACACGATGCCGATGACGGTAATGCTGCTGGTCGGTATGGTGATGAGCATTCTGGAGGAACGGAAGGTGTACTGCACCATGGAGCAGTACCGGATGTTCCTGTGAGGTGTAGCGATGTACCACTTTATACCCTCCTGGTACGACGGGAACAGCTGGTCCGCCCGATATGTGCCGTGGCATCAGGAGACAGAGACATCCACCTTCGATGATACGGTGAACCAGATCCGTCTGTTCCGGGAGGCCGGAGAGGAAACGGAGCTGATATGTCTTGCCTATATGCCGAATCTGCGCCGCTTTCTGCATAGGGAAAATATCTATCCCATCCCATTCTGGTCGGCGTTTGACGCTTTGCAGGGCGTAACCCTGGAGAAACCGGCCGTGCAATCCTATGAGGAGCTTCCATGGCCGATCGGCGTTGAGTGGGTGTATCAGCCGTCAAGGGTGCTGGCCTATCATGCCGGCAGCCTGTATGCGAGCATCGAGTTTGAGGAAAGCGGCTGTTTATGCTGGGTACAGTATTATGAGTCCCGTGACGACAAGGATGTGCTGCGCCGGCGGGATATTTATGATGACAGAGGATTTCGCTCCGGCTCGATCCGGTACCGCTCCGGACGGCCCTTTCGTCAGGAGTACTATTCACCGGAGGGCGAGCTGCGCTTTTATGAGGACCTGGAGACCGGAGAGGTTGTGCGGTTTCTGAGGAAGCCGGTGAGAACATCAGAGAGCCGGCAGAATGGAACAGATGCAGCAGGCGGAAGACAGATAGGGGACGGAATCCGAGTCAAGGAAATCCGATACCAGTGTATGAAGGATCTGATCCGGGAAGCGGCAAAGGAGTTTTTCTGGACGAAGCTGAACCGGGAGCCGTATGTGATTGCGGCCAACCGGCAGCACAATGCAATGCTGCGGGAGCTGTTGAAGGGCGGAGCAGATCAGGACATTGTGCTGTCGTTTTTCGGCGACCGGTATGATCTGTCGGAGAAAGAGGCGCTGCTGCAGGATGCCGCAGCGGCAGAGCTTATCGTGACGGATACGGAGAAGACGGCGAGGCAGATTCGGGAGGCCGGCGTTCCCGGCGAAAAAATCTATGACATTTCACCCTTTGACACACGGCTGTCGCTGGGAAAGAGCCAGCAGATCAGAGAACTGAAGGTGTTCATGCCGCTGGATGGCCTGGAGGGTATTTTCCGGGAGAAGGCGCTGGGACAGATGTTCGAATACATGAAACGGAATGCGGATGTGACGCTGCTGGTCGGCACGAGGAAGGAAAGCCGGGAGGAGCAGGAGGATATCGCTGCGCAGATGAAGGCGGTCCTTGCAGACTGCGGAGCCTCGCAGACGGACATACAGATTCTGTCGCCGCAGGATGCTGATCGAGCATTCGGAGAGGAGCCGGATTCGGCCGAAGCAGATCAGAATGAGACAGTGAAAAGCCGGCTTCAGATTGTCCCGTACCATTCGGAGAATGATCTGATACGGATTCTGGACACCGTGCGCCTTATTGTGGATGTGCGGGATCAGCCGGATCTGTATCTGCAGATCGCGGGGATCAGTGCCGGAATTCCGCAGGTGAATTACCGCTTCACGAGGTATGTGAAGCACTTGAAGGACGGATACATCATAGAGAACATCAATTTCATCACGGGTGCTCTGGAGTACTATCTGGACGGACTGGCCAACTGGAATGAGGCGCTGGTGTACTGCGTGCAGGAGGTTTCCCGATATACCGGCGGACAGCTGGTGGATCAGTGGCGGGAGAAAACGGAGCACAGGGTCACGCAGGAGGAAGAGGAAGAAGCGGCGGACTGGGAGTTTATCTGAGAATGGAGCAGACGACGGTGAGGCAGGGCACGGCGGTCCAGATTCCGGCGAGTCAGGGCGTTCTGAGTCGGGATTATCTGGGAGATGCCTGTCTGAAGGGCCGATATGAACTGCATATGGAAGGAGATTTCGGCTCGGACTATAGCTCTGTGCTCAGCTGGAAGCAGTGCGTCATGCAGGCTCCGGAGAAGGACCTGCTGTTCTGGCCGGAGTTTCGAAAATCCCCGGGGGTGCAGCTGCGATTCTGCCTGTATTTGCAGAAAGATGCGGAAGCAGAAAGCGGTGGGCCCAAGCTCCTGATGGCGGAGGACCTGACGGAGCCGTTTGCAATTCCGGCCGATAAGGCAAGGCAGAGACTGACAATTACCCTGCAGGTCAGGGGCAGCGGTGAGCTGGTGCTGGGGCCGCTCCACTTCCGGGAGCGAATTCCGAACGGAGCGGGTTTTCTGGCAGGGAGTCTTCGGAGCGTGGATCCAGGCAGGGAGGAGCTGTTCTCGTATTTTAATCCCATGGACCGAAAGGCGCCTTTGACGGTGTATTTTTCCGGAAGGAGACCGCAGGAGGGCTTTGACGGCGCAGAGCTCATGTGGGAGAAGCGGATGCCGTTTCTGCTGCTCTCGGACCCCCGCTGCGGAGGCGGATGCGGATATCTGGGCTCTGCGGAATACGAGGAGGCTGTGGAGAAGCGCATTCGCGGTGCCATGGAACAGCTGGGGCTGGCGCAGGATCAGGTGATCATGATCGGAAGCTCCATGGGATCGGTTGGTGCGCTCTATTACGGCGCATTGCTCCATCCGGGGGCGATGGTTCTGGGACGTCCGATGGTGAATCTGGGCACGGCGGCGCAGCGGGAACGCATCCGGCGGCCGGGCGGATTCCCGGCCTCACTGGACCTTCTGCAGAAGCTGACCGGCGATGTCAATGATGCATGTGCCGAGCAGTTGAATCAGAGAATGTGGGACCGGATTGACAAGGGGGATTTCAGACAGACGGAGATGGCCATCGGCTACATGGAGGAGGACGATTACGACCCGAAGGCCTATCTGGAGCTGCTGCACCATCTGCGGGGGCAGCACTGCCTGATCTACGGCAAGGGCTTTTCCGGAAGACACAATGACAATCCGGAGCAGGTGCAGGACTGGCTGCGGCTGCAGTATGACCGGCTTCTGGAGGAACGATATGGACGAGGATAAAAGGCAGGAGAGAATTGCCTGGCTGGTCTATTGGAATGAGACGGCGCAGGATTCCTATGCCTATGGGAGTACCGTGTCCTATGCATGGGATGGGCGCGTTATTTTTAAAAATGAGGGCATGCCGCCCGGCTTCGTCATCCGGGAGTGGTACTCGTACTCCAATTACGGCGCGCGGCAGACGGTGCCGCAGCTGCCGCTGTTGGAGGAGGGAAAACGCTATCATCTGCGCGTTGTGAAGCGCGACGAACCGGTCGGCGGGAGCTTCGTGCGGATCAACTGCTATGACCGCAGAGGAGAGCTGCTGAAGGTTCAGATGCTGAAGGAGAATGAGGGCGTGCTGGATTATCCGGCAGGGGCCTTCCGATATACGCTGCAGCTGGTGCAGAGCGGCGCAAGAGCGGTGGAGTTTACGCGGGCGGAGATTGTTCCGGAGGAGAACTGGGAGGATTGGCGCAGTACCAGGATCCCGGAGCGCGAGGACGGAAGAACACGAACCGTTCGCTGGTAAGGATATGAGTAATTCGAGATGGAATCGCTTCCAACTGAACAGGCTGCAAAGGACACTGCGGGAAGTGAATTCCTATGCCGATGCAATGAGAGACTTGCCGGATGAGAAGCTGCAGGGGATGACTGCGCAGCTTCGGAGTGAGCTGCAGAAAGGGCGTACGCCGGACCAGATTCTCCCGCAGGCATTTGCAGCGATGCGGGAGGCTGCGGGACGGGTTCTGGGCAAATACCCCTATGACGTGCAGGTACTGGGCGGAATTGTGCTGCACCAGGGGAAGATTGCGGAGATGAAAACCGGCGAAGGGAAAACGCTGGTGGCCGCGATGCCGCTCTACCTGAATGCGCTGAGCGGTCAGAGCTGCATTCTGGTCACCACCAACAGCTATCTGGCGGCCCGTGACGGAGAGGAGATGGCACCGCTGTACCGGTTTATGGGACTGCGTGAGGCAGTCGGCGTGCAGAAGGAGGACGGAGAGCGCTTCAGCAATGCGCAGAAAAAGGAAATCTACGCGGCGGATATTGTATATACCACCAATGATGCGCTGGCCTTTGATTATCTGTTTGAAAATCTGGAGAACAAGGCGGAAAACCGGTATCTGCGCGGAATGGATTACGTGATTGTGGATGAAGCGGATGCCGTGCTGCTGGACAGCGCGCAGATTCCGCTGATCGTGTCGGGAATGCCGCGGGTACAGTCAAACCTGTTCGGCATTGCCGATTATTTTGTCACTACGCTCGAGCTGGAGAAGGATTACAAATGTGAGAACCGGGAGGTGTGGCTGCTGCCGCCCGGAATCGAGAAGGCAAAGCAGTTTTTCCGTACGGATGAGCTGTACAACGAGAGCGAGCAGGATATCGTGCGGCATATCTGTCTTGCACTGCGCGCGCACCTGGTGATTGAGAAGGAGGATCGCTACATTGTGCGGGACAATGCGGTTCAGCTGCTGGATGAGCGGACGGGCCGCGTACAGCCGAATACGAAGCTGCGGAGCGGGCAGCACCAGGCACTGGAGGCGAAGGAGCACGTGCCGATCACGCGCGAGAGCCGGACGGTGGCATCGGTGACCTACCAGAGCTTTTTCAATATGTACCGTAAGGTGGCCGGGATGACGGGAACCGGCGTGACGGATGCAGACGAATTTCGCCAGATCTATGGATTGGATGTCGTGGCAATTCCGACCAGAAAGAAGATACAGCGCATCGACCGGCCGGATCAGGTCTATCCGAATCTGGAGGCGCAGCTGACCGCGGCACTGGAGGAGATCAGTCGCCTCCATGAGAGGCAGCAGCCGGTCCTGGTGATCGCAAGCTCCATTCATATGTCGGATTTGGTATCGGAGCGGCTGCTGCAGGCAGGCATCCCTCACAACGTGCTGAATGCGTACAACATTGCAAAGGAGGCAGCCATCATTCAGGAAGCGGGGCAGAAAAATGCGGTCACGGTGGCGACCACTGTGGCCGGCCGCGGCACGGACATTCGCCTGGGGGAAGGCGTTGAAGAGCTGGGCGGTCTTGCCATCATCGGCATCGGTCTGATCGCGAACAAGCGGCAGGAGCTGCAGTCGAGGGGACGGAGCGGTCGGCAGGGGGATCCGGGTTTTTCCCGATTTTACCTGTCCCTGGAGGATGAGGTGGTTGATGAGTTCGGACGGAAATGGCTGAAAAAATATCGGAACGGGAACGAACAGATTCACAATCCGGCCGTCATTCACGCCGTCCATGATGCGCAGAGCATCTCGGCAGAGTTGGCCAGGAGCAGCCGGAAGTCGACGAAGGAATTCGGAGAGAGCATGGAGAAGCAGCGGGGGCTCGTGTATGCGGCGCGGAACCATGTTATGGAGAGCATGCCGCTGGAGAGGTTCTATTACCGCGATATTTTCGGTCAGGTGATTGAGAGCTTCCTGGATCAGCAGCTGCAGGAGCAGGGGAAACTGCCGGGAGAGGATGACGTGGTTCGCTTCATCATGGATCACATCAGCTATTCCTTCCAGGAATTTCCGGAGAAAATGGTTCTGCGCTCAAAGGGATCCATCCGGAAGTATCTGCAGGAGGCGGCTGATGCGGCACTGGATAAGAAACTGGAAAAGCTGGGCGGCACCGGTCCGATCACCAGCTACCTGCAGATGATGACGCTGCGGGCGATTGATCAGGCGTGGGTCGAGCAGGTGGATTATCTGCAGCAGCTGCGTCAGGTAGTGTCCGGACGGCAGTATGCAAGGCACAATGTGAAATATGCTTTTCACGAGGAGGCGTTTCGTGCGTTTGAAGCGATGCAGCTGCAGATCAAGACGGGGATGATGCGGAACATTCTGCTGGGAGAGCTGCTGCCAAAGTCGGACGGCGGCATGCGGGTGCTGTACCCGTAAGGGAAAGCTGCGCAGCAGCGATTTTGCGAATGGGCTCTGAATGGTTACCAGTATTTTGGGGAGCAGCGTTTCCTAATCCCGGTTCTCCAGCAGGCCGTAGGAGACGAGCCGGTCGTAATTTTTATAGTAGAGATAGTAGCCGCCGATGTTGTGCTGCACATCATCAATGCGGACACGGTAGCCGTCGTGCCGCACCATAAAGGTGTCCAAGATTCTGGACGGAACCTTCATATACATGGCATACTCTGGGAAAAAATAACCATTCAGCATGCGGTTTGCCCGTGTGTAGATTGTTTTCAGGAAGAACGGCAGATCGAAATCCTTCAGGCAGGGAAGCGCAATACCGGACTCCACAATGCGATCATAGGTTTCGAACGAAACCATGAGCATTTCCAGAAAGGTATGGTAGGTGGTCCCTCTTTTATAAAGGAAGGTAAGGTTGTTCTGTGCGTTTTGCAGTGCAAAGGTATAGTATTCCTCACTGGGAATGTACCTGGTGATTTCATTCATGGCGTAGGCCACCCAGTGATCGCGATACTGCGTATAGTCCATGGCAATGAACCGGTTTACGGCGATTCGGGCAGCGTCCAGCCATTTGGGATCGTGCGTCAGGCCGTAGAGGCGGCACAGAGCGTAGGCACATTCGCCGTCATAGTAGACGGTGCGGTACGGCTCCTTACGCGAATAGTCCATGTTGAGAACATGGTAGAAGGATCCGCTTTGCGGATCGAACAGCTTCAGGATTCCGTTTCCGAGTCTGATAACCAGCTCACGGTAGCAATCCGTGCCAAACACATCCATGTATTCGGTCAGGGTCAGAATGGCAACACCGTTGCCGCCGACCTTGATCTCCTTCTGATCCACGTCCGCCAGATAGGCAGTCTCGGCGTACTCATGAACAATGGACATCTGAATTAAATATCGGATTGTGCTGTCAATGGCCGGAACGGCATCCTTATTCTGCGTGATCCGGTACTGGCAGATCAGGCTCCAGATGGTGCTGGCGTGCCGCATATAGTTGTAGCCGGGAATTTCCTTGTCAAAACGGGGGTAGACCCCATATTGAAACGAGCCGTCCGGTTGAACCTGCCGCTGCAGGTAGGATGTGGCATTCATGATGAGGGAATATACGAAGTCACGGTCGATGACGGGGATTCGTCTGCGTCCATATGCAAGTCCCTGCGAAACGAGGGAAAAAGGGCAATTCTGCTCGTCCAGAAACCATCCCTTTGCCTGGAAAATCCAGAACGAATCCGGCAGCGATTTGATGGTCTTCCGGCCTGCCTTGCGCAGGTAGGTGCGCAGATAGGGCAGGGAAATGGTGCTGCTCGGATAATCCCAGATTTTGGCACCGTTCATTTCCTCTTCGAGCAGAGCGGTACGAAATTCCGGATCAAGAGCCAGACCGCAGCGGAAGAATTCGTTGTAGCGCGCCTCCTGCATCCGGGCAGATAACTCGGTATAATCGCAGCGCTGTGCCTGGACGAGAAGATCTGCCTTCAGCCAGCGCACGCAGATGCCGTGCTGTTTGACATAATTCAAGCCGAGCGTCTGCGCCTTGTGCCATGCCTTTTCCAGACTGGCGTCACAGCCGTGGACGACAGCGGCACGCGCATCGCCGGAGCAGATGGACAGGAAAACCACGTGACCGGCGGGCGGCAGATTATAGCCGGGCTGATGGGCCTCCAGAGAAGAGAAGACATACTCGTGCAGAATACGGCACTTATCACTGAAAATCTGAAGATTACTGGATGCTCGCATATCGGGTTCTCCATAAAAAATGCAGCCTGCCTTTTGCAATGGTGTCATAGGCCATTATAGCAAAAGGAGGCTGCAAAGCAGTGATCTGCAGACGTATAACTCTTAAGTTCATACGCCGTAACAACTCCCCCGCCAGTCAAACGACAAAGTGGCGGACAACTCCGCTAGGACACGTCGCGGCTGGCGTTTATACAGTATATTTACGCCGTTTCCGACTGCTTCTTCCCGCCAAGGTGCGGCTGAAGAAGACGGAACAGAAGTCTTCCCAGCGGGCCGCCGAAGAAGATCTGCCAGGCAAGTGCCATAGGGAAGTTCATGGCTGCGGTCTGGAGCCATGTGCCGACAAGGCCGGCTGCGCTCCAGTCCTTGAACAGGAGCGTGGCGACGAGGCTCATGGAAGGGCACATCAGGCAGACGGTGAGCGAGCAGCGGATCAGCAGCATCCAGATGAAGGGCATCTCCTTCGTGACGACGCGGTTCGTCAGATACATGACTGGCCTCTCCATGACAAAGAGCTCCAGGATGATGGCAACGGGCCACATGATCCGCAGCTCGCCAAACGCCATCAGGAATACCTGATCGGTCATGCCGCCGATGTTCAGGGCAATGTTGTAGCAAATCATGGCATAGACCATGATGAAAGCCATAAGAACGGTGAAAATAAAGTTTTCCAGCTTGTTTCTGGGCATAAAAATACACTCCTTCCGTGTGTGTCTGTGTTGTTCGTTATCACCCGGAAAGAGTGTGCGTTTCCAATAAAACCAGTATTCAATGTTGTAACTCTTCAGCAACGCCGCCTATCATATCACAGATATGGATTCTGTGTAAGCCCCCTGTTTTATGGTATATTCTATAGATGGACACATGTCCGTATGGGAAGGGGGTACCATTGGATGAGAAGGAGACTTTCTTTACTGATTCTTGCAGGAGCTATGGCGGCGGGACTGACCGCATGCGGGGGCGGCGGCTCCTCGGATTACGCGGCGGCCGCAGCGAGTGACCCGGCGGTTACACTGATTTATGCAGAGATGAATCCGATGGATTCCATCGTGGGGCAGACCGCGGCCGCGTTCAAGGAAAAGGCGGAGGAGCTCTCCGGCGGCACCATTACCATTGATATTCAATCCGACGGCGCTTTGGGAACCGAGGATGAAATCCTGGACAGCTTCCTGGAAGGAGACAGCACCCCTGCAGATCTGTGCCGCATTTCCGCGTTCGCGCTCTCGAACCGCGGGTGCGATAAGGCGAAGCTCCTGTCGATCCCGTATACCTGGGAGAGCAGAGACCATTGGTGGAGTTTTGCCAACTCGGACCTGGCACAGGAATTTCTGAAGGAGCCGCAGACCATTGGGCTGCCGATTCGCGGGATCTTCTACGGCGAGGAGGGCTTCCGGAACTTCTTTACCGTGCAGGAGGTGTCCGGAATCGAGGACTTTAATGGATTGAAGATACGCGTCTCCAACGACACGGTGATGAGCAGCGTGGTTCAGAGCCTCGGTGCCGAGCCGGTGGATGTTCCCTTCAACGCGCTGTATGATGCGTTGCAGACAGGCACTGCAGACGGCGCCGAGCAGCCGATTGCCAATTACAGAGCCAACGCATTTGAGGAGGTCGCCGAGAATCTGATCCTCGACGGGCACACGTTGGGAGCGGTTCAGGTTGTCATCACCGACAGTGCTTGGGGAAAGCTCACCGAGAACCAGCAGAAGTGCATCGAGGAAGCCGGCAAATACGCACAGGAATTCAATGCACAGCTTTCTGCATCGGAGGAGGAGAGAGCCCTGGAGGGACTCCGGCAGGAGGGATGCACCGTGGTGGAGGTTCCGGACAAGCAGGCCTGGGCCGATGCCTGCGCTTCTGTCATCGAGGAGAACACGAAGGACCAGGCGGCACTGTACCAGAAGCTGAAGGACTGCGCGGAGTGATGGACGCCAGCCAAGCGACAGGGTGGCGGAGAACGTCCCCAGGACCGGACAACTCCGCCAGGACCCGCCGCCTAGCTGGCGAAAACACCGGCGCGGACTTCAAAAGCCTCTTGCGCCCTCCGCACACGAGGTGTATAGTACTGGTTATACAGTTCAATTTAATAGCACGTTAAACCGATGAAGCGGAGATAACGCATGCAAAGGAGCTTCCAGAGAGCCGGGGATGATGGGAACCCGACAGCACGACCTGCCTGCAAATGGACCGCGGAGGGTGTGAGGAAAGCCGCAGGGTGAGTATTTCACAACGCAAGGGCACGCGTCAGCTGCCTAGGATATGTTGGTATCCGGTGAGTGCACAGTATGCGCTGCAGTGGACAGGGAGCAGAACCAATGCAAGTCCCCGGCAGCGGCTGTGAATCAAGGTGGCACCGCGATTGGCGCTGATCATTCCGTTTATGAGAGCAATCGTCCTTGATGAGATCCTTTCTGATGAGAAATCGGAGAGGCTTTCATCAAGGACGTTTTTGTATATCTGTTCAGCATCTGCCATATTTCAACGTGAACCCGCTGCTTGCAGGCAAATTCGAGATGCGGGCTGAACAATGCACCAACCAATAAGGAGAAACCAATGAACATCAGACCATCCTACGAGGAAGTGCTGCAATACGCGCAGGCGGGAGCCTATCGCCGGGTTCCGGTGAGCACGGAGATCCTGGCGGATCTGTACACTCCCATCCAGATTCTGCAGAAGCTCAAGAACGTTTCCTCCCACTGTTACCTCTTGGAATCTGCAGAGGCCCAGGAAAAATGGGGGCGCTACACCTTCCTTGGCTACGACCCGACCATGGAGATCACCTGCCGGGACGGCCACATGAAGGCGGGCGCGCTTTCCTTTGAGACGACGGACCCGGGGGCATCCATCCGGCAGATCCTCGCCGAGTACCGGGCGCCGAGGTTCGATTACCTTCCGTCCTTTGCCGGCGGGCTGGTCGGATATTTTGCCTACGATTATCTTAAATACGCAGAGCCCTCGCTCCATCTGGACGCGGAGGACTCGGAGAAATTCAACGACGTGGACCTGATGCTGTTCGACAAGGTGATTGCCTTTGACAATCTCCGGCAGAAGATCGTCCTCATCGTCAACATCGACCTTGGTGAGGCGGAGACGTCCTATAAAAGGGCCGAGAGGGAGCTGGAGGAGCTGATCCGCCTGATCCGCGACGGCGAGATGAAGGAGGAGCCGGGCGGCGTTTTGAAGTCGGAGATCACTCCTCTGTTTGATAAGGAGCGGTATTGCGAGATGGTGCGCACGGCACAGCACCACATCAAGGAGGGCGATATTTTCCAGATCGTGCTCTCGAACCGCCTGGAGGGCGCCTATGAGGGGAGCCTTTTGAACTGCTACCGCGTTCTGCGGACGCTGAACCCGTCCCCGTACATGTTCTATTTCTCGGGGACCGACGTGGAGGTGGCGGGTGCTTCGCCGGAGACGCTGGTCAAGCTCGAGGACGGAGTGCTGCACACGTTCCCGCTGGCCGGCACGCGGCCAAGGGGCAAGACTGCAGAAGAGGATGCGGAACTGGAGGCCGGGCTCCTCGCGGATGAGAAGGAGCTTGCGGAGCACAACATGCTGGTGGATCTGGGACGCAACGACATCGGAAAGATCTCGGAATTCGGGAGCGTCAAGGTGGAGCGCTATCACGAGGTGCTGCGGTTCTCTCATGTGATGCACATCGGCTCCACCGTCCGGGGCCAAATACGAAAGGATCTGGACGCCCTGGACGCAGTGGATTCCATCCTGCCGGCCGGGACGCTCTCCGGAGCGCCGAAGATCCGGGCCTGCCAGCTGATCAACGATCTCGAGAACAACAAGCGGGGCATCTACGGCGGCGCCATCGGCTACATTGATTTCACGGGGAATCTCGACACCTGCATCGCCATCCGCATCGCCTATAAGAAGAACGGCAAGGTCTTCATCCGGAGCGGCGCCGGGATTGTGGCGGATTCCGTGCCGGAGAAGGAATACCAGGAGTGCATCAATAAGGCAAGGGCCGTGGTGGCGGCACTGGAGGCAGCCAATGACTTTACTGATTGATAATTACGACAGCTTTTCCTACAACCTGTACCAGATGGTGGGCGCCATTGATCCGGACATCAAGGTGATCCGAAACGATGCGTGTACGGTGGAGGAGATTCTGGAGATGCATCCGGACCGCATCATTTTATCGCCGGGCCCGGGGCGGCCGGCCGATGCCGGCATCTGCGAGGAGCTGGTGCGCCGGCTCCGGACGAGCGGAATTCCGATCCTGGGCGTGTGCCTCGGGGAGCAGGCCATCTGCGAGGCCTACGGCGGCGTGGTCGGCTATGCGAAGGAGCTGATGCACGGGAAGTCGTCCGTGACGGAGATTGACCTGTTCAGTCAGATTTTCAAAGGGCTCTCAGCCAAAATACCGGTGGCGCGCTACCATTCCCTGGCGGCGGAGGAGGCATCGCTTCCGGAGACATTGAAGGTTATTGCCAGAACGGAAGACGGCGAGGTGATGGCCGTGCAGGATACGGAGTATCCGGTTTACGGACTGCAGTTCCATCCCGAATCCATTATGACGCCGGACGGCGCAGCGATTCTGCAGAACTTCTGCAGCATATGAAAGGAGCAGAGCATGATTAAGGAATCGATCATCAAGATTGTCAGCAAGGAGGACCTCGCCTACGAAGAGGCCAGAGACACGATGCTGGAGATTATGAAGGGCGAGACGACGCCGACGCAGAACGCGGCGTTCCTGGCAGCCCTTTCCACGAAGTCGACCAAGGCCGAGACCATCGATGAGATCTCCGGCTGTGCCTATGCGATGCGGTCGCTGGCAACGCCGGTGCCGCACCCCGGCATGGAGGTTCTGGAAATCGTTGGAACCGGCGGAGACGGAGCCCACTCCTTCAACATCTCCACGACGGCAGCCATGGTCGTTGCTGCGGGCGGCGTCAAGGTGGCCAAGCACGGCAACCGTGCGGCTTCGTCCCTTTCGGGAACGGCGGACTGCCTGGAGGCATTGGGCGTGAACATCCAGCAGGATCCGGAGCTGTGCCGGAAGCTTCTGGAGGAGGCGGGCTTCTGCTTTATGTTCGCGCAGAAATACCACGCGGCCATGAAGTACGTCGGACCCATCCGCAAGGAGCTGGGCTTCCGGACCGTCTTCAACATCCTGGGACCTCTGACCAACCCGGCTAAGCCGGAGATGTTCCTCCTGGGCGTCTACGATGAGTACCTGGTGGAGCCGGTGGCGAAGGTATTGAGCTCGCTCGGCGTAAAACGTGCGCTGGTGGTATACGGACAGGACCGCATGGACGAGGTCTCCGTGAGTGCACCGACGACGGTCTGCGAGCTGCGGGACGGCTTCTACCGGACGTTTGAGATTAAGCCGGAGGATTTCGGCCTTACGCGCGCGGCGAAAGAGGAGATCGTCGGCGGATCCCCGGAGGAGAATGCACAGATTACCCGAGGCATTCTGAGCGGCACCATCACCGGTGCAAAGCGCGACATCGTTCTGATGAACGCCGGCTGCGCACTGTATGCAGGAAAAGCGGCCGAGTCCATCGAAGAGGGCGTGAAGCTGGCAGCACAGCTGATTGATTCCGGCGCAGCACTGAAGACCCTGGAGAAGGTGGCGGAAGTCAGCAATTCGTGAGACGAGAGGAATGTATATGGGCAACATTCTGGACGAGCTGGCGGATTACGCGCGGCTCCGCGTAGAAAAGGCAAAGGCAGAAAAGCCTCTGGAGCAGATAAAGGCGGAGGCACTGGCAGCCGGGCCGGGGAAAGGCAATTTTGCCTTTGAAAAGGCGCTTTCAGGCGGCGATGAGATTCACTTCATCTGCGAATGCAAGAAGGCATCTCCCTCGAAGGGACTGATCGCCCCCGACTTCCCGTATCGGAGAATTGCCGGGGAGTATGAGGCGGCGGACGCCTCGGCCATCTCGGTTCTGACGGAGCCGAAGTGGTTCCTGGGCTCTCTGGATTATCTCCGGGAGATTGCGGGAGACGTGCATATTCCGTGCCTGCGCAAGGATTTCACCGTAGATCCTTACATGATTTACGAAGCCAAAACAGCGGGCGCCTCGGCCATCCTTCTCATTGCGGCGCTGCTGGATACAGGGACGATCGAGGAGTACCTGCAGATCGCCGATCAATTGGGACTATCCGCCATCGTGGAGGCACACGATGAAGCGGAGGTGGCCTCCGCAGTGGAGGCGGGCGCCCGGATCATCGGCGTGAACAACCGGAACCTGAAGGACTTCACGGTGGACATTCACAACAGCATCCGGCTGCGGAGTCTTGCTCCCTCCAACGTGATCTTCGTTGCAGAGTCCGGCATCCGGACGCCGGAGGACGTGGAAGAGCTGCGCCGGAACGGCGTCAATGCAGTTCTGATCGGCGAGCAGCTGATGCGGGCCGAGACGCCCGGAAAGGAGCTTGCAAGGCTCCGGGGCGATGCCGCAGAAGGAGAGGGTGCGAAGTGATGCGGCCGCAAACGTTTGATGAAACGGTCCGCATCAAGCTCTGCGGGCTGCGGACCCGGGAGGATGTGGACGCGGTCAATGCCGTGCTGCCCGAGTATACCGGTTTTATTTTCGATCCGACGAGAAAGCGCTATATAGCACCGGAGCAGGCAGAGGACCTTCGGAGGAGACTGGATCCGCGGATTCGGCCGGTCGGCGTTTTCGTGAATGCGGGAACGCAGGAGATCCTGGATGTTCTGGAGCGGTGCCGCCTGGATGCGGTCCAGCTCCACGGCAGGGAGACGGAGGAGGACATCCTTGCGCTGCGGGAACAGGCCGCTTCGGGACGAGGGCTCTTCATCATAAAGGCGTTCCGCATCGACAGCAGCGAGGACGTTCGCCGGGCGGAAGCGTCGCCGGCGGATATGATCCTGTTGGATCACGGACCGGGCGGAACCGGGGAAGCCTTTGACTGGTCGCTTCTGGCAGGATGCCGGCGGCCGTTTATGCTGGCCGGCGGACTGACACCGGACAACGTGCAGGCGGCGATTGCATGCTGCACCCCCTGGGGCGTGGACGCGAGCTCCTCACTGGAGACGGACGGCCGGAAGGATCCGGAGAAGATCCGGCGCTTTGTGCAGAGCGTGCGCGGATTAGGCAAAGTACGGCAGAAAAGGTTTTGAATCATTGGAAAGGGCATCTGTTCAGCATCCATCTCGAATTTGCTTCGCAAATCCTCGATGTGGCTGGCCAAAGGCTCTTCGAGCCTTGGCCGCCTGCCAATTTCAATCGTGAATTTTCCTGCAAGCAGTCAATTCACGTTGAAATGTGGCAGGTGCTGAACAGATACAATTTGGAAAGGATGCATGAAATGACGAATCAGAACGGCAGATTTGGAGTGCACGGAGGACAGTACATTCCGGAGACACTGATGAATGCGGTGATTGAGCTGGAGGAGGCCTACAACCGCTATAAGGACGATCCGGAGTTTAATCAGGAGCTCACGGCTCTCTTCAACGATTACGCGGGCCGCCCGAGCCGCCTGTACTATGCGGAGAAGATGACGAAGGACCTTGGCGGCGCGAAGATCTACCTCAAGCGCGAGGACCTGAACTATACCGGTGCACATAAGATCAACAACTGCCTCGGCCAGGCCCTCCTTGCCAAGAAGATGGGCAAAACAAGACTGATCGCGGAGACCGGGGCCGGCCAGCACGGCGTTGCGACGGCAACCGTGGCGGCACTCATGGGCATGGAATGCGTTGTTTTCATGGGAAAGGTGGACACGGAGCGCCAGGCTCTGAACGTGTACAAGATGAAGCTCCTGGGCGCGGATGTGGTACCGGTTACAGACGGAACAGGGACGCTCAAGGACGCGGTTTCGCAGGCGATGCGGGAATGGACGAGCCGCATAGAGGATACGCATTACTGCCTCGGCTCGGTGATGGGACCGCACCCGTTCCCGACGATTGTCCGTGATTTTCAGGCGGTGATCTCCAAGGAAATCAAGCAGCAGATTCTGGAGAAGGAGGGCCGGCTTCCGGATACGGTCATTGCCTGCGTGGGCGGCGGCTCCAATGCCATCGGCACCTTCTATCATTTCATCGACGATCCGTCGGTGGAGCTGATCGGATGCGAGGCAGCAGGACGCGGCATTGATACCTTCGAGACGGCAGCGACCATCAATACCGGACGCCTTGGAATTTTCCATGGAATGAAGTCATATTTCTGCCAGAACGACGACGGACAGATCGCGCCGGTATATTCGATTTCGGCCGGACTGGACTATCCCGGCATCGGACCGGAGCACGCTTACCTGCATGACATCGGAAGAGCGTCCTATGTACCGATTACCGACGAGGAGGCCGTACAGGCCTTTGAGTACCTTTCAAAGACCGAGGGCATCATTCCTGCCATCGAGAGCTCCCATGCGCTGGCCTACGCCATGAAGCTGGCGCCCACGATGGACAAGGACAAGATCATCGTGATCACGGTTTCGGGACGCGGCGACAAGGACTGCGCCGCGATCGCAAGATACCGCGGAGAAAAGCTTGAAATGATGTAGCGGTTCACTCGCCAGCCAAACGACAGGGCGGCGGAAAATGTCCGGATCCAGGACCCGTCGTGGCTGGCGACCGTATAGGAAATGGTCCGATGGATATACGATGTTCAGGAAGGATGAGAGCAATGAGCAGAATTGGAAATGCATTTAAGGATCACAAGGCATTCATTGCCTTTATAACGGTGGGAGATCCGGATCTGGAGACCACGGAAAAGGTGGTAAAGGCGGCTGTGGAGAACGGAGCGGATCTGATCGAGCTGGGCATTCCGTTTTCTGATCCGACGGCGGAGGGCCCGGTGATCATGGAAGCGGACAACGCGGCACTGCAGGCCGGGACGACAACGGACAAGGTGCTCGAGCTGACGAAAAAGCTGCGGGAGACGATCGACATTCCGATGGTATACATGACGTATGCGAATGTCGTGTTCTCCTATGGAATGGAGAAATTTGCCGGGAAGGCGGCGGACGCCGGGATTGACGGAATCATCCTGCCGGACGTTCCGTATGAGGAGAAGGAGGAGTTCGATGCGGTGTTTGCGCCGCTCGGGATCGATTTGATCTCCATGATCGCGCCGACCTCGGAGGACCGGATTGCCATGATCGCAAAGGAGGCAAAAGGCTTTGTCTACATGGTCTCCTCGCTGGGCGTTACGGGCACGAGAAGCGAGATTACAACGGATATCGGGAAAATGACTGAACTGGTCAAAGAGAATACGGACATTCCGTGCGCGGTTGGCTTCGGCATTTCTACGCCGGAGCAGGCTGCGAAGATGGCTGCACTTTCCGACGGTGCCATCGTCGGCTCAGCGATCATCAAGATCATTGCGAAATACGGAAAGGAAGCGGCAGAGCCGGTCGGTGCCTATGTAAAGGAAATGGCGGATGCCGTGCACGCACTCGCATAGCACGCAGCAAATTGGTATCCGCTGGGGCAATGGCCTTTTGCCCCAACATCATAGCGTTAAGCAGACAATCAAAAAGGAACTGTCTCCCGATCAAAAGCCGGGGGACAGTTCCTTTTTTTAAGGACAGCTGCTCAGAACGGTGCATATCTGCAAACGAGCCCGGAACAGCTGTCGGAAGATCTGAACAGTTACGGAATATCCTGCAATCAGAACTTGCCCTGCTCTGCTGCAAGTGCAACAGATACAGCGGTGGATACGGTTGCGCCAACCATCGGGTTGTTGCCCATTCCGATCAGACCCATCATCTCAACGTGAGCCGGCACGGAAGAGGAACCTGCAAACTGTGCATCACTGTGCATACGGCCAAGCGTATCGGTGAAGCCATAGGAAGCAGGGCCTGCAGCCATGTTGTCCGGGTGAAGGGTACGGCCGGTGCCGCCGCCGGATGCAACGGAGAAGTACTTCTTGCCGGCTTCGAGTCTTTCCTTCTTATAAGTGCCTGCAACCGGGTGCTGGAAGCGAGTCGGGTTGGTGGAGTTGCCGGTGATGGAGATATCAACGTTCTCCTTCCACATGATGGCAACGCCTTCCTGAACATCGTCTGCGCCGTAGCAGCGAACCTTTGCACGAGGGCTGGAAGCATCTTTGGAGTAGCAGGTCTCGGAGAGAACCTTCAGCTCGCCGGTGAAGTAGTCGTACTCAGTCTCTACATAGGTGAAGCCGTTTACACGGGAAATGATCTTGGCAGCGTCCTTTCCAAGACCGTTCAGGATAACGCGCAGAGGCTTCTGGCGAACCTTGTTGGCCTTGTCAGCGATACCGATAGCACCCTCAGCAGCTGCGAAGGACTCGTGGCCTGCCAGGAATGCGAAGCACTCGGTGTTCTCCTCGAGGAGCATCTTGCCGAGGTTGCCGTGGCCCAGACCTACCTTGCGGCGGTCAGCAACGGAGCCGGGAATGCAGAAAGCCTGCAGGCCCTCGCCGATGGCAGCAGCTGCCTCGTCGGCCTTGCGGCAGTTCTTCTTGATGGCGATGGCTGCACCAACGGTGTAAGCCCACTTAGCGTTCTCGAAGCAGATGGGCTGAATGCCCTCTACCAGGTGGTAAACATCGAGTCCGGCTGCCTCAGTAATGGTCTTGCACTCCTCAACGGAGGAAATGCCGTACTTGCTCAGTGTGGCAAGAATCTGGGGCTCTCTTCTCTCGTAAGATTCAAATAATGCCATTTCGTTTTCCTCCTTCTGTATTACTGTTTTCTGGGATCGATGAAACGAACTGCGTCAGCAACACGGCCGTACTTGCCGGAAGCCTTCTCAAGAGCAGTGGCTGCATCGTCACCGGCCTTGATGAAGTCCATCATCTTGCCGAAGTTTACGAACTTGTAGCCGATGATCTCGTCGTTCTCATCCAGAGCAAGATCGGTGATATAGCCGTCGGTCAGCTCAAGGTAGCGAGGTCCCTTCTCCAGTGTGCCGTAGGTGGTGCCGACCATGGAACGGGTTCCCTTGCCAAGGTCCTCAAGGCCTGCGCCGATCTGCAGTCCGTCCTCGGAGAATGCACTCTGGGAGCGGCCGTAAACGATCTGCAGGAACAGCTCTCTCATTGCCGTGTTGATGGCGTCGCAGACAAGGTCTGTGTTCAGAGCCTCCAGAACGGTCAGCCCGGGAAGAATCTCTGCAGCCATAGCAGCGGAATGGGTCATTCCGGAACATCCGATGGTCTCGATCAGAGCCTCCTGAATGATGCCGTCCTTGACGTTCAGAGACAGCTTACATGCGCCCTGCTGCGGAGCACACCAGCCGACACCGTGTGTATAGCCGGAGATGTCCTTCACTTCTCTCGACTTTACCCATTTTGCCTCTTCCGGAATCGGAGCTGCGCCATGGTGTACGCCCTGGTGAACGACGCACATGTCTTTTACTTCCTGTGAGTAAACCATAAAAGTTCTCCTTCCTTAGTAAATAAGTTCAATGGCAGCTTTGTTATTTAAGTAACATTGGCCGCTCAAATTATACGGCGGGGCGTTGGCGTTAGACAATGCTAACACGAGCTTCGCCGCGAACGCCGGTCTGCGACGGTTACAGTTCATTCGCCAGGACCCGTCGTGGCTGGCGTCTGTACAGTAACAGCGACGGGGCCTGCACAAGCACCCAAACGGAATCGGCAAAATGATCACGGCTCGGCGGCGCATTTGAAAACGGACACGGAATACGAAGCTATTTTTTACGAAAACGGCATTAAATTTAACAGTGAAATTGTGCGAAATCGCTGATTCTGCCCTTTTCATTGTGTATTCACTTTGGTAGAATAAAGCCAGGCTCAACCATACCAAGGGAGGTAATCTGTTATGAGTAAGAACGAAATGCTGGCGATGATCCTTGCCGGCGGTCGCGGAAGCCGTCTGAAGGACCTGACGAATAAGGTCGCAAAGCCTGCGGTTTCTTATGGCGGCAAATATCGCATTGTCGATTTTCCGCTGTCCAATTGCGCGAACAGCGGCATTGATGTAGTCGGCGTCCTGACACAGTATGAGTCGGTTCTTCTGAACTCTTACGTGGCAGGAGGCAAGAGCTGGGGACTGGATACCAGAGACGGCGGCGTGTTCGTTCTTCCGCCTCGTGAGAAGGCAGATGCGAATCTGAATGTGTACCGCGGAACGGCCGATGCCATTTCACAGAACATCGACTTTATCGATCAGTACGATCCGGATTACATCCTGATTCTCTCCGGTGACCACATCTACAAGATGAATTATGACAAGATGCTCACCTATCATAAGGAGAACAAGGCGGATGCGACCATTGCCGTCATCGGTGTTCCGCAGAAGGAAGCGAGCCGGTTCGGCATTATGAATACGGACGGGAACGGCCACATCACGGAATTCGAGGAGAAGCCGGAGCACCCGAAGTCAAATCTGGCCTCCATGGGTATTTATATTTTCACCTGGAAGACCATCCGCAAGATTCTGATCGAGGACAGGGACAATCCGGATTCCAGCCATGATTTCGGCAAGGACATCATCCCGAGACTCTTAAACGACGGGAAGACTCTGATGGCCTATGAGTTCAAGGGCTACTGGAAGGACGTCGGAACCATTGATTCTCTCTGGGAGGCGAATATGGACCTTCTGAATGAGAACAATGCGCTGAACCTGGATGATGATTCGTGGAAGATTTACACCGAGGACGCCTCGGAGCTGCCGCAGTATGTGGGACCGGAGGCAGAGATTGACGTCGCCTACATGACGCAGGGCAGCCATATCGAGGGAGCCCTGAAGCATTCGGTAGTGTTCACCAATGTAACGGTCGGCAAGGGCGCCAAGGTCATTGACTCCGTGCTGATGCCGGGCGCGATTATCGAAGAGGGAGCCGTTGTGACCAGGGCACTTGTGGCCAACAAGGTCCGCATCGGAAAGGGCGCTGTTGTCGGCAGCGCTGACAGCGAGAACATTACATTGGTTGCCAAAAATGTGAAGGGGGTTGAGTAAGATGATCAACGCATTTGGAATCGTCACGGCCTCCAACGGCCGCTATCATGTAGAGGGAATGGAGGACTACCGTCCCATCGGCGCATTTTCCTTCCTGGGAAGATATCGGATCGTTGATTTCCCGATTTCGAATCTTTCGAACAGCAATATTGACCGCATTCAGGTTTACGCGAGCCAGAATCCGCGCTCTCTTGCCGAGCATCTGAGCAACGGCCAGCGCTACAACATCAATGCAAAAAGAGGCAAGCTTCAGATCCTGTTCAACCAGGACAGCCGGGTCAATGCGATCTACAACACGGACATTGCAGCATATCTTGACAACATTGAGGTGATCGAGAGAATGCAGCAGCCGTATGCAGTTATCACGGCAGGGAACATGGTATTCCAGCAGGATTATCAGCAGGCACTGCAGCAGCATGTGGAGAGCGGAGCGGATGTGACGCTTCTGTACCACAAGACCGATAAGGCAGACATCGGCTTCCGCAACTGCGCGGTTCTGAATCTGAACCGTCAGAAGGGCGTGAAGAGCATCCGTATCAACGACGGATCTTCGGCCTCTGCAAATGTCTTCATGGATACGTACATCATGAGCAAGGAGATCCTGCTCAAGCTGATTCATGATGCGAAAAAGCGTTCCTCCATCTTCAACCTGACGGATATCCTGAATCTGGAGAGTGAGAACCTTGATGTTCGGGGACTGCAGCATAAGGGCGCTTATTTTGCAGCGATCTATGATCTTCTGAGCTATTACCGTGCGAACCTGGAGCTCCTGGAATATGAGCAGGCGCGCCAGCTGTTCTCTTCGAGCTGGCCGATCTATACACAGACAACGGATGCATGCCCGGTTCATTACTTTGAGGGTGCAAAGGTTCACAATTCGATGGTGGCAAACGGCTCAAAGATTTACGGAACGGTAGAGAATTCGGTCATCGGCCGCGGCGTAGAGGTCCGCAAGGGCGCAGTTGTCAAGAACTGCCTGATTCTGGGACACGGTGTGGTCGGCGAGGGCGTACACCTGGAGAACCAGATCGTTGATAAGTGGGCGCAGGTGGTGAATGTGAAGGAGCTGATCGCAGATCCGAATTGCCCCGGATACGTCCGCAGGGATGATGTGCTGTAATTGAACCGCTGCGTGCTGAGATTCATTCGCCAGCCAAACGACAGGGCGGCGGAGAATGTCCCCAGAACGGACAACTCCGCCAGGACCCGTCGTGGCTGGCGTCTGTACAGCAACTACTGATCTGTAATTTTCCCCGGGCGGGGAGGAAGGTTATTGACTTTCCTCCCCGCCCGGTTTATATTCACATATGGTACAGTTAGAAAGTGCTAACTATACCATATGTGGTATAAACGCGCCGTTCAGAAAGCCATGGAAGCAGCCGGGGCAGATTCTGCTTGCGCATAGGGCTGCGTTCATGCGAGTATGAACAGCGGAGATAAAAAGGTGCCTGTATGAGACAGGCAGTACGAAGGAGGAGCAGCATATGCTACAGAACGAGGCCTGGAAGGGCTTTGAAGGCAACATTTGGAAGCGCGAGTGCAACGTTCGCGATTTCATCCAGAAGAACTACACCCCCTATGAGGGAGACGAGAGCTTTCTCGCAGATCCCACGGATGCAACGAACAAGCTCTGGGGCAGACTGCAGGAGCTTCAGAAGGCAGAGCGCGAGAAGGGCGGCGTTCTGGATGAGGAGACCGAGGTTGTTTCCTCTCTGACAGCATATGGTCCCGGATACATCGATGAGTCCATGAAGGATCTGGAGCAGGTGGTCGGCCTTCAGACCGACAAGCCCCTCAAGCGTGCCTTCATGCCCTACGGCGGAATCCGTATGGCAGAGGAAGCCTGCGAGATGTACGGCTATACTCCGAATCCGGAGCTGCACAAGATTTTTACAGAGTATCATAAGACCCACAACCAGGCAGTATTCGATGCATATACTCCCGAGATGCGTGCAGCAAGGAGCAGCCACATCGTAACGGGCCTTCCGGATACCTATGGCCGCGGCCGTATCGTCGGCGACTACAGAAGAGTTGCTCTGTACGGCATCGATCAGCTGATCGCATGGAAGGAAGAGGACAAGGCGAACTGCGGCGACGGCACCATGACCGATGACGTCATCCGTCAGCGCGAGGAGATTGCCGAGCAGGTTCGTGCACTGCAGGGCATGAAGAAGATGGCAGAGGCCTATGGCTATGACATTTCCGCTCCGGCTCGCAACGCCAAGGAAGCGATGCAGTGGCTGTATTTTGGCTATCTTGCAGCGATTAAGACCCAGAACGGCGCAGCAATGAGCGTTGGCCGTATCTCTACTTTCCTGGATATCTATATCAATCGCGACCTCGAGGCAGGAACGCTGACCGAGGAGCAGGCACAGGAGCTGGTGGACCACATCACCATGAAGTTCCGTATGGTGAAGTTCGCCCGCATCAAGTCCTACAATGAGCTGTTCTCCGGAGACCCGGTATGGGCTACGCTGGAGGTCGGCGGCATCGGCATGGACGGACGCTCCATGGTTACCAAGAACGACTTCCGCTTCCTGCATACCCTGGAAAATATGGGACCCTCCCCCGAGCCGAACCTTACGGTTCTCTACAGCAGCCATCTGCCGGAGAACTTTAAGAAGTACGCAGCGAAGATTTCCGTAACAACATCCTCTATCCAGTATGAGAACGATGATGTTATGAAGCCGGTATGGGGCGATGATTACTCCATCTGCTGCTGCGTATCTGCAACACAGACCGGTAAGGAGATGCAGTTCTTCGGCGCACGTGCAAACCTTGCAAAGTGCCTTCTGTACGCGATCAACGGCGGCATTGATGAGAAGAACGGCAAGCAGGTCGGACCGGCTTATGCGCCGATCACCTCCGAGTACCTGGATTATGACGAGGTCATGAAGAAGTATGACCTGATGCTCGACTGGCTGGCAGGCCTTTACGTCAACATCCTGAACCTGATCCAGTACATGCATGACAAGTACTACTACGAGGCAGCAGAGATGGCTCTCATCGATACCGATGTGCGCCGCACCTTTGCAACCGGTATTGCCGGCTTCTCTCACGTCATTGACTCCCTGAGCGCCATCAAGTACGCAAAGGTAAAGGTCATCCGCGATGAGAACGGACTGGCACAGGATTATGAGATCGAGGGAGATTTCCCGAAGTACGGAAACGACGATGACCGTGCAGACGAGATCGGCGTGTGGCTCCTGCATTCCTTCCTGGAGAAGATCAAGAAGCACCACACCTACCGCAACTCCGAGGCAACAACATCCATCCTTACCATTACCTCGAACGTGGTTTACGGCAAGTTCACCGGCAACATGCCCGACGGACGCCGCGCGTGGACGCCGCTGGCTCCCGGAGCAAACCCGTCCTACGGCGCAGAGCAGAGCGGCCTTCTGGCTTCCCTGAACTCGCTGACTAAGCTTCCGTATCACTGGGCTCTGGACGGCATCTCCAACACGCAGACCATGAACCCGGGCGCACTGGGACATGACGATGAGGAGCGTTCGAAGAACCTTGTGAACGTGATGGACGGCTACTTTGATCAGGGCGCACACCATCTGAACGTCAACGTATTCGGCAAGGATAAGCTGCTGGATGCTATGGAGCACCCGGAGAAGCCGGAGTATGCAAACTTCACGATCCGTGTATCCGGCTACGCTGTAAAGTTCATCTCTCTGACCAGAGAGCAGCAGGAGGACGTTATCTCCAGAACCTTCCACGACCACATGTAATCTGCGGAGCCAGGCGGATTTTGCGCAGCAATCCGGGATTACCGATGCAGGAGCCTTGCCTTTTGGCAGGACTCCTGCTTTGCCGTAAGAGATTGTAACTATTCAGCACCCATCTCGAATTTGCTTCGCAAATCCTCGATGCGGCCGGCCAGAGGCGCTTCGCGCCTTGGCCGCCTGCCAATTTCAATCGTGAATTTGCCTGCAAGCAGTCAATTCACGTTGAAATGTGGCAGGTGCTGAACAGATACAAAAGATTAATCAAAACGGAGAAGCTAACATGGATCAGAACAAGGTGCAGGGCAGGATCAACAGCATAGAAACCTTCGGCGCTGTGGACGGCCCGGGAGTCCGCTATATCGTATTCCTGCAGGGATGTCGCATGCGCTGCAAATACTGCCATAACCCGGAGACCTGGGGAGACACCGGGGAGGGGGTATACCTGGAAAGCGCTGCGGAGACGTTCGAAAAGGCATGGCGCTACCACAATTACTGGAAAAACGGAGGCGGCCTCACCGTCAGCGGCGGAGAGGCGCTGCTGCAGATGGAGTATGTGACAGAGCTCTTTGGGCTGGCAAAGGAAAAGGGCGTGCATACCGCATTGGATACGTCCGGTCAGCCGTTTTCCGAGGACCCTGCGGTGCTGGAGAAGTTCGATCGGCTGATGCAGGTGACGGATCTGTTCATTCTGGACCTCAAGCAGATCGATCGGAAGAAGCATAAGGAATTGACCGGTTGGGCCAACGACAACATCCTGGACTTGGCCGTTTATCTGGCCATTCACCGGAAAAAGATGTGGATCCGCCACGTTCTGGTGCCGGGCATTACCACAGATGAGGAAGACCTGCGGAAGCTGCGGAGCTTCATTGACCGTCTGCGGGAAATCGATCCGGAGTGCGTGGACCGGGTAGAGGTTCTGCCGTACCATACGATGGGCATTGCCAAATACGAAAAACTCGGCATTGCGTATCCGCTGGAGGGCGTGGAGCCACCGACGAAGGAGCAGATTCAGTCGGCCGAGGAGATCCTGGTGCGGTGAGTGCCCTGCGGACGATTCAGCTCCCGAAACCCTGAACAGACTCCGGTTACGGCAGAGCCGCCGGGACTCGTCGCGGCCGGCGTTTGAACGGTTACAGACACCAGAAAGCCGGCACCCGAGGGCACCGGCTTTCCAGCGAATAAAAGAAAATAGAGAATATGTATAGCAAACGGTTCCGCGGAGAACCGCTGTGCTACCGCACTTTTGCGTCGGAGAATTCGCCTTCGCGCAATCTCCTTGCGACTCGAAAGCGGCCAATGCCGCTTTCTCTTGTCTTATTCCCCGGATGCTCCGTAGTTGGAGAGCACGCGGGCGGAGGGATCGTTGACGTTGCATCCCTCCCAGCTCTTGTTCGGCATCCAGAAATCCGGAATCATCTGGCTCTGGCCCGGATAGTACTTCTCAAAGAGCTCACGGTACAGAAGCGACTCCTTGGTAAAGGGAGCAGCATGTGTGTATTTCTTACGCTTTTCCTCAAACTCCTCATCGGTGTATAAGGACTCGGCATATTCGATCAGATCATTCCGCAGGGAATGGCCGACCGCATCGGAGAAGGCGGCCTTCTCACGCATCAGGATGGATTCGGGAATCAGCTGATCCTCCTCAAAGGCGTGACGGACAAGGTACTTGCCGATGCCGTATTTGTTCAGCTTCTTCTCCGGATCGATGTGCATGACATAATCCACGAAATCAAGATCACCGAAGGGCACGCGTGCCTCCAGAGAGTTCACGGAGATGCAGCGGTCCGCACGCAGAACGTCGTACACGTTGATCTCACGGATGCGCTTTTCTGCCTCCTTCTGGAAGGCGTCGGCGCTGGGGGCGAAGTCCGTATATTTGTATCCGAACAGCTCATCCGAGATCTCGCCGGTCAGAATGACGCGGATATCGGTGTTCTCATGAATCCACTTGCACACCAGATACATGCCGATGGAGGCGCGGATGGTCGTAATATCAAAGGTTCCGAGCGCGGCGACAACGGGCTCAAGCGCACCGATGACGTCATCTCTTGTAATGATGACCTCGTGATGGTTGGAGTGGATGTATTCCGCAACCTGTCTTGCATATTTCAGATCGATCGCGTCGATGTCCATGCCGATGGAGAAGGTCTCCAGAGGCTTGTCCATCAGCTTTGCAGCTGCGCCGCAGACAAGGGAGGAATCCAGTCCGCCGGAGAGCAGATATCCGACCGGCGCATCGGCGTCCAGACGCTTTTCAATGCCGCGCATCAGCTTGTCATGAATGTTCTTGGAGATGGTCTCCAGGTCATCCTCGTTGTAGTAATCGACGGCCGTCAGATCGCGATAGGTGTGGAAGCTTCCGTCCTTGTAATAGCAGCCGGGAGGGAAGGGGAGAATCCGGTCACACAGCTCGATCAGGTTCTTCGGCTCCGAAGCAAAGAGAATGACGCCGTCCTTGTCATAGCCGTAGTAGAGAGGACGAATGCCGATCGGATCCCGGGCGGCAATGTATTCCTTTGTTTTGGCATCATAAATAATAAGAGCGTACTCCGCATCCAGAAGGCGGAACATGTCGACGCCGTACTCCTCATACAGAGGGAGCAGGATCTCACAGTCACTGTCGGACACGAAAGTATAGCCGCGGCCCTTCAGGTACTCCTTCATCGGGCGGAAGCCGTAAATCTCGCCGTTGCAGACAACGTAGCTGCCGTCTCGTTCAAACGGCTGCATGCCCTCCGGCGTCAGGCCCATGATGGACAGACGGTTAAAGCCCAGGAACCCGCATCCGGTGTCCACCAGCCGGGAATCGTCCGGACCTCTTGTAATCGTCTTGGCAAGAGCAGCGGCGGCAGCATCTCTCCGCGCGGATGCGCCGCAGTAACCTAGAATTGAGCACATAACATATTCTCCTTATTCGTTGATGAATTTCACAATAAAAGGAAGCGGCAAAGAGCTCGTTCTCACCGGGAAACGGAATTCGTAAAATCCTGCGAAACCGTTTATCCGACAAGAAGCCGACCTCTTTGCCGCTTCTTTCTTTAATACGTGGCATTATTGCGCTGCGGGATTGTATTGTCAAGAGAAAAAAATCTACCCAACACAATTCGCCGCGGCACCGTCTGTTTTGTCCAGAACTGCCGAAATTGCCCCCGCACCTGTATTAGTGTATACAAAACGCCTTGACAGCGTTTTTTCAATATGATAAACCTACGGACAGACGAGCAAAGGCGCTTTGAGAACAGGATAACTGTATCTCAAGGTGCCTTTTTGCAGTTGTTCTGAGAAAACCGGGAAGACAGCACGGCAGATATGGTTTGGGAGACGTTGTTTTTCCTGAAATACCGTTTCCCATTGACGGAAATTACAGTCCCGGGGCTTTCGGAACAGCCAGTAGTGCAGTGATAAAGGAGGAGTAGAGATTATGGAAACAATCGTATCGGTTCCTGAGATCTATGGAAGCCTGGTATTCGGCGACAGGGTCATGAAGGAGCGCCTGCCTAAGGACGTTTACAAGGCAGTGCATAAGAGCATCAAGAGCGGAAGCCATCTGGACCTGGCAACAGCGAACACGGTTGCAGCTGTTATGAAGAACTGGGCTCTGGAGCACGGCGCAACGCATTTCACACACTGGTTCCAGCCGCTGACCGGCCTGACCGCTGAGAAGCACGACAGCTTCATTTCTCCTACCTCTGACGGCAAGGTGATCATGGAGTTCTCCGGCAAGGAGCTGGTAAAGGGCGAGCCTGACGCTTCTTCCTTCCCCTCCGGCGGACTTCGCGCTACCTTCGAGGCAAGAGGATATACCGCATGGGATCCGTCCTCACCGGCATTCATTAAGGATGGAACACTGTACATTCCCACAGCCTTCTGCTCCTACGGCGGAGAGGCACTGGATAAGAAGACACCGCTCCTGCGCTCCATGGAGGCTCTGTCCAAGCAGGCAGTAAAGGTTCTGCACCTTCTGGGCAATGAGGCAGTTACTCGCGTAGATACCACCGTCGGATCCGAGCAGGAGTACTTCCTGATCGACAAGGATATGTACCTCAAGAGAAAGGACCTTCTCCTCACCGGCCGTACGCTTCTGGGTGCACCGGCTCCCAAGGGACAGGAGATGGAGGATCATTACTTCGGCGTTCTCAAGCCGAAGGTATCCGAGTACATGCATGATCTGGATCAGGAGCTCTGGAAGGTCGGCGTTCCGGCCAAGACCAAGCACAACGAGGTTGCTCCCAGCCAGCACGAGCTTGCTCCTGTATTCGAGACAGCAAACGTTGCGGTTGACCACAACCAGCTGACCATGGAGATGATGAAGAAGGTTGCGGACAAGCACAACTACGCATGCCTTCTGCATGAGAAGCCGTTCGACGGTGTCAACGGCTCCGGCAAGCACAACAACTGGTCCATCGTGACCGACACCGGAGAGAACCTTCTGGATCCGGGCAAAACACCGGCTGAGAACATCCAGTTCCTGGTATTCCTTCTGGCTACGATCTCTGCCGTGGATGAGTATGCAGATCTGATGCGCGTAAGCGTTGCAACGGCAGGAAACGACCACCGTCTGGGCGCAAACGAGGCACCGCCGGCTGTTATCTCTGTTTTCGTCGGCGATGAGCTGGCTGCCGTTCTGAAGTCCCTCGAGGAGGGCACTGATTTCGAGGGCCAGGGCAAGAGCATCATGAACCTGGGCGCTTCGGTGCTGGCAGACATCACCAAGGACACCACCGACCGCAACAGAACATCACCCTTCGCCTTCACCGGCAATAAGTTTGAGTTCCGTATGCCCGGCTCTGCTGTATCGGTAGCAAACCCGAACATCGTGCTGAACACAGCCGTTGCAGATAAGCTGGAGGAGATCTACGAAGCTCTTAAGGATGTAAAGAAGGAAGACCTGGATGCCGAGGTTCAGAAGCTCCTCAAGAAGCTCCTGGCAGAGCATAAGAAGGTTATTTTCAACGGAAACGGCTATACCGACGAGTGGATTGAGGAAGCTGCAAAGAGAGGCCTGGACAACCTGAAGTCTCTTCCGGATGCAATGCCCAGACTCATCACCGAGAAGTCGATTGCACTCTTCACCAAGCATAGTGTATTCTCGAAGGAAGAGCTGCAGTCCCGTTATGAGATCTTCCTGGAGAACTACTCCAAGACCATCCACATCGAGTCTCTGACCATGCAGGAGATGGTTCGCAAGGACTTCACCAGCGGACTTGTCAGCTACATGAAGGATGTTACCAACGAGGCACTTAAGAAGAAGCAGCTCCTGCCGAACCTCAAGTGCACCTACGAGGATGAGATCATCACAACACTGGATGAGACCTCCGAGAAGATCAGCATTTCTCTTGCAAAGCTGGATAAGGACACCAAGGATGCAGAGAAGGAGACGGATGAGCTGAAGGCTGCGAAGTTCTATCATGAGACCATTCTGGCCGACATGGATGAGCTGCGCGCTTCCGTAGACAAGGCAGAGGCCATCATTCCGGACGGATATCTTCCGTATCCTACGTACGGCCAGATGCTCTTCTCCCTTCGCTGATGGGGTGAGGTCAGCATGACGCTTCCGGTCCGAGGGAATCTCCCGGCGGGGCCGGAGCGTTAAGAGACAGCAGGGCAACATTGTTACAGACAGCCAAGGAAGGGCATAAGGACAATTCCTGATCCAGGTTCAAAGGGTCAGGAATTGTTGCTGTACTTTCCAAAATGTCGGCAGCAAAGGATTACAAAAGAGAAACAGGGAATATGAAAACATTACAGGAACAGCAAAGAAGAAGGTTGTATGAGGGTCTTGCCGCTGAGCATGATGCCTGTGGTATCGGCACCATTGTCAACATCGACGGACACAAGGATTACCAGGTTCTGGATAATGCACTGCATATCGTAGAGAAGCTGGAGCACCGCGCGGGTAAAGATGCTACCGGCAAGGTAGGTGACGGCGTCGGCATTCTGACGCAGATCAGCCACCGGTTCTTTAAGAAGGCAGCGCTGGAGGCCGGGATCAAGCTGGGCAAGGAGAGAGAATACGGCGTCGGCATGTTCTTTTTCCCGCAGGACAATTTAAAGCGCACATTCGCCATGCGGATGTTCGAGGTGATCACCAGAAAGGAAGGCCTCAAGCTCCTGGGCTGGAGAAACGTTCCGGTGCATCCGGAAATTCTGGGCGATCTTGCAAAGGATTCCATGCCCTGCATCATGCAGTGCTTCATCGAGAAGCCCGAGGATGTGGAGAAGGGCATTGAATTCGACCGCAGGCTCTATGTGGTGCGCCGCGAGTTCGAGCAGAGCTCGGAGGACACCTACATCTGCTCACTGTCCTCGAGGACCATTGTCTACAAGGGAATGTTCCTCGTGATGCAGCTGCGCAAGTTCTATGACGATCTGCAGGATCACGACTACGAGACGGCCATTGCCATCGTGCACTCCCGTTTCTCAACCAATACCAATCCCTCCTGGAACCGTGCACATCCCTACCGCATGATTGCGCACAACGGTGAGATCAACACCATCCGCGGCAACATCGACCGTATGCTCGCCCGTGAGGAGACCATGTCCTCGCCGGTGATGGAGAAGGACATTGACAAGATTTTCCCGGTCATTTCCGGCACCGGCTCGGATTCTGCCATGCTGGACAATACCCTGGAATTCCTGTACCTCAACGGCATGCCGCTTCCTTTGGCGATGATGGTCATCGTGCCTGAGCCTTGGAAGAACAACCGCTTCATGCAGCAGGACAAAAAGGATTTCTACCATTACTATGCGACCATGATGGAGCCGTGGGACGGCCCGGCCGCCATCCTGTTCTCGGACGGCGATCTGGTCGGCGCGACCCTGGACCGGAACGGACTGCGCCCGTCGCGCTACTACATCACGGATGACAACCGCCTGATTCTGGCCTCCGAGGTCGGTGTTCTGGACATCGCTCCCGAGCACATCGTGAAGAAGTCCAGACTCGAGCCCGGCCGCATTCTGCTGGTGGATACCGTGCAGAAGAAGATCATCTCCGACGAGGAGTGCAAGAGCCTTTACGCAAGCCACGAGCCCTACGGCGAATGGCTGGACGGGAACCTTCTGCATCTGTCAAAGCTCCCCATCCCGAACAAGAAGATCCCGACGCACGATCAGGTGCTGCGCGATCAGCTCTACAAGGTATTCGGCTATACCTACGAGGATGTCCGCGACGACATTCTGCCGATGGCTGAGAACGGCGTAGAGCCGACGGTTTCGATGGGACACGACGTGCCGCTGGCAGTACTCTCACGCCAGCATCAGCTCCTGTTCAATTATTTCAAGCAGCTGTTCGCGCAGGTAACCAACCCGCCGATCGACTCGCTTCGTGAGAAGGTGGTCACCGACACCACCGTGTACATCGGCTCCGACGGCGACCTTCTGAACGAGAAGGCGGAGAACTGCCGCGTGCTGGAGGTCAACCGGCCCATCCTGACCGGCGTCGACATTATGAAAATAAAGTCGCTGAACCAGCCGGGCTTCCACACCGAGACGATTTCGCTCCTGTACTACAAGAATACGTCCCTGGAGCGCGCACTCGAGCAGCTGAACATCGCCATTGACCGCGCAGCAGCCGAGGGGAAGAACATCATCATCCTCTCCGACCGCGGCGTCGATGAGAACCACGTACCGATCCCGTCGCTGTTGGCGGTATCCTCCGTGGAGCAGCATCTGGTCCGCACCAAGAAGCGCACCAAGGTATCCATCGTTCTGGAGTCCGGCGAGCCACGCGACGTGCACCAGATGGCAACGCTTCTGGGCTTCGGCGCGCGTGCCATTCACCCGTACCTTGCGCATGAGTGTATCTCCGAGCTGATCGACAAGGGCATTCTCGACAAGGATTACCACACCGCCATCGAGGACTACAACAAGGCACTGCTCTCCGGCGTCGTGAAGATCGCAGCCAAAATGGGAATTTCGACCATCCAGTCCTACCAGTCCGCCCGCATTTTCGAGGCCATCGGACTGTCCAAGGATGTGATCGACCGGTACTTTACCGGCACGGTATCCCGCGTCGGCGGCATTGGCATTCAGGAGATCGAGGAGGGCGTTGCCTTCCGCCATGACCATGCGTTTGATCCGCTGGGACTGGGAACGGACACCTCCCTTGACAGCATCGGCTTCCACTGCCTTCGGAGCGGCGCGGACAAGGAGGATCACCTCTACAGTCCGGAAACGATCATCAACCTGCAGCAGGCCGTCCGCAAGGGCAGCTACGAGCAGTTCAAGACCTACACCGATCTGGTGGACGATTCCGGCCATCCGCATACGCTGCGCGGCCTGATGGATTTCGTGCCGCAGCAGGCACCGATTCCGCTGGAGGAGGTCGAGCCGGTTGAAGATATCGTGAAGCGCTTCAAGACCGGTGCCATGTCCTACGGCTCCATTTCGCAGGAGGCGCACGAGACCATGGCCATCGCCATGAACCGGCTGGGCGGCAAGTCCAACACCGGCGAGGGCGGCGAGGATCCGGCACGCTTTGGAACGGAGCGCAACTCTGCCATCAAGCAGGTGGCATCCGGGCGCTTTGGCGTGACATCGGCATACCTCGGCAGTGCTGTGGAGATTCAGATCAAGATGGCGCAGGGCGCAAAGCCCGGCGAGGGCGGACATCTTCCGGGCAAAAAAGTTTATCCGTGGGTTGCCAAAACCAGGTACTCCACACCGGGCGTTTCGCTGATTTCGCCGCCGCCGCACCATGACATCTATTCCATCGAGGATCTGGCGCAGCTGATTTATGACCTTAAAAATGCCAACCGCTATGCGCGCATTGCGGTTAAGCTCGTATCCGAGGCAGGCGTCGGCACCATCGCCAGCGGCGTTGCCAAGGCCGGCGCACAGGTTATCCTGGTATCCGGCTATGACGGCGGAACCGGAGCGGCTCCGATTTCCTCCATCCACAATGCAGGACTTCCGTGGGAGCTGGGCCTTGCAGAGACGCACCAGTCGCTGATCCAGAACGGCCTGCGCGACCGCGTCTGCATCGAGACGGACGGCAAGCTCATGAGCGGCCGCGATGTTGCCATCGCTGCACTTCTGGGCGCAGAGGAGTTCGGCTTTGCCACGGCTCCGCTGGTCTGCATGGGCTGCATGATGATGCGTGTCTGCAGCAAGGATACCTGCCCGGTCGGCGTTGCAACGCAGAACGAGGCGCTTCGGAAGCGCTTTGCCGGCAAGCCGGAGTACGTCATGAACTTCATGCTCTTCATAGCAAGGCAGCTCCGTGAGATCATGGCGTCGCTCGGCTTCCATACCGTGGCTGAGATGGTCGGCCGCACCGACTGCCTCAAGAAGCGCGACAATGTGATCACACAGAGAGCAGAGGAGGTAGACCTTTCCAGAATCCTGGATCCGGTTTACGCACACGCAGAGGCGGCGCACTTTGACCGCGAGCACATTTACGATTTCCACCTGGAGAAGACCAAGGACGTATCTGTACTCCTTCCGGCCTTCCACGAGGCGCTCCGCAAGGCGAAAATAACGATTCCGTCTGCCGAGCATTCCGCAGAGACAACCTTTGCCGGCACCGGAAGCGGACCGGCACTGCGCAGCAACGAGGAGATGCAGCTGGCTGCCTCCAAGGTGAAGCCGATGGAGGTTTCGCTGAAGATCTCCAGCACGGACCGTTCCTTCGGAACGATTCTGGGCTCCGATGTGACAAGAGTCTTCGGCGGCTACCTTGCGGAGGATACCTTTGTGGTAAACGCAGAGGGCGGCGGCGGCCAGTCCTTCGGCGCATTCCTTCCGAAAGGCGTAACGCTTCGGCTCACAGGAGATGCCAATGACGGCTTCGGCAAGGGACTTTCCGGCGGCAAGCTGGTGGTGGTTCCTTCGGCGAAGGCACCGTTTAAGGCATCCGAGAACATCATCATCGGCAACGTAGCGCTGTACGGCGCAACGGCGGGCAAGGCCTACATCTGCGGCATCGCCGGCGAGCGCTTCTGCGTCCGCAATTCCGGTGCGGTTGCCGTGGCGGAGGGCTGCGGTGACCATGGCCTGGAATACATGACGGGCGGCCGTGCGGTGATCCTCGGACCCACCGGCAAGAACTTTGCGGCAGGCATGTCCGGCGGCATCGCGTACGTGCTGGACAGCGATCATACGCTGTACCGCCGCATGAACAAGGATATGGACTCCCTGCAGGAGGTCACCGACAAGTACGACATTGCCGAGCTTAAGGACATTCTCATGGACTATGAGAAGGAAACCGGATCGGCACTTGCCGCGGAGATCCTTGCAGATTTCCAGAACCGCGTAGCAGATTTCAAGAAGATTCTGCCGAACGACTACCAGAAAATGCTGACAGCCATCAGCAAGTATGAGGAGCAGGGCATCTCGCATGACAATGCAGTCCTGGAGGCATTTGAGGAGGTGACCGCGTAATGGGCAAGGTAACAGGTTTCCTGGAATACAACCGTAAGAACAACATTGACGTTCCGGTACGGGAGCGTCTGACGAATTTCAAGGAGTTCCACCGGCAGATCCCGGAGGAGGAGCGCAGAAAACAGGGTGCCCGCTGCATGAACTGCGGCGTGCCGCTGTGCCAGTCGGCCATGAAGCTCTCCGGCATGATCACAGGGTGTCCTCTTCACAACCTGATTCCGGAATGGAACGATCAGATTTACCACGGACACTATGAGCATGCCTTTTCCCGGCTGATCAAGACCAGCAATTTCCCGGAGTTCACGGGACGTGTGTGCCCGGCACTTTGTGAGAAGGCCTGCATCAACGGGGAGTACGGCGATCCGGTGACGGTGCATGACAATGAGCTGTTCGTCATCGAAACGGCCTTTGCAAACGGCTATCTGCAGCCGCGGGTTCCGAAGATCCGCAGCGGCAAGAAGGTCGCTGTCATCGGCTCCGGCCCCTCCGGACTTGCTGCAGCGGATGAACTGAACCACAGAGGACATCTGGTGACCGTATATGAGCGGGAGGACCGCATCGGCGGACTGCTGATGTACGGCATCCCGAACATGAAGCTGGACAAGAGCGTGATTTACCGCCGTCAGCATCTGATGGAGGCAGAGGGCGTTGCATTCCGCACCGGCGTCAATGTGGGCGTGGACATTACGGCAAAGGAGCTGCTGGCTTCCTATGATGCAGTCGTTCTGGCCTGCGGCGCCAAGCAGGCACGCGGCTTAAAGGGCGGCGATCCGAATGAGATCAAGGGAATTTACTACGCAGTGGACTTCCTGACCTCGACCACGAAGAGCCTGCTGAACCAGGGACTGGAGGCAGACGGCACCTGGAAGGATGCGGAGTCCCGGGATGTGGACACGTTCCTGAAGGGAAATGATTTCATCAGCGCGGCGGGCAAGAACGTTGTGGTTGTCGGCGGCGGTGATACCGGCAATGACTGCATCGGAACGGTGCTGCGCCACGGCTGCAAGTCGGTGACGGCGCTGGAGATGATGCCGAAGCCCCCTGTGGAGCGCGCAGAGTCGAACCCGTGGCCGGAGTGGCCGAAGGTCCTCAAGACCGATTACGGCCATGAGGAGGCAATTGACCGATTCGGTCATGACCCGCGTGTGTACGAAACGACCGTAAAGGAGTTCCATGCCAACAAAAAGGGCGAGCTGAAGGAAATCGTTACGGCGAAGGTGCGCTTTGAGAACCGGCAGATGGTGATGGTGGAGGGCTCAGAGAAGACCATCCCCTGCGACCTTCTGCTGATTGCGGCTGGCTTCACCGGCTGCCAGACGTACACGACCGAGGCCTTCGGCGTGGAGCTGACGCAGCGCGGTGTGGTGAAGACCGCGGAGGAGCAGTATGCAACGAACGTGCCGAAGGTCTTCACGGCAGGCGACATGCACCGCGGCCAGTCCCTTGTTGTCTGGGCAGTGGCCGAAGGACGCCGCTGCGCCCACGACGTTGATCAGTATCTGATGGGATATTCGAACCTGCGCGAATCGTAACAGGAATTCGCAGGATTCTGCGAATGCGTACCGCTTTACGGAGTGAGTGTGTCGCAGGTGCCTGCTTGCAGAGTTAACCAAAATTTAATAGTCATCCGCTAAAATCTTGTTAGAAATGCGGATTGCGTGGATCGGCATACAAGTATACAATCACGTCATCAAACAAGTGCTGCGAGTTGGCCGCGTACATCGATTCAGCAAGGGAGCTGGAATCCGGAACACCGGGTTTCAGCTCCCTTTTTCATTTCCGAAAGGACTTGAAGGACCTGCAGAGACGACGATGGAATCGGTGCTGTGCGAAGGCTCCGGCAGGGAGGAGTGAGTTATGGAAATCAATGTTAGTACTGTTGCATGGGTACTCATCGCCTCGGCGCTGATCTACTTCATGCAGGCCGGCTTTGCTCTTTGTGAGGCTGGTCTGACAAGAGCCAAGAACACGGGCAACATTCTGATGAAGAACATGATGGACTTCTGCATCGGAACTCCCTGTTACTGGCTGGTTGGCTTCGGACTGATGTTCGGAAGCCTCAATCCCTTAATCGGCGGGTTTGATCCGCTGATCCGCGGCGTCTACGATGCGACCAACAGCACCGTGCCGCAGACAATGCCCCTTTGGTGCTATGTCATTTTCCAGACCGTGTTCTGCGCAACAGCAGCAACCATCGTATCCGGATCCATGGCAGAGCGCACCAACTTCAAGGCTTACTGCGTATACTCCGCAGCAATTTCCCTTCTGATCTACCCCATCAGCGGACACTGGGCATGGGGCGGCGGCTGGCTCTCCACGCTGGGCTTCCACGATTTCGCCGGATCCGCAGTGGTACATAACGTCGGCGGCGTAATCGCCTGCCTCGGCGCTGCAATGCTCGGACCCCGCATCGGCAAGTACGATCGGAACGGCAAAGCAAAAGCAATCCCCGGCCACAACCTGACCGCTGCAGCACTGGGTGTATTCATCCTCTGGTTCTGCTGGTTCGGCTTCAACGGCGGCTCCACAGCAGCAATGGCAACGGCAGACGATGCCATCAATGCTTCCACCGCATTCATGACCACCAACCTGGCTGCAGCAGTAGCTACGGTTGTAACGATGATCTTCACCTGGTTCCGCTACGGCAAGCCGGATGTGTCCATGACCTTCAACGGCGCACTTGCAGGACTGGTAGCCATCACCGCAGGATGCGACTGCGTTTCCCCGGTCGGCGCCTTCTTCATCGGCCTGGTTGCAGGCTTCCTGGTAGTTCTTTCGGTTGAGTTCTTTGACAATGTAGCAAAGATTGATGACCCGGTTGGTGCTGTATCCGTACATATGGCCAACGGCATCTGGGGCACCATTGCAGTCGGACTGTTCTCCACCGGTGCAGACGGCGTCGGCGTCGGCCTGTTCTACGGCGGCGGATTCACACAGCTCGGTATTCAGCTGCTCGGCATCGTTGCAATTGATGCATATGTACTGATCATCATGTTCGTTGTTTTCAAGCTGATCGACAAGACCATCGGCCTTCGCGTTCCGGCACAGGTTGAGATTGACGGCCTTGACATGCATGAGCACGGCCTGGCAAGTGCTTACTCCGGATTCTCCATTACGGATGTTACGAACATGGAGATGGATGTTAACGACAACACCGACCTCGGAGAGGGTGATTACGAGAAGGCCAGCGAGGCACAGAAGAATGCGGCAGTGAAGGTTGCAGCAGAGCCTGCAGCAGCTCCGGAGTTCGATACCGGAATTCACAAGGTTTCCATCATCTGCCGTCTGTCCAAGTTTGATGAACTCAAGCGTGCACTGAATGAGCTCGGCGTTACCGGCATGACGATGACCCAGGTTATGGGCTGCGGCATCCAGAAGGGCTCCATGGAGCGCTACCGCGGTGCAGTTGTGGATTCCACGCTTCTGCCGAAGGTAAAGGTTGAGGTTATCATTTCCAAGATCTCTGTAGACAAGGTCATTGAGGCGGCCAAGAAGTCGCTCTACACCGGCCACATCGGAGACGGAAAGATTTTCGTATACAACGTCGCAAGAGTTGTTAAGGTTCGTACCGGCGAAGAGAACTTCGCAGCACTGCAGGATGTAGAGTAAGCACCTGCCGGCTTCGAATCGGACGGATTTACAGTCAGGGCTTTTGAGCCCGGCATCATTTCGATGACAACCGTGCTGTCATCCGGCGGCACATATTCGGCTCAGGCATCAGGGTCTTCATCCCCAGCCTGAGCACCCCTCCGGAATCAATATCGCTTCAGCACAGCCTGACGGTATTTATTCATCAGGGCCTCTGCACACACCTTCCTCCGTGCAGAGGCCCTCTTCTTATGCCCGGGGGAGTGCTTGCAAATGAAACGATGCTTCTTTACACTGGAGGGGTTGCCAACCATGTGCTTGAGAGGAAAACAATTATGAACCAGGAATGGACCGATTCGATGGGAACCGGAGCAAATCTGGAGATCACCGCAAAGGAACTGGATGCACTTGCTCCGAATGAATATCTTCTGGTGGATACCCGGGACGAAAGCGACTATGAGCATGGCTTTATCCCCAGGTGCGTTCTCTTTTCTCCGGAAAAGGTCCGGGAATATGCCGATGGCCGGCAGCTGACCCCGTTTTCGCCGGACAAGCGCATTGTCCTCTACTGCAAGTACGGGACGGTTACAAGAGACCTGGCACAGGAGCTGCGGGAGAAGGGCTTTTATGCCCAGAGCCTGGCGGGAGGGTACGGCGCGTGGGCGCTTCACGCCATCCAGAAGCAGGCAGAGGATGAGATTCTCCGGGAGCAGATCGAGACGTCGCTGCAGAAGGGCCGGTTTCACAAGGACCTTCTGAATCCGTTTGCGCGCGCCATTCTGAAGTACCAGCTGATCCAGAACGGAGACCGCATTGCGGTCTGCATCTCCGGCGGCAAGGATTCCATGCTCATGGCCAAGCTCTTTCAGGAATTTCAGCGGCACGGACAGTTTACGTTTGAGCTGACCTTCCTGTGCATGGATCCCGGCTACAACGAAGCCAACCGGCATATCATCGAGAATAACGCGAGACTCCTGGGGATTCCGCTCACCTTTTTCGAGACGACGATCTTTGATACGGTGTACAAGGTCACATCGTCGCCGTGCTACCTGTGCGCGAGAATGCGGCGCGGACATCTGTATAAGAAGGCACAGGAGCTCGGCTGCAATAAAATCGCACTGGGACACCATTACGATGACGTGATTGAGACGGCCCTCATGGGGATGCTCTACTCCGGACAGTGGGCCGGCATGCTGCCGCGGCTGCGCAGTACGAATTTCGAGGGAATGGAGCTGATCCGCCCGCTGTACTTTATCCGCGAGGATGACATCAAGGCCTGGCGTGACCGGAATCACCTGCATTTTATTCAGTGCGCCTGCCATTTTACGGATACCTGCACCACCTGTGCGGCAGAGCCCGGAGAACAGAGCGGCTCGCGCACAGGCCATAAACGGATGGAGACGAAACGCATCATTGCGGAGCTGAAGAAGAATAATCCCATGCTCGAGTCCAATATCTTCCATGCGACAGAGAACGTATGCGTGGATAAGCTCCTGGGCTACAAAAAGGACGGCGAGCACCACAGCTTTCTGGAGGCTCTGTAACTGCGCAGCAGCGATTTTGCGAATGTGTTCTGAATAATTACGATATGCAAGACGCAATCCTGACCAAATCGGATGGCTGATTTTGTGATATTTTTTCTGCGCTGCGCATCTATCTTTTTGCGAGACAGTAGTGTATGCTAGTAAAGCATCGCACGAAACACAACATCTGGTATCCGTATACAAATCATATTACAAGATATTGCACATCTGATGCGACGTGTTCTAAATAATCAGTCGGAGGGAGAACAGTATGACAGCAAGTGAGACATCAACGGTGAAGACCAACGTTATTAAGAGAAACGGGCAGGAGGTTGACTTCAATATTGCGAAAATTATCAACGCAATTCAGAAGGCAAACGCAGAGGTGAGCGGTATCTACCAGATGAACGAGTACCAGATCAATGCGGTTGCAGACAACATTGCCAAGAAGGTGAAGAGCGCACCCCATGCTGTCAGCGTAGAGGACATTCAGGACATGGTGGAGACCGGCATCATGGAGATGCGCGGGTATGAGGTCGCACAGAAATATGTCCGCTACCGCTATAAGAGAGAGATCTCCCGCAAGGCCAATACCACGGACAACGGAATCCTGGCGCTGATCAACCAGCAGAACGAAGAGGTGAAGCAGGAGAACTCCAACAAGAACCCGGTGATCAATTCCACGCAGCGCGACTACATGGCAGGCGAGGTGTCCAAGGATCTGACCAAGCGCGTTCTCCTGCCGGAGGATATCGTCAAGGCGCACGAGGAGGGAATCATCCATTTCCATGACTCGGATTACTACGCACAGAAGGAGCACAACTGCGACCTGATCAACCTCGAGGACATGCTGCAGAACGGCACCGTCATCAGCGAGACGCTGATCGAGAAGCCGCACAGCTTTTTCACGGCGTGCAATGTGACAACGCAGATCGTGGCGCAGGTTGCCTCCAACCAGTACGGTGGCCAGTCCTTCACGCTCTCGCATCTGGCACCCTTTGTGGATGTTTCCCGCAGGAAGCTGACACGCCAGGTGTGCGAGGAGAGAAAGCTTACGGGAGAGCCGCTGGATGACGCCATCATCAGCAAGATTGTGGAGAACCGGCTGAGCGAGGAGATCCGCTCCGGCATTCAGACCATTCAGTATCAGCTGATCACACTGATGACCTGCAACGGACAGGCGCCGTTCGTGACCATGTTCATGTACCTGGATGAGGTGCCGGAGGGACAGACCAGGGACGACCTGGCCCGAATCATTCAGGAGGTGCTGCTCCAGAGAATGCAGGGTGTCAAAAATGAAAAGGGCGTATGGATCACGCCGGCCTTCCCGAAGCTGATCTATGTGCTGGATGAGAACAACATTCATCCGGATTCTCCCTATTATTATCTGACGGAGCTGGCGGCAAAGTGCACGGCCAAGCGCATGGTGCCGGACTACATCTCTGCCAAGAAGATGAAGGAGTACAAGAACGGCGACGTCTATCCGTGCATGGGCTGCCGGTCCTTCCTGACACCGGACACAGAGGGCCTGGGACCGGACGGCAAGCACAAGTATTACGGCCGATTCAACCAGGGCGTCGTGACCATCAATCTGGTGGATGTTGCCTGCTCCTCCTACGGAGATATGGAGGCATTCTGGAAGATTTTTGACGAGCGTCTGGAGCTGTGCCACCGGGCACTCCGGTGCCGCCATGAGCGCCTCCTGGGAACCGTTTCGGACGTTGCGCCCATCCTGTGGCAGTACGGCGCACTGGCAAGACTGAAGAAGGGCGAGAAGATCGACCGCCTTCTGTACAACAACTATTCCACCATCAGCCTTGGCTATGCCGGACTGTATGAAATGTGCATGCGGATGCTGGGTGTATCGCACACAGATCCGCAGGGCAAGGAATTCGCACTGAAGGTGATGCAGCATCTGAATGACAAGTGCACGCAGTGGCGCCGGGAGGAGAACATCAGCTATTCGCTCTACGGCACGCCGATGGAGTCCACAACCTACAAGTTTGCAAAGTGCCTGCAGAAGCGCTTCGGCATCATCAAAGACGTGACGGACCACAACTACATCACGAACAGCTACCATGTAAATGTCCGGGAAAATATCGATGCCTTCACCAAGCTTCGCTTCGAGGCAGATTTCCAGAAACTTTCCCCGGGCGGCGCCATCAGCTACGTCGAAGTGCCGAACATGCAGAACAACATCCCTGCGGTACTCTCGGTGATGCAGTACATCTACGACAACATCATGTATGCGGAGCTGAATACGAAGTCGGATTACTGCGAGGTCTGCGGTTACGACGGCGAGATCAAGATCGTGGAGGATGAGAGCGGCAAGCTCGTATGGGAGTGCCCCAACTGCGGGAACCGCGATCAGTCGAAGATGAGCGTGGCCCGGAGAACCTGCGGCTACATCGGAACACAGTTCTGGAACCAGGGACGCACGCAGGAAATCAAGGACCGCGTGCTGCATCTGTCGAATAAGACGTTTGAATAAACCGCCCAAACTTTTTTGGACTTTTTGAAGGCAGCGGGTTAACTCCGCTGCCTTTTTTATCCGCAACTATAATGTTGTCCAAAAGTGAGGTAAAATCGGAAGAAGAGACACTGCTTGATGGAAATTAGTGAGAGGGCAGGACAATGGAGAACAACAATCTGAAGGAAAAGAGCATCCGCTGTATCATTCTGGCATTGGCCATTGCCGGCATCATCGTCGGCACCCTGCGCAGGGAGCCGAAGGTTGTGCTGCGCAAGGCGGCCAATATCTGCTTTGAGTGCATCGGAATCGGGTGAACACTGCACTTTTATTGAATGAGGGATGCTTTTTATGAAAAAAACGACGCACAGACAAGGCCTTCGGCGCAAGCTGGTACAGGTGATATCGGCGCTATTGCAGAACTGCCGGTGGACCGGCTGGGGAAAGAGTCTGATTTATACCGGAGCCCTGAAGAACTTCTGCGTTCCGGGCATGAACTGCTACAGCTGTCCTGCAGCGATCGGCGCCTGTCCCATCGGCTCCCTGCAGGCGGTGGTCGGCAGCAAGAAGAAATTCCCGTTTTATGTTTTGGGGTACCTTGCATTGATCGGTGTTTTGCTGGGGCGCTTTGTCTGCGGATGGCTGTGCGTGTTCGGCCTGATTCAGGAGCTTCTGTATAAGATTCCGGTTCCGAAGATAACGGTTCCGAAGCGCCTGGACCGGGCGCTTCGCTGGATGAAATATGTATTTCTGTTTGTATTCGTCCTGCTGCTGCCGGCTTTCCTGAAGGTCAATAACGGACTGTCGTCGGTTCCGTATTTCTGCAAGCTGGTCTGCCCGGTCGGAATCCTGGAGGGCGCAATCCCGCTGGCAATCCTGGACGAGGGCGTCCGGGGAATGCTGGGAGCGCTGTTTCAATGGAAGTTCTTTCTGCTGATTGTCATCGTCGCGCTGTCCACGACGATCCATCGTCCCTTCTGCAAATATGTCTGTCCGCTGGGAGCCTTTTACGGATTATTCCAGCGCATCAGCTTTCTGCAGCTGAAGGTGGAACCGGATAAATGTTCGGGATGCGGAGCCTGCAGCAGACAGTGTAAAATGAACGTGGATGTCGTGCACAATCCCAACAGTGCAGAGTGCATCCGGTGCGGAGCCTGCACGAGTGCATGTCCCACGGGAGCGCTGCATTTTAACGCGGCGGTGCACCGGCAGAAGGACCGCACGGCGGAGCCGATGAAGGCGAACAGACAATGAAGGAGAGGATCAGAATATGAAGAGGAAAAAGGTGATGAGCCTGCTGCTGGCAGCGGTGCTGACAGGAAGCCTTGCAGCCTGCGGCAGTCAGAGCGCGCAGAATGCGGGAGGCAGCGCACAGACGGATGCAGCTGCATCGGAAAATACTGCATCCGCCGATGCGGCGGACTATGTGGAGACCGATGACGCGACGGGCCTTGCGGTTCGGAAGTGGGTCGGCAGCTTTGCCGAGTGCGCAGAGAGCGAAGACAGCGGAGTGATTCCGTGGTGCGCCATGCTGGATGACCAGAAGGGGATCAGCATCTGTACAGTAGAGGCATTTGTCGGAGATTACCCGGAGGGCTTTGATCAGTCTGCAGTTACCTCCTATGAGGAGCTGGACAAATATCGTTCTCATTACCAGTTCCCGACCATTGTATTCGCACAGGATCAGAACATCACGGAGGAGGAGCTCCGAGAGGTGCTGGATAACTATGCGGAGGATACGGGCTATACGCTGACGCCGTTTACGACAGAGAGCGGACTGACCATGTACCAGGCGGATGGTTCCTCGGCGGAAGGCAGGGAGACGCTTTCGGACAATATATCGGACGAGACAAAGGCACTCCTGGAGGCAATGAAGGGTGACTGGGAGCAGCAGCGCGAGCAGCTGGATTATGTGGAGTACAGCTCTTCCTCCGGCATTTCCTTTAAGACGGTGGATTACGACGGCAACACGGTGGACAGCTCTGTATTCAAGGATGCGAAGCTGACGATGGTGAACATCTGGGCGACAACGTGCTCCTTCTGCATCGAAGAGATGCCGGACCTCCAGGAGCTGAACGATGAATTAGAAGATGTACAGATCCTCACGCTTCTGACGGATGTACGGGATATTGACGACGAGGACGGCGTGGAAGAGGCCCATGATATCATGGCGGGGCAGAACGTGACGCTGCCGGTTCTGCTGGATACCGACGAGCTGGACGATTGCTTCCCGGCAATCGGTACGCCGACCAGCTACCTCGTGGATCAGAACGGCAATATTCTGGGGCGCCCGAAGGTCGGAATGGACAGCAAGGACGGCTATGCGAAGTGGATTCAGGAAGCGCTGGACCAGCTGGGAGAGTGATTTTTGCAGGGGGAATTTCGCAAAGGCGAAATTCCCCTTTGACTGCCGCTGCTGCGCAGCGCCATAGAGAGGAAGTCATGCACATCGGTGAAATTATGACAGCGGATTCCGCAAACGGCATCGGAATCCGGCTTACGCTCTTCGTTTCCGGGTGTCTGAACCACTGCCCCGGCTGCTTTCAGCCGCAGACCTGGGACTTTGACTACGGCAGAGAGTACACATCGGAAATGGAGGATCAGATTCTGGAGGAGCTTTCCAAGCCGTTTTATGACGGACTGACGCTCCTGGGAGGGGATCCCATGGAGCTAGCAAACCAGAGGGAGCTGTATGCACTTCTGCAGCGGATTCACAGGGAGCTGCCGACGCGGACAATATGGGCCTACACGGGATACCTGTATGACCGGGACCTCGTGCCCGGCGGGAAGCGCTACATAGAGGAAATCACGGATCCGTATCTGGACTTGATTGACGTGCTGGTGGACGGACCGTTTGTGGAGTCGCTGAAAAAGGTGACGCTGAATTTCCGCGGATCGTCCAACCAGCGGATCATTGAACTGAAGAAGACACGGAAGACGGGACAGATTGTGCTGAGTCCGCTGAACAACTGAACCGATGAACGGGAGGATTGCACGCAGCAATCCGGAATGCGCCGGGGACAATGCTCTTTTGTCCCCGGCATCATTGGTATCAGAGAAAATGGGCGGCGGTTACTTCCACGTTGCAGTCAATGTTACTGCCGGGATCCGGGTGCGGTAGAGCGTGCACTTTTCCTTCTCGTTGGTGGTGATATAGGCGTAGGGACCGACGATGGTCAGATCCTCTGCCTCATAGGGAATGTCAATCGTCCACACACCGATGTATTTGCCTTCGGTGGTGAAGACGTTGATGCGCTGCTTGCTCTTCCAGTCATAGGCCTTGAAGCCGGCGCTGACGGCATAGATAAAGGACCCGTCAGTGGCAATGCCCTGGGAGCTGAAATTCTGGGCATAATATTCATCCACCGGCGTGATGGAGAGCGTCTCCATATCATCGTTGAGCACGCAGAAGGAATTGCGGCTGTCGTCGTTGCGGCCGATCAGGTAAAAATGATGGTCGGCATAGGCAATGGCCCAGATGTGCGTCAGCAGGGGGAAGTTGTACTCCCGGACCTCATTCAGGTTCTCATCGAGCTCCATGACGCCGCTGGGGTAGCCCTTACAGGTGCCGCCCTCGGCAATGTAGAGGTGGCCGTTGTTTTCGTTGTAGCAGATGCCGTTCCCGTGATCAAATGCGAGATTGCGCACCGACTTTACGGCCTTTCCTGTGGAGAGGTCGTATTTGGTCAGAATGGTTTCATAGTGGGACAGATCGCCGTTGTTGTAGGCACTGTCATTGATGGAAGCGGCGGTAACCAGATAGGTTGCGCCGTTTTCTTCGTATACGCAGGAGCCCTGCGTGCTCTTAAAGGAGTACTTCGTATTCTCCGGCTTGCCGGCACTGACGGTCAGAACCGAGCGGCAGTAGGTGTTGCCGGAGTGGAGATTGCGCACGGAGGCGAGATTGCTGTAGCGGTTTCCGGTGTTGGTGTCAATCCATCCGCTGAACGAATGCCCCGGATTGGTGAAGAGGTTGCCGGAGAGCGTGGTCTTCTTATCGTAGATGCCGTACGAATCCGCCATGTCGCCCAGCGAGGCGCCGTTTCCTTCATAGTGGATGATGTACATCTGCGGCTCCCAGAGCGCATAGAGCGTCATGCTGCCGGCGTCCTCCGGGTAGGTTGCCTGGTCCTCGTACTCGCAGGAGGTGCCGGCCGGGTTGGTCATCCAGCCGCGGAAAACATAGCCATAGCGCGTGAAGGTGCAGGCGGGGAGCTTGTCCTTGCCGGCCTCCAGTACAGCAGCATCCATTTCGCCGGTTCCGCCGTTGGCATGGAAGGTAACCGTCTCGGAGACCGCGTATGCGGAAAGAGCAGCAGGACGAAGACAGGCGAAGGGGCCTGCCTGACTGCTCTGTAAAACCGATGGGGAATATGTCAAAATAAGTGCCGCGAGGCCGCCCAGCAAAACCGGGCGGAGGATAGCGGATCCGGAATGTTTCATGTGTTATGCCTGTGTTATACTCTGATATTAGTAATTATTCAGAGCCCATTCGCAAAAGCGCTGCTGCGCAGCTTCTCTTTTGCTCATGTGGCGTTCTCGCCAAATAAATTTGCAAAAATGGGCTCGTTAATGCAAGCATTACTCGCGCATTTTATGCAAATTTGCTTGGCTCTGAATAATTACTGGTGTTGTGACTGAAGTCTCATAGAGAAACGCCAGTAATTATAACATGTCATGCCGGATATTGTGCACTGACTGAACCGGTCAAGCATATGCTGGCATCGAATGCTGGTTACAGTACACTCGCCAGGACCCGTCGTGGCTGGCGTCTGTACAGTAACGAATGCTGTTTAGAAAGGACATATTATGGAAGCAACAAATAATCGCGAATACTGGAAGCCGTCGAACCTTTTGTATCCGGTGCCGGCGGCGATCATAACCTCTTCGGACGGAGAGGGACACGATGATATGATGACGGCCGCCTGGGTGGGGACGGTCTGCTCGGATCCGGTGATGGTATCCGTATCGATTCGCCCGTCCCGCCTGACCCACGACTACATTGAGAAGACGGGAGAGTTTGTCATCAATCTGACGACCAGAAAGCTGACCTATGCGACAGACTGGGTGGGCGTGAAGAGCGGCCGGGACGTCGACAAATGGAAGGAAATGAATCTGACGAGACTCCCTTCGAAGAACGTAAAGGTGCCCGGCATTGCGGAAAGCCCCCTGTGTCTGGAATGCGTTGTGCGGCACAAGCTCGAGCTCGGAGCACACGACATGTATGTTGCAGAGGTGCTTTCCACGGATGTGGACGCATCCCTTCTGGACGAGAAGGGCCGCCTGGATCTGGAGCGCGCGGATCTGATCGCCTACTCGCACGGCGAGTACTATGCGCTGGGAGAGAAGCTGGGTAAATTCGGATATTCGGTGCGGAAATCGTGACAACAGACGGAGGGACCATGAGCAAGCTCTATTTGGAATGCTATTCCGGCATCAGCGGAGATATGACGGTGGGCGCACTTCTGGGACTGGGAGCAGATCGGCAGAAGCTGGAACAGGTCCTTGCGAGCGTTCCTGCCGAAGGCTTCCGCGTGCAGATTTCACAGGTGATCAAGAGCGGCATCGAGGCCTGGGATTTTGATGTGATTCTGGATGAGGAGCACGAGAATCACGACCATGATATGGAGTGGCTGTTCGGTACGGCTGCGGAGGAAGTGCAGGGGCATGAGCATACGCATGCGCACGGCGGCAGCGCTGAGCTGTGCGGACGTTTCGGCGGGGCGGAGCACACCGCACACTCGGAGCACAACGCGCATCACCATCACGGGGAGCATCATGCATGCGGTGAAGCTCATCTTCACGGACATCACGAGCATCGGAATCTGGAGCAGGTTCATGCGATTCTCGATCAGACACAGATGTCCGACGGTGCGAGGGCGCTGGCAAAGCGCATATTCGGAATTGTGGCCGAGGCCGAGGCCGAGGTTCACGGCAAGCCCATTGACGAAGTGCACTTCCACGAGGTCGGCGCCATCGATTCCATCGCAGACATCATTGCCATTGCGGTCTGCTATGACGATCTGCAGGAGAGAGAGAATATTACCGAGGTCATTGTGCCGGTTCTGTACGAAGGAACGGGGACCGTGCGCTGCCAGCACGGAATTCTTCCCATTCCGGTGCCGGCCGTCGCAGCCATTGCGCGCAGCTACGGACTGCGTCTTCACGTAATGCCGGATGCGGGAGAGTTCGTTACGCCGACCGGGGCAGCCGCTGTCGCAGCACTTCGCACCGGGGACGTTCTTCCGCCGGAATTTGTCATTAAAAAGACCGGCCTCGGCGCCGGGAAACGGGAATACAGACGTGCAGGAATTCTGCGCGCCATGCTGCTGGAAGGATAAGGGATATGTTTGCATTTCCTCCGGAATTTGAAAACCGAATGAGAGAACTTCTGGGAGATACCGAGTACGCAGAATTCTGCGCCTCGTATGACAAGCCGCGGACGAAAGGCCTACGGCTGAATCCGCTGAAGCTGCCGGCAGAGTGGGCGTGCTCTGAAGATCCCGGGGAAGAGGCACATGCAAAGGCACCTGCGGTGCTGGATGGCTTTCACCTTCGGCCCGTTCCCTGGGCCTTTTACGGCTTTTATTATCCGGAGGAGGAGCGGCCGGGAAAGTCTCCGCTGCATGAGGCGGGCCTGTATTATCTGCAGGAGCCGAGTGCCATGGCGGTGGCGGCGCTTGCTGCCCCTGCACCGGGCGAGAAGGTTCTGGACCTTTGCGCAGCGCCCGGCGGCAAGAGCACGATGCTGGCTGGGATGCTGATGGGGGAGGGGCTTCTCGTGACCAACGAGATTCATCCGCAGCGGGCCCGTATTTTATCCCAGAACGTGGAGCGCATGGGAATTCCGAATGCGGTGGTCACCAATGAGACACCGGAGCATCTGGCGGAGCGCTTTGCATCGTTTTTTGACTGCGTGGTTGTGGATGCACCCTGCTCCGGCGAGGGAATGTTCCGCAAGGAGGAGCAGGCCCTTGCCATGTGGAGCGCGGACAATGTGAAGGCCTGCGCGGCACGGCAGGAGGAAATTCTCGATCAGGCAGCCAGGATGGTGGCGCGCGGCGGCAGGCTTGTCTACTCGACCTGCACCTTTGCCCCGGAGGAGGACGAGCAGACCGTCGCAGCCTTCTGCCGGCGTCATCCGGAATTTACGGTTCAGGATGTTCCGGCCCGGCTCGGGGAGCGCATGCCTGACTGGGGCTTTTCCTGCGGGCGGCCAGAATGGAGCAGCACGGAAAAGGAGCCTGCCATGAGCGAAACCGCAGGCACCATTCGTCTGTGGCCGCATCGCCTGGACGGCGAGGGCCACTATGCGGCAGTCCTTGTCAAGGAGGGCACAAGGCTTTCGGAGCCGGTCCCTTCGGTGGATGCAGAGGCCTTTCTGCGGGGGTTCCCGGATGACAGACCGGCATCGGGACGGCGCAGCAAGGCCAAAGGTTCGAAACGCACGTTGGGGAAAAAAGAAAACGAGCCGGCCGCCAGCTCCGGCGAGGAGATGCTGGCAGCGGCCCGCGTTTTTTTGCAGGAGAATCTCCGGGAGGGAGCACTTCTGCAGATTGCCCGGAGGATGGGAGGCGCGCCGAAGCGCTTCGGGGAGGATCTGTACCTGATGCCTTACGGACAGCAGATCGCAGTCGAAGGACTCCGGGTGCTGCGCCCGGGATTGTGGCTGGGGTCCATGCAGAAGGGACGCTTTGTGCCGTCTCATTCTCTGGCCATGAGTCTTCATGCGGGGGAGGCTCTGAGGACGCTGGAGCTTCCGGCAGAGGAGGGAGGAGCAGAACGGTTTCTGCGCGGAGAATCCCTCCCCTGTGATCCGTCACAGAAGGGCTGGGTTCTCGTCACAACGGAAGGAATTTCTCTTGGCTGGGGCAAGGCATCGGGCGGAATGCTTCGGAATCATTATCCGAAAGGACTGCGGAGGATGGCATGATTTATCTGGATCACGCGGCGACGTGCCCGATGCGGCAGCAGGCACTTGCGCAGATGACGGAGGCGCTGCAGAGCATTTACGGCAATGCAAGCCCCTCCTATCCTGCCGCACAGCAGGCAAGAGCGAAACTGGACGGCGCCAGAGCGGCGCTGGCAGAAACGATTGGCGCGGACTGGAACGAGATATTTTTCACCTCGGGCGGAACGGAGGCGGACAATTGGGCGCTCATCGGAGCCTATGAGGCAAGGCGGCAGCTGCAAAAGGGCGCGGCGAAGGGACACATCATTACCACGCAGATCGAGCATCATGCGGTTCTGCACACCTGCGAATATCTGGAGAGCCGGGGCGTGAGCGTGTCGTATCTTCCGGCGGACCGCCGGGGCTTTGTGCAGGAGAAGGCACTCGAGAAGGAGCTGGAGGAGCATCCGGATACGTTCCTTGTATCGGTGATGCTGGCCAATAACGAGGTCGGAACCATTGAGGACATTGCCGCTCTGACGGCGGCGGTCCGCCGCGCGGAGGCAGGGACGGGACACCGCATCCTGTTTCATACGGATGCGGTGCAGGCCTACGGGAAGCTTCCAATAGATGTGAAGGCGCTCGATGCAGACCTTCTGTCGGTCAGCGCGCATAAGCTGGGCGGACCGAAGGGAATCGGCTTTCTGTACATCCGGAAGGGAACGGTTCTGGGATCGCTGATGCACGGCGGCGGACAGGAGAGCGGACGGCGGGCGGGCACGGAAAATGTGCCGGCAGCCATCGGCTTTGCCGCAGCAGCGAAGGAGGCCTGCGGGTGCATGCAGGAGGAACAAGCGACAGAGAGGCGACTGCAGGACTATTTTGTAAGGCGGCTGCAGGAGGTGTTCGCGATGGATATCCCTGGCTTGGGAGCAGAGAACCTTGCGGCTGAAAATGCAGCATGGCACGAAGAAATTGATGAAATTGATGAAATCGATGAAATTGACGGAGAACCCGCTGCGGACGTTCAGGAGGTGCAGAGGGATGCATGCAATGAGAAAATCAGAGCGGTCTGGAACGGACCGCTGCCGGGAAGCGAAAGGCTTGCCGGAAATGTAAATGTTTCCTTCCCGGGCTTTGACCAGCGAACGCTCCTGATGAATCTGGATCTTGCGGGGGTCTGCGCCTCCGGAGGGAGCGCGTGCACGAGCGGTGCGCTGGAGCCGTCCCACGTCCTGATGGCGCTCACCAAAGACCGAAAGGCTGCAGAGGGAGCGCTGCGCTTCACGCTGGGGGCGGAGAATACAGAGGCTGAGATTGACGAAGCGCTCCGAATTCTGAAGGAAACGCTGGAGCGGATCAAGAGCGCTTCATGACGTTCAATGTGGTGTCGTAATCGTAGGTGACGGTGGAAACGGTTTTCGCGGCAAGAATGTGAAGGACGGCAGGATCATCGGCGTCCGGATAATGCACGAGGGCGGCAACCCAGTAGACCTCGTGGTCGTTTACGGGGGCAGAGAATACGAGAACCGGCGTATTCTCTGCCTCCTTTTGATATCCGGTGCTGATAAGGAGCCTGTGCAGCTCGTCGTACCAGGGGGGCTCGTCATCGAACGGATCGATGCAGCCCTCCAGCTCCCCGGCTGCGGCATAGTAAGCGATCTTTCCGGCAGCATCGGAGCTGTCACTGCCTGCGGCAGCGACTGCGGAATCCGTGCTGCTAGTGTCCATTGCATCTGCATAGAGCGCCTGCAGGGCTGCGCTTGTCTGCGCAATGAATTCCGTTCCGAGATTCCGGGCGCGGTAATAGGAGCTGACCTCCTCCTCATAGCGGTCGGTGAGCTTCGCATCCGCGCGGGCGCTGATGACGCAGAGCGCGGCAAAACACAGAAGACTTATGATGATCAGCACGATCAGCACCAGAGCAGCACCCCCGCCGAAATGAAAGGAATGGCGGCGGGCACCTTTTTTGGCGAGGCGCAGGATCTCCTCAGTACGGGTGAAGGAGGTCTGATCGGTTTGGGATTGCGGCGCGTGCTGCGTCCGGTGCATCTCACGGTACATAGCGTTCCACCTCCAGAGAGTAAAGTGCAGAGGCATGCTCACCGCCGGAAAGCGTATAAACGGTAATTTGAAGCTTCCGGAGAGGATCTTCTGCATCCTCCGCATCGGAGGAAAGGACCATGGAATAGGAGGCCTTACTCCTGCGGGCATTGCCGGTGTCTGCGTCCGTGTCTGATCCGACAGAATCGAGATTTAGAGCATCCCATTCGCCGGTGTAGTAAATTTCCTCCGGAAGAGTCTCTCCGGAAAGCCACAGATCCGCTGCATTCTGCGCCTCGGTGACGGCGTGCGTTCTGGCTGCGGAGCGGCGGCTCAGCGTATGCGCCTTCAGATACAGCTGAATGCATACCACAGAAGACAGCGACAGAAGGGCCGCTGCCAGAATCAGCTCGAACAGGAACAGATTGGCCTGGGATATATGGGGTACGGATGATTTTCTGCCGGACATATGCAAAACACCTCGTTTTCGCTGCAGTTGCATGCTTTGACGCTGAATAGCGTTACTGTACAGACGCCAGCCAGCGACAGACTCTTGTCACTGGGCAGTCAGCGTACTGCACCATAGCTCCTGCACCCTGTCATCGATCGTCAATGTAACATGCAGCATGCCGCTGCCCGCATCCTGCTCGGCAGACAGGGCATCCAGACTGGCAATGGGAGTGCCGGCATCCGCGGAAAAGGATGTGCCGGCATCCTTGCGGATCATCAGCTCGCGCAGCTCGCCGCCGCTGCAGTACAGATAGGTCTCATACAGCTGCTCGCCCAGGTACTGCTGCAGGACGATGGCCTCGCACCCGTCCAGCTCATCCGTCCGAACGGCATCAAGGTCATTTCCCTGCCGGATTTTCTGGCGGACATACGCAGCGGCGGTCCGGGCACTATCATTTTCGTTCATTGAGGAGAGAATGTCCTCGTATACACCGGTTCCCATGCAGATCAGAAGCTCTCCGGTGAGAACCAGCGCGGCGAACAGCAGGAACAGAAACAATATGGAGGAGGCGTGATGGCTGCGGGCACGCCGGCTTTTGCCGGCAGCGCCGGAAGAATCCGCAGAGCCGTATGAAAGAGTTTGATCGCTGTGCACGAGTTACTGCCTCCTTTCGGGGAAAATAATACGTTTGACTCATTCGGTCACCGACAGAACATAGAACGTCGGACGCATGTTGGAGGCGATGGGCTGGTAATCCACATAAAAAACGCTCTCGTCGTAAACCAGTCCGTAGTGATCCTTCAGATACTGCAGATCCGGCGGATACATTCCCTCCAGGGCATAGCAGGCGGTGATGGCGTGATCGACAGCCAGCTCCAGCGAGGCCTCCTGCTGCACGGCAGAGCGATCGCGCAGATTGTCGGCCATTGCAGTGTACAGGAGAACCCACAGGAGCATCAGGATCAAAGCAGCCAGCATGCGGTAATTAAGGCGTGATCTTCGGCGCATACTGTTCACCCGATGCTGGACATGATGCCCATGAGAGGAAGAATGACGGACAGGAGAATCAGTCCGATGATCACGGCCAGAACGGAAACGATGGCGGGCTCAATGCGGGAGAGAGCGGCATCGATGCGCTGCTGCGAGTCCTCGTGGTAGTGCCTTGCAATGTGCCCCATGACGGTGTCCAGATTGCCGGTCATGGAGGCGGTGCGGAGCATGCTGGAATAGAATCCGGAGAAAATACCGGCGTCCGCCAGTGCATCCGCAAGGCTGCTGCCGCCGGCCAGTGCCTGCCGGCACTGCTCAATGCGCGTCTCCACAGAAGGGTTGCCGGCCAGCCGGCTGCAAAGGGACAGTGCCTCGTAGGGAGAGGACCCGCTTGCCAGCATCAGCTGCATGCCGGCTGCAAAGCGGCTGACCGCGATTTCCTCGGAAAGGCCTCGGGTCAGAGTTCCCTTCTGCATCAGCGAGCGGATTGCACGGCTCCCCTTCGGTGAGTGCTCTGCATAGAAGAAGGCGGCGGAAAGCCCGAGGAAGAGAAGAATAAAGAACACATAGTACCGGCTCAGGAGCGCACTGATTTCCATCAGGAAGGAGGGCACACCGCCGGCAGAGGCTCCCAGCTGCTGAAACACCTGCTGAAAAATAGGAAGAACGCGGGATAAAAGGACGATGACGAGAACGAACATCATCACGATCATAATCATTGGATAGTAGAAGGCATCCTGAAGAGATGTGTGGAGAGAATCCTCAGAGGCGTAAAAGCCGGCAAGGAGCGCGCACACCTCATCGGAATGCCCGGACAGCTCGCCGATGGACAAAAGCTCCACGGCATAGGAGGGAAAGCACTCGCTTTTCTTCATGGCCTCTGACAGCGGGATTCCCTGCTGCGCGAGCTCGCTGACCCTCTGCAGAGGGGCGGAGAGGTCCGCGTTGTCCTTATCGCGGAGCATAATGACAAGCCCCTCCTCCGGCGTGATGCCGGAGCTGAGGAGGAGCGCGAGCTGTTCAAACATATGTGAAAGCTGCTCCGCGTTCAGCGGCCGCGCGCTTTCTTTTCCGGGGCGCTTGCCCGGACGCTTCATTGCCATAAAAATTTTCCTCTTCGTGACTGTCCTGTCGCAGCACACGGATCTGCACTGCGCAGCTGTGATTTGCAGATGGGCTTTGAATCGCTGCGAAAGCTGCCGCTTCCCAGCACCAATCCGGCGCGGGAAACGCTTCCGTCAGCGCCTCTTTAATAGCGATAACAGGTTCGATAATAGCTGGGATCGGAAATGTATTTTTTGACCTTCTGCGACCCTTCGGTGGAGGCCAGCGTGGGATCCATCATGGACCAGTCGGTGCCGTCGAACTGAATGATGCCGTTGACCCAGCCGATCTCATCGATGTAGGTGCTGATCCAGGCGTGGTAGGTGGTGCCGGCATAGCCGATTTCCATGCGTGTCGGAATCCGCTGGGACCGCAGCATGGCGGCCATCAGCGCGGAGTAGTCCAGGCAGATCCCTTTTTTGCCGGAAAGAACGGCGTCGACATCCGGGATGTAGCCGCTTTCGGCGTGCTCCGCTTCGTTCCAGTCATAGGTCAGAGAACTCACTACATAATTATAGATCAGTGAAACGACATCCAGATCGGTATCTGCCGGCGCGGCAATGTCCTCAGCAGCAGCGACCGCCTCGGAATCCTCCGTGAACCAGACATATTGGTTGGGGTACAGGAAGGGCAGATACTCGTCTGCCAGCTCAGTGTCGGCGCTGGTCTGGTATTCAGCGGCGTAAACCGTGCCTTCTACGTTCGTGTAAACGCCGATGTCGTAGACACCGCTTCCGTCCGAAAAGGGGAAAAACTGCACGGAACCATCCGTCGGGAGATTGTAGGTACAGGTGATCCCGTCCTGCGCGGTCACCTGGAGCTTTACCTTGGAGAAATCGCCGGTATAGGCTGCGGCAAAATACCCGTCCTGTCGGTTGGAAAAATCCAGCGTCAGATCCTGCGTGCCCTCAGCATCGTCTCCGGGAGCAGATGGAACAAGAACCTCCGGCGTATTGTCTCGGGTGCCTCCCATGGAGGTCGTGTCTGCGCCGGATCCCGGCAGCAGGCTCTGAAGAGAGGACACCGCCTGCCCGCAGCCGCTGACCGCGACCGCCGGGAGCAGGCAAAATATCGCTGCCCCTGCCATTTTCCTGCTGCCCCGGATAAGGGCCCTAGCCCTGCCGGAGATCCGATGAAATGTACACATGGCTCCATTATAAGATACCGGAGGCAAAAGATCCAAACCTCGTTTGTGTATAGACGCCAGGACCCGTCGCTGGCTGGCAAAAGAACTGCAATTTGGCTGCAAAAACAGTTGACGCGGTCCTGCGATCACCATATAATATTTAGGCGTGTGACGGCGATAGTATGCCTGTCAGGCTGTAAATGCTGTGAAGGGCTAGCAGACTCCCCGGTTTTGCGAACCTACGAAGCGCCGGTGCGAATCACACGATGGATACAACTGTTAGTGAACAATTGGAGGCATTTCTTATGAAAACCTACGTACCGAGCGCTAATACCATTGAGAAGAAATGGTATGTTGTTGACGCTACCGATAAGACTCTCGGACGCCTTGCATCCGAGGTTGCGAATGTTCTTCGCGGCAAGAAGAAACCCATCTACACTCCTTTCCTGGACTGCGGCGATTATGTAATCGTTGTCAATGCAGAGAAGATCAAGGTTACCGGCAAGAAGATGGAGCAGAAGATCTACTTCCGTCATTCTAAATACATCGGCGGATCTACCTACACCACGCTTCGCGAGATGCTGGAGAAGAAGCCTGCTGCTGTTGTTGAGCATGCCGTTCGCGGAATGCTGCCCAGCGGAAAGCTCGGCGATCAGATGTATACGAAGCTTCATGTATACGTTGGACCCGATCACGACCATGCCGCTCAGAAACCTGAGGTTCTGGATATCTGATTAGGAGGAAATTAAGATGGCTAAAGCAGCAGTTTACTATGGCACCGGCAGAAGAAAATCTTCTGTAGCCAGAGTTTTCATGACACCTGGTAAGGGTGAGATCACCGTTAACAAGAGAAGCCTGGATGAGTACTTCGGTCTCGAGACCCTGAAGACCATTGCCAAGCAGCCTCTCACTGCTACCAACACTGCAGATCAGTACGACATCATGATCACCGTAAAGGGCGGCGGCACCACCGGTCAGGCCGGCGCAATCCGTCAGGGCATCGCAAGAGCTCTGCTGGAGGCAGACGCTGACTTCCGTCCGGTACTGAAGAAGGCAGGATACCTTACTCGCGATCCTCGTATGAAGGAGAGAAAGAAGTACGGCCTCAAAGCCGCTCGTCGCGCACCGCAGTTCTCCAAGAGATAATTGGACGCGATTTTACAATCGAAAGCCCAAAAAACCCCGGAAAATCAACACTTTCCGGGGTTTTCTTATATCTAAATGCGCTGATTATGTTTGTCCGAATTTCATGTGATTTGTCCTGATTTGACATCAAAATCCGGGGCTAGTAAACTGTACCCAGGAAAATGGACACCTCGAGCTTAGGGCTCCCTGTCCTGTGGACAGTATTTTAGGCCTCAGAGATGGGATAACCCGTGTTTTTCGAGCCTTTGGGCTATAAAATGGGATAAAATTTATTTCCGGAGGACGAACACCGGCATTCTCAAACTAACGACTGAAAAGCGGGGGGTTTAAAAATGAGACAGGGAATTTATTATCTTCTTCATAAAAACTTATGTCTGAGAGGCTACGACAAGCTCCCCTATGTCCTGATGCACCGGCCGGACAACCGGATTATGTTTCTCGATAAAAACACCTTCTGGGCTCTGTCACTTTGTGACGGTCAGACGGACCTTTCTCTTCCTCTCTATCCCGACGTGATTCGTGAAAATATCCGTGAGCTTGAAAAGCAGAAGGTGATTCACCGTTGTGAGGAGGGAGCTTCCCTGACCGAGGATCAGAAATACCGCTTCTATCCGAACCGTTATATTGAATCAGCCCACTGGTCCATCACCGGCCGCTGCAATTACCGCTGCCGTCACTGCTACATGTCTGCTCCCGAGGCCAAGCTCGGTGAACTTACCCATGAGCAGATTCTCGACATCATCGACCAGTTCGAGGCCTGCGGCATTCAGAAAACAACCCTTACCGGCGGTGAGCCTCTGGTTCGCCGGGATTTTGAAGACATTGTCCGCGAGCTTTCCAAACGCAAAATCGTGATTACCCAGATCTATTCCAACGGTGCTCTGGTGAATGAAAAGCTCCTTGACATGCTGGAGCATTACGGGCAGAAACCGGAATTCAATATGAGCTATGACGGCGATGAAGGCATGCATGACTGGCTCAGAGGCATTCCCCATGCCGGTGAATCTGTTCTGAAAGCCTTTGACCTGTGCTACGAGCATGGTTTCCCCACCGGTAGCGAGCTCTGCCTTTTCCAGAAGAATAAGCATCTTCTGCGTCAGAGTCTCAATACCCTGGGAGCTCATCATGTTGGTTCCTGCAAGATCAATCCGGTAACGGAAAGCGAGCTGTGGCTCCGCACCACCGGTGAAAATGCTACGCTCTCAATGGACGAGTGCTTTAAGCTTTACCTTGACTACGTTCCCCATTATTTTGAGGATGGAGAACCTTTGGCGTTGATGCTGGGCGGCTTTTTCGTCGGATTAGGAAACGGCAGCCGGAAATACCGGATCCCGCTGGAAAAATATCCCGACGGCTTTGACTGCTCGCGGATGACGCTGTGCGGACATGCCAGAAGCCAGGTCTATATCTCTCCCGAAAGCCGGATGCTGCCCTGCCTGTCCCTCTCATCCTTCGATGAAATTCAGAAAGATTTTCCGAAGATTACCGATATCGGCCTTCAGAAAGGCCTTACCGACAGCAGCTATATGCAGCTGATCGACATGCGGCTTGATCAGTTCTTTGATATCAATAAGAAATGCGGTGAGTGTCAATACCGTACCCGCTGCGGCGGCAGCTGCCGGGCCTCTGCTCTGGCTCTGAGCGGAGGAAAGGATATTCTGGCCAGTGATCCGGCAGCCTGTCTGTACTTTAAGGGCGGCTACGATCAGAAAATCCGCCAGGCTCTCGACGGCATTGCCGAACGTATCTGACACTCTCCTAAATGATACCAGGGACAAAAATTCTTTTGATTTCAGCAATAAGAGTCTCTCAGTTAAATCGGTTTTGCATTTCATTTTGGAAAGGAGTCCCTTATGAATAAAGAAAAACAGCAAAAAATCCAAGAGCTTATTTCTTCTCCCGAAGTTCAGGAAAAAATGAAAGCCCTTAACAACGATGGTGAGGTAACCAGTGCCAAGATCCTCGACTTCTGGAAAGCCCAGGGTATTGAGCTGACAGAGGAAGATCTGAAGGCACCGGCTCATGAAATGTCCGATGATGAGCTGGAAGCGGTGTCCGGAGGTGGCGGCTGCGGCTGCTGCGGTACCGGCGGCGGATGGGGAGATTTTCTGCGCTGCGAATGTCTTTTTGCCGGCGGCGGAAGCCTGGCATACAAAAAGAAGGATGGCACTATTAAGGAAGGCGGAGGCGATAAACTATGCCAATACGGCGGCTGCTTCTGCTATGGCGGCGGTGCCGGAGCTACCAACTGGGGAGATGTTTATCCTCACGTCCTGATTCCGGGTGAATACGACTGGGATGAGTAGGCGCTTCTTCTGATCGGCGGTGAATGATCAGGACCATCAAAATGTCTGTTCCGAAAAAATATACGGCGGAAATAAAGGCCGGCGCATGGTGAAAAATGCGCCGGCCTTTTCTGATGACATTGCAATAATAGTTTCCCAATACGCCGGGCTATAGCGGTCCGGCGACGGGATCGGCATTTTCCGCGGACAACTGCGCGGACATTCCGAAAAGAGGTGCAACAGCACCTGTTCTCGGAATAAAAAGGCCTTCCCCATTGCCTATTACACTGAATATTGGGTATAATATATTCCGACATCAGGTGCAACTGCACCG
>CAVJLL010000010.1:0-65123 GCA_963650385.1 Clostridium sp. CAG:508 | reverse complement strand
GTCAGCGTAGCGTCCCAGGACCGGACAACTCCGCCAGGACCCGTCGTGGCTGGCGCCTGTACAGTAACGCGACGGGTCCTGGCGAGTGTACTGTTACTCCGGCAGCTCTCCTGCATGCGCGCCGCGCCGCCCCTGGCAGGGAATTGCCTCCTCCAGGAAGCGCTCCGTCCGCCGCAGTGCATGATGCGTAATGATCAGATACAGGATCGACACAACAAGCGCCGCACTCACATATCCGATTGCATCCAGCCGCAGATCCAGGACGTCAAAATGCCGACTGGCAACGAAGAGCTTATGCACCTGGTCAAAAAAGCTGACTGCCGAGCAAAACGCCACAGCCGCAATCATACGAACCCCCACCCGCGTCAGAGGCAGATGCGATCCTCCTCTTCGCGGCCACGGATCCGTCAGTGCGGCAAGCGTTCCAAATGCACCAAGAAGCCCGAATTCATAAATGTGTGCCAGCCTTCTCGGACTGTTCAGCTGCAGATACAGCCAGAGCCGGTTGTGATAGTGCTTGGGAAACGCAAAGGGAAACAGCTCCACGGCCCGTTCCTGCGTCGAAAGCGTCTGGCTTACTGACTGCTGCGTCAGATAATACACCGACAGGAAGGCAGCCGCCGTCAGGATCAGCGACGCAGCAAAGCATATCACGCGGGTTCTCTCCCATTTGCGTTCCATATACATTTCCTCCTGTTCTCTTGCAACAATACAGGCATTGTATAGAACGCTTTTTTCTATAGGGTGTCCATTTTATGGACAGTTTATGAACGTTTTTTTACGGAAATAAAAAATGCACAGGAAAAATTCCTGTGCATCTTCTGCTATACGGTATTCGGTTCCGCTCACAATGCGGTCGGATCTTACTTGTTCCGTCCGTGGCACTTTTTATACTTCTTGCCGGAGCCGCAGGGGCAGGGATCGTTCGGATAAACCTTGTTCTCCTTCACAACCGTGCCGGACTTCTTCTGCTCGAGGTAAAGCTCCTTCTGCTTCTCCTCGGAATAGATCGCATTCCACTCCGGAAGGCCGTACAGCCAGTCTGCCTCCGCAGCCACCATGTTCTTGTACAGCTTCTCCTTGTCAAAGCCGAGGCTGACAACGGTGTCCTCCTCCATGGTGTCGATGGGGTTCGCGATCTTCAGGGAATCATTGATGCCGTCCAGGAATCCGGTCATGTACTCAACGGAAATTCCGTATTTATCCGCCAGCTCCTTGACCGTGCCCTTCACTTCCTCATCCGGGTTCTTGAGAAGCTCCGCATAGATGTCCTTCTCCTTTGAGAAATAATCCGCCCAGAGTCTCTGCAGATCGCCCTGATTTGCTTTCTCGTTGTATGCCTTGTCGCGCCATTCCTTCAGCAGTGCCATGAATCAACTTCCTCCAAAAACCGGTAACGATTCGGCTGTCTTCCGTCAGAGCCGGAGCAGGTCCTCGCATCGTTACACTTCACCATTAAATCAATATGTATCTGTTCAGAACCTGCCGCATTCCAGGCGTGTCCCCAGTGCTTGCGGGCATACTCAAAACGGAAACCGACAGGCGGCCGCACATGCGGCATTCCCGATTATAACGCACGAATCCGCTCCATGGCAATTCTGGAATTCTCCACGGTTCCAAAGCTGGTCAGCCGGAAGAAATGCTCTCCGGAAGGACCAAAGCCCGAGCCCGGCGTTCCGATCACGTTGGCACGGTCTAGGAGATCATCAAAGAACTCCCAACTCGTCATATTGCCCGGCGTCTTCAGCCAGATGTAGGGAGAATTCACACCGCCGTAGGCCGTATAGCCCATGGACTGCAGGCTTTCCTTAATGTAAGCCGCATTCTTCATGTAGCGATCCACCATCTCCTTCACCTGTGCCTTGCCCTCCTCGGAGTAGATCGCCTCTCCGGCTCTCTGCACGATGTAGGGAGCACCGTTGTACTTGGTTCCGTGGCGGCGTGCCCACAGGCTGTAAATAGCCGTTCCCTTGCTGTCCTTGAGGTCCTTCGGAATGACGGTTGCGCCGAGACGCAGTCCCGTGAATCCCGCATTCTTGGAGAAGGAGCGGATTTCAATTGCGCAGGTGCGTGCACCCTCGCACTCATAAATGCTGTGCGGAACGTCCTCCTCTGTAATGTATGCCTCATAGGCGGAATCGAAAATAATGACCGCCCCGTTCTCATTGGCGTAGTCCACCCACTTCTGGAGCTGTGCCTTGGTCAGGGCAGCGCCCGTCGGGTTGTTGGGCGAGCAGATGTAGATCAGGTCCGGCTTTCTGTCCCCGGAGGCTGCCTTTGTCAGTCCTGTCCCGGGAAGGTCCGGTGCAAAGCCGTTTTCCTCTGTGCAGGGCATGTAGATCACGTTGCTCCAGCGGCCGGTTTCGGCATCGTACTCGCCGGTGCGTCCCGCCATGACATTGCTGTCCACATAGACCGGGTATACCGGATCACATACAGCAATCACATTGTCCTTCTCGAAAATCTCCTGGATGTTGGCAGAATCCGACTTGGCACCGTCCGATACAAAGATCTCATCGTCCGCGATGTCACAGCCGCGTGCGCGGTAGTCGTTCTGTGCAATGGCTGTCCGGAGGAAATCATAGCCAAGGTCCGGTGCGTAGCCGCGGAAGGTTGCTCCGTCCGCCTGCTCGTCCACCGCCCTGTGCATCGCATCGATGACCGCCTTCGGAAGCGGCTGCGTCACGTCGCCGATGCCCATGCGGATCAGCTGCGCCTCGGGGTGCTCTGTCTGGTAGGCCTTTGTTTTTTTTGCTACGGTGCTGAACAGATAGCTGCCCGGTAATTTAAGATGATCACTGTTTGCCTGAAACATGTTCGTTCCTTCCTTTCTCGATGGTGAACAGCCTCCGCTGTGAGTCCGTTCCTGCAATCGTCCGCCAAAGTTTATCTGCAGATGGATATGCCGCTTCTGCGATTATACGGAGACGGAAATCGTGCCGTCAAATACCGTTTTCGCAGGTCCTGTCATATAGATTTCTCCGGACGGCTCATCCCACGCAATATGAAGCGTTCCGCCCAGGAGCTGCACATCCAGCTCCCGGTCCGTTCTGCCGGTCAAAGCGCAGGCCGCCGCCGTCGCGCAGCACCCGGTGCCGCACGCCAGCGTCTCTCCGCTCCCGCGCTCCCAGACACGCATGTTCACGTGCTGCCGGTCGACCACCTGCACGAATTCCGTATTCGTCCGCTCCGGAAAACAGGGATGATGCTCAAAGGCCGGTCCGATGGCCGCAATATCCAGATTCCGCAGATCCCCGTCCGGGATTTCCTCTCCGTTTTCATCCAGCCGGCCGCAGGCCTTCAGCAGGTCCCTGTCCTTTTCGCCGAGGAAAATAACCGCGTGCGGATTCCCCATGGAAACACACGTCATGTGCCAGAGCCGCCCGGCTGCCTCAATCGGAACGTCAACCGCCTGATGGTCCTGATTCCCCGTTCCGTCCAGAAGGACCGGAATCTCTGCCGGCTCCAGAATCGGCTTTCCCATGTTCACCCGTGCAGCAAAGGCCTCTCCGTCCCGGCAGGAGAGCTCGAGCCTCTTCACGCTTCCGAAGCTTTCCACCGTAAAAACTGTTCGTCCGTCCGTCATGCCGTGGTCATAGACATACTTGCCGACGCACCGGATCCCGTTTCCGCACATCTTCCCGCGTGATCCGTCCCGGTTGTACATCTGCATTTCAAAATCGGCCGTTTCCGAAGGGTTGATGAAAATAACGCCGTCGCCGCCAATGCCGAAATGTTCTCTTGAGAGCTCTCGGACAATCCGCGGTTTCTCCTCCTCCGGAAGGTGCTGCGTAAATCCGTTGATATAAATGTAGTCATTTCCGCAGCCTTCCATCTTGGTAAATTGCAGCAGCATTTACAGATCCTCCAAATCCTTGCTCCAAAGAGCTGCACAGGCATCACTGGGCATCCGCAGATCTCCCCGCGGAGATACCGCAACCGAGCCGACCTTCGGTCCGTCCGGCAGACAGGAGCGTTTAAAATGCTGTGCGAAAAAGCGCCGCATGAAGTTCCTCTCCCACCGGAGAATCGTCTCCCGGTCATAGACGCCGTCAAACGACTGCAGTGCCAGGCGGTATATTTTCCGCGGGCGGTAGCCGCAGCGCAGCATATAGTAGAGGAAATAGTCGTGCAGCTCATACGGGCCGACGAGGTCCTCTGTTTTCTGTGAAATTGTCCCGTCCTTGGTTGGCGGCAGAAGCTCCGGACTGACCGGTGTATTCAGAACATCCGTCAGGCACGCCGACAGCTCCGGCTCACTCACCCGCACCGTATCTGCAAAATACCGGACCAGGTGCGAGACCAGCGTCTTCGGGATGCCGGCATTGATCCCGTACATGGACATGTGATCCCCGTTGTAGGTCGCCCAGCCGAGTGCGAGCTCCGAAAGGTCTCCGGTTCCGATGACAATGCCGCCCCGCTGATTGGCCAGGTCCATGAGAACCTGCGTCCGCTCTCTTGCCTGCCCGTTTTCATAGGTCACATCATGCACGGAAGGGTCCTGGTCAATATCATGAAAGTGCTGCGCAACCGCATCGGCGATCCGAATCTCCTTCAGCGAAGTCCCCAGCGTATGCGCCAGCGTCAGCGCATTCTGATAGGTCCGATCCGTCGTTCCGTAGCAGGGCATCGTAACCGCCAGAATATTCTCTCTGGGGATTCCGGCAAGGTCAAAGGCCCTGGCCGCCGCCAGAAGCGCAAGCGTAGAATCCAGACCGCCGGAGACACCGATCACCGCCGCCCGGCAGCCAATGTGCCGCAGTCGTCTTGCCAGTCCTCTTGCCTGAATGCCGAGAATCTCCTCGCAGCGCTTATCCCTTCCCGCCGGATCCTGCGGCACGAACGGATGCGGGTCGAACACCCGCTCCAGCTTCGTCTCCTCCTGCTCCATATGAACCGGAATATGGCAATAATCGTTTCCCTCATCCAAGGAAAAGGTGGACATCCGCCGCCGCTCATAGTTCATCCGCTGCACATCAAAATCTGCACAGCACAGCTTGGTCTGACCGTAGGCATTGTCGAAAATCCCGCGCTGTGCAAGAAGCGTTCCGTTCTCCAGCATCATGACGCGTCCGCCGAACACAATGTCCTGCGTGGATTCGCCGTCTCCGGCGCTGACATAAATGTAGTCCGAAAGGGTTCTTGCCGAAATGGAGGAAAAGAGCTGCTGCCGATAGGCATCCTTGCCCACCGTCTCATTCGAGGCAGAAAGATTGACGATCAGATTCGCTCCTGCCATTGCATGTGAAATATGCGGTGCATTCACCACCCATGCATCCTCACAGATTTCACACGCGGCAGAAAGTCCCGGCACTGCATCCACATCCAGCAGGATATGACTTCCGAAGGGAACCTGCTCCCCGTAATAATCGATCTGCTCCGCCACCTCCGGTCCCGGCGTAAACTGCCGCGGCTCATAGAATTCCGCGTAGTTTGGGAGGAACCGCTTAGGGATAAACGCCAGAATGTGACCGCCCTGCAGCACGGCAGCCGTATTGTAGAGCTTCCCCCTGTGCCGCAGCGGGAACCCGACGAAGACCAGTGCATCCATCCCGGCCGTTTCCCTGCGGATGTCCTCCAGTGCCTTTTCTGCTCCCTCGAGCAGCATATCCTGCAGAAACAAATCCTGCCCCGTATAACCAGTAACGGCAAGCTCCGGGAAAGCGATGATTTTCGCCCCCCGTGAGCTTGCCTCCTTCATACTGCGGATGATCTCTGCAGCGTTTCCTTCTGTGTCTCCCACCGACATTGCCGGTACGACAGCCGCTGCCCTGATAAATCCGTCCTTCATAAGAACTCTCCTGATATCGTGCCGCATGGCACGGCGCCGCTGTTTTTAAGTTCTCTGCCGGTCTTATCCGACCACCGTTGTCACGCCGGACGCAACCGCAAAGCTGAGCACTCCCATGATGACACCGGCCAGTGCCACGCCGCCCAGAACGGCCAGCACGCTCTTCTTAAAGTCCATATCGAGGAAGGACGCAGCGAGCGTCCCTGTCCAGGCTCCGGTTCCCGGAAGCGGAATTCCCACGAAGAGCATAAGTGCCCAGTAAAGGCCCTTGCCTGCGGTTTGCTTAAGCTTCTCGCCGCCCTTATGCCCCTTCTCCAGGCACCAGGTGAAAAAGCCGCCGATCACCGGCTTGTCTGCTCCCCATTCCAGCACGCGCCGTGCAAAAAAGAAGATGAACGGCACCGGCAGCATGTTGCCGACAGCAATCAGAATATAAGCAAGAAGCATGTTAAACGAGGGATCCGCCACGTGAAATGCCTGCGCAATGGGAATCGCGCCGCGCAGCTCCACAATGGGAACCATTGCAATCACAAAACAGTACAGGTAGTGGTTCAGCATATTGATTTTCCTTCCTCCAGGTCAGGCCAGGATTTCCTCCAGTGCCTTTACAACAGCTCTCATCTGTTCATCGGTTCCGATGGTAATGCGCAGATACTCACCAATCCGCGGTTTATTCCAGTGGCGCACAAAGATGTTCCTCTCTCGAAGTGCATCGAACAGCTCCTGCCCGCTGTGCTCCGGGTGACGGGCGAATATAAAGTTCGCCTTTGACTCCGGATAGACAAAACCGAGCCGCGTCAGCTCCTTTTCAAACCACGCCCGCGTCTCTACAATCTGAGACGTCAGCCGGTTAAAATACGCTTCGTCCTCCACGGCTGCTGTCCCCATGTATATGGTCTGCAGGTTCATTGTATAGGAGTTGAAGGAGAACTTCACGTCCTTAAGACAGCCGATCAGCGTCTCATTTCCGATGGCAAAGCCAATCCGTGCGCCCGCCATGGCTCTTGACTTGGAAAAGGTCTGCACCACCAGGAGATTCTCGTATTTCTTCAGCAGCGGAAGCGCTGACACTGCGCCGAAATCCACATATGCCTCATCGACGATCACAACCTTATCCGGATTGGCTGCCGCAATGCGCTCAATGTCTGCCAGCGGGAGCTCTCTTCCAGTCGGCGCATTCGGGTTCGGAAAAATAATCCCCCCTCCCGGGGTCTCATCGCCCTTCCATTTTCCGGATCCTGGAATGTAATCCTCCGGACAGATGGTAAAATCCTCCTGCAGCGGCACCTGCGTGTAGGGAATCCGGTACAGCTCCGCCCACACATCATAAAAGGAGTAGGTAATATCCGGGAACAGAAGGCGCCTGCCGGAGGTGAAAAATGTCAGGAAGGCCATGGCCAGCACATCGTCCGAGCCGACGCCGGCGAAGACCTGCTCCGGCCGGACGCCGTAGCGCTCTGCCAGTGCCTGCACCAAAGGGGATGCATTCATGTCCGGATACAGCCGCATCTTCTCATATTCATCCGTCAACCGTTTTGCCGCCTCGGCCACTCCCGGCGCCGGCGGATACGGGCATTCATTGGTATTCAGTTTGATAACATCCGGATTTTTCGGCTGCTCTCCTGCCACATAGGGCTCGACGCGCCGTACATTTTCCTGCCAGTTCATAAACTCTCTTTCCGACGCAGCCTGGCTGCACCTTGTGTCCTGACTTTCTCCTGCAGGGTAACTACTGCAGCACCTTGGAAAGGAAGTCCTGCAGCCGCTGGTTCTGCGGATGTGCAAAGAACTCCTCCGGTGTATTTTCCTCTTTGATCACGCCTTCGTCAATGAAGATTACCTTGGAGGCCACCTGTCTGGCAAACGCCATCTCATGCGTCACCACCACCATGGTCATGCCGGACTCCGCCAGCTCCGTCATAACCTGCAGCACCTCGCCGACCATTTCCGGGTCCAGCGCCGAAGTCGGCTCATCGAACAGCATCACCTCCGGGTTCATCGCAAGTGCACGGCAGATTGCAATTCTCTGCTGCTGACCGCCGGAGAGCGAGTACGGATACACATCCGCCTTATCCTCCAGGTTCACACGGCGAAGGAGCTGAAGCGCCTTCTCCTGTGCCTCCTCCTTCGTCATGATCCCGAGCTTGGTCGGCGCAAGAATGATGTTGTTCATGATGGTCAGATTGTGGAACAGGTTGAAATGCTGGAATACCATGCCCATTTTCTGACGGACCTTGTTGATGTCTGTGTGCGGACTGTTCACCTGCACATCATCCATCCAGATCTCGCCGCTCGTAGGCACCTCCAGAAGGTTCATGCAGCGCAGAAAGGTCGACTTGCCGCACCCGGAGGGTCCGACCAGAACGATCTTCTCTCCCTTTTCGATTTCATAGTTAATTCCGCGCAGTACGTGATTGTCTCCGAAGGTCTTCTTCAGGTCCTTTACGCGGATCATTGCCTTTTTGTTCTCAGCCATTTGCGTCACTTCCCCTCTTCCGTCAATGCTGGTCACGATGCCGCTTGTCGCTGACACGGAGCTTGTTTTCCCATATTCCGAAGAAGAAGCTCAGAATCTTTACAACTACAAAATACATAAATGCAGCTCCCAGAAGCGGCATCATGTACTCATAGGTTGCCGACGACACCTGATCCGATGCGTGCGTAAGCTCGGAAAGTCCCACTGCACCTGCAATGGAGGTTTCCTTCAGCAGGGTGATGAACTCATTCAGAAGTGACGGGAAGCAGTTCTTGAATGCCTGCGGGAGTATGACTGCCATCATGGTCTGCATCTTGGAAAGGCCCAGCGAGCGCCCGGCCTCCATCTGTCCGCCGTCTACGGACTGGATGCCGCCGCGGATGATCTCCGCCACATAGGCTCCCGAATTGATGCCGAATGCCATCGTTGCCACCAGAATCTTGTTCTTCGAGGCTGCCATAATAACATTCCACATGATCAGCAGCTGGATCATCGTCGGTGTTCCGCGGATAACGTCAATGTACACATACGCGATGCGTGAAACAATGGTCCGTTTTCCGTTCTCGGTCCGCTGCATATTCAAAAGGCATGCCAGCGTTCCCAGGGCCAGGCCCAGGCACGCCGCCAGGAGCGTCACCTCGATGGTGTTCCCCAGGCCCTTTACATACAGCAGCCACCGGTCATTCTTAATAAATGCTTTAAAAAACTGATTGGCAAGTTCTGACATACAATTGTTTCCCTCTGTCTTTGTGAAAAAAGGGTGCGAAGCCGTCTGTGCTTCTCACCCTTTTTGATGCATTCCCCTTCAAAGGCCGGCAGCGGATTCCGTCTTACTCAGCCTCGTAGTTGTTGATGTACTGGTCCAGAAGCTGATCATAGGTTCCGTCAGCCTTCATGTCAGCCAGTGCGCTGTTGATAGCATTGAGCATAACCTCGTCATCCTTGGGCATTGCAATGCCGTACTGCTCTACGTCAAAGTCAAATACGGAGCCCTCTACCAGCTGCAGCTCATCCGGATACTGCGCAACGAATGCCTCGCCCGGCACCTGGTCGATGACAACTGCCTCATCCTTGCCGTTTACCAGATCCAGAACGGCCTGATTGAAGCTCTTTACGGAGACAACGGCACTGTCGTTGATTCCGCGTGCAACGCTCTCACCGGTTGTTCCTGCCTGTACGCCGATGGCAGTTGCTGCTGCCAGATCGTCTGCCGTCTTGATGGAGGAGTCCTTCGGCAGAAGAACGGCCTGTGTTGCATCGTAATAAGGATCGGAGAAGTTAACCGCTTCCTTTCTCTCATCCGTGATGGTCATGCCGGTTGCACCGCAGTCGATCTTGGTGCCGATTGCAGCAACAATGCCGTCAAAATCCATGTCCTCAATGACAACGTTAACGCCGAGGCGCTTGCCGATCTCATTCATCATTGCAACATCAAAGCCGGTTGCATTGCTCTCATTGGAGGTAATTGCCTCGAAGTTGTCGGTGCCGTCGCCGACATACTCAAACGGAGGGAAGGTTGCGTTCAGTCCAACGGTCAGCTCTCCGTCCGAAAGATACTTGGAGCCGGAAAGATCGATGGCATCGGAAGCTGCCTCTGTTGTAGCCTCTGCGGCTTCTGTGGATGCCTCTTCTGCCGCCTCAGTAGATGCTGCCTCTGCGGCCTCAGTGGATGCCTCTGCAGATGCTGCCGTATCGGAAGAGCTGCTGCCGCAGGCTGCAAGTCCCAGCGCCATCGTACCAACGAGTAATGCTGCTATTGTTTTCTTCATAATAAATCCTCCTCTTTGCGGGTCATGTGCTCCCGCAGCTGCCGTCCGTCTGCCCGCACACAGGACGCGGCAGTAAAGCAAAGCGTGCCGCACATGTATAGTCATGCCTATAATATGCAGTTTTATTCATTGTTACAATGGATGATGCAACAAATTTTCCTTTTTATTCATTATCGCTTTTAGGCATTCAGTCCTAGAAATTCAATCAGAAGGAGCCACGCCATGCCGTAATAGGTAACCACTCCCACCATATCGGTGATGGTCGTGATCAGCGGTCCGGATGCCACGGCAGGATCCACGCCGATCTGCTTAAAGAACATCGGGATCACCGTTCCGACCAGGGAGGAGATCAGCATCGCCAGGATCAGCGAGATGCCGATGCACCCGGAGATGGCAAATGCGCTGCCCGGTGCCAGATGCTTGAACAGCATCAGATAAATGCCGATTCCGGCAAAGGCAAGCACGCCCAGGAACAGGCCGTTGACAAATCCCACGCGGGACTCCTTAAAGACAAGATGCCGTTTCTGTTTGCCGCTGAGCTTCTCATCCATCAGGACCCGGATGGTCACGGCCAGAGACTGTGTTCCCACATTGCCGGACATATCCAGAATCAGGGACTGGAAAATCATGACGATGGTCAGCTGCGCCACCACGGCCTCGAACAGACTGACAACGCTCGACACACACATGCCCAGAACCAGGAGGAGCGCCAGCCACGGAAGCCGCTTCCGGACACTCTTTGCAAGAGGCTCATCCAGATCCTCTTCATCGGAGAGACCTGCGAGTCTGGCATAGTCCTCGCCCATCTCTTCATCCACAACCTCGACGATATCCTGTGCCGTAATCACGCCCAGAATATGATTGTCCTCCGACAGTACCGGGATCGATTCCTCGGAATACTCCTTCAGCGTCTCCAGGCAGTCGTCGATTTTCTCATCGGCGTATACATACGGATAGGCAGTGACAATCACGTCCTCCAGGGGCGTTCCCTGCCTTGCAATAATAAGGTCCTTTAAATCAATCTCCCCGTAAAATATGCCGTTCTCATCCAGCACATAAATGGAAGAAATGTTATCGTGCTCCGCCGCCTGCTCCACGACCGAGGCCATGGCTTCCTTGATGGAAAGATTGGAGACCAGTGTGACAAAATTGGTCGTCATGCGGGAGCCGATCGTGTCCTCGGAGTACGCCGCAAGACTCCGTATTCTCTCCCTCGTGTCCTCATTCATCAGCTCCATCCAGGCCTTTTTGGACGGGGAATCCGTATTTTTCAGAAGGTCTACGGCATCGTCCGGCTCCATCTTCGACAGGACGTCCGCCGCCTTTTTCGGATCCATCTCCTGCAGGCAGAGAATGGAATCCTCTTCCTCCAGGTACTCTACGACATCTGCGAGGAAATCAGAGCCCAGAAGCCGGAAGAGGCCTTCGCGTTCCTTGACCGTCAAAGCCGGCAGCACCGAGGCAATATCGTTCTCGTGGTAATCTTCCAGCTTATTCTGTATTGCCTTCGGCGAATTCTTGCTCCGTATAATCTGAAGGATTGCTTCCTCGTTCTGCTTCTGCACATTCAGTTCCTTTACGCTCATGACGCACCTCCTTCCACAGATCAGACTGTCATCTCTTACTGCCTCTGCCGGACAGTGTGAATTACTTTGCTGTACAGGCACCCGCCGCGGCGGGTCCCGGCGAGTGTACCGTTACTGAATCACTCGTGCAACAGCCATACTACGCATTCCGCCTGTGTGCGTCAACGAAAATGCTTGCTAAATATTCGCCAGTATTACTGTGCGTTACTGCGCAGCCGCCGGCCGCCGACGGACCTATTCGGCATTCAGCAGCTGGTTATAATCGTATTCCAGATAGAACTGTTCCTCCTCTTTGTAATAGTCTTCCAGATTGTCCTTCGTGATCCGGCCGTCGCCCTGATAAATCCAGGTGAGAATCTGACTGCTGACCTCCGAGCTGTAATGTCCGGTGTCCTTGTAATTGTCCAGATCGAAGATTACCTCGCGCCGGCTGTTGTTGAAGGAATAGACCTGTATGTTGTCGGTCTCCTCCAGCATCATCTGCGATGCCAGCTTCTCCGCCTGCACCTGTCTATGCAGTGTACCGTCCGACTTCAGGCATCCCCACCAGGCTGCGGAATACGGCGGGAAAAAGTACAGAAACGTTGTCTCCGGATGTGCCTTTGCAAGCGCAATCACATTCTGCTCCATATTCTCCCGGAGCAGCTGAATTTCTTCTTCGGAAAGGCTTTCCTGCGTATCCGCCGCTGAAAAGCTCTCGATCCCCTGCAGTGCCTTTTCTCTGGAGCAGGTGTCCTGCCGGGAGCTGCCGTACTCATCAAAGGAGGTGATCCCTCCCGCCTCGCCCCGCAGCTTTTTCTGGAGCATGGGCAGCAGATAGTAGAGCAGCACATCCTTGTTGTACAGATACTTCACATCATTCAGGAGATTATGATCATAGAGATAGGACGGATACTCTCCCATATCCTCCCGCATGGCATCCTTATCCTCTGCAAGGTGCGAATAATCCAGTGCCCGCAGGACATATCGGATGTCCGTATGGGTTTCGAAGGCCACCTCCAGATTGTCATTAATCTCTCGGAAGGTTGCGCCGGGATAGGGGAGCTTGACCGCATCGGTTCCGAAGAGCGCATCGAATTCACTCGTTTTGAAATTCTCTGTCATGCTGGTCCCGGTGATCATCGCATCGTAGGAAAAATGGCGGGTAATCCCGTCATTTTGACTGCGCTGATCGCCCAGCGTGTAGTACCAGCCCTGAACCGGCCCATGGTAATGAAAAAACGGATCCAGCCAGACCACCAGACCGCCGACGCTCACAAGGAAAGCCGCTATGCAGATGATAAAGGCACAAAGCCAGGTTTTCGGTTTCATACGTGCCGCCTAAAAATCGTTGTACAGAAACGTTGATACGCCGCTCATGGACAAAAGACATGCGATCAGCATGGCCGCCGTCACGACGAGCGTCGCCGCATTGGTGCGGTAACGGCGCTTCTGGTTGTTCGGCAGGAAAAGGCAGATGGCCATGCAGCCGCCGAGGAACAACGCCGTGCACACCGCGCCGACCGCTGCATCCGTCACAGGAAGGTGCAGCAGGGACATCACCCCGCGCACGCCCGTAATATGAAAGCAATTGGCAAGGTCCTGCGAATAATAGCCGGATTTGTCCACCCGAAGATGCCACCGGAATCGCAGAAACTCCTGCCAGGAGCTGCTCTGAAACAGCATCCACAGCATGCTGACGCAGTAAAAGGTCACGCACCAGCGGATCGGGAGCCACACCTTCCGGTACAGCTTCCCCAGAAGGCGCTCAGCGACCTGCGCCAGTCCGTGGAAGAGTCCCCACAGGACAAAGGTCCAGTTCGCCCCGTGCCATATGCCGCTGATCAGGAATACGATCAGAACGTTCACATACGTGCGCAGCTTCCCCTTCCGGCTCCCGCCGAGCGGAAAATAAATGTATTCCCGCAGGAACTGCGTAAGGCTGATGTGCCACCTGCGCCAGAAGTCGGTGACTGTCCCCGCCCGGTACGGCGAATCGAAATTAACCGGAAGCGATATGCCAAACAGCTTGGATACTCCGATAGCCATATCGGAATATCCAGAAAAATCCATATAGATCTGAAGCGTATAGGCCAGCATGACAATCAGGCTGTCCACGTTGGAGCGATACGAGAAGTTGGAATAATACTGCGCCACCGCATTGCCCAGAGGATCCGCCAGCATTACCTTTTTGAATAGGCCGCAAGCGAACATCTGAATGCCGCATGCCAGCTCCTGCGCCTTTGGATAAAAGCGCTGCCTGCTGCGCAGCTGCGGCAGAAAGTCCCGCATCAGGGCAATGGGGCCCTGTGTGATTTTCGGAAAATACACGGAGAAGAGGACATATTCCCGGAAGGAAACCGGCTCCTCAAATCTGCCGTGATACGAATCCACAATCCAGGAAATCTGTGAGAATACGATAAAGCTGATCCCCAGGGGCAGCAGGAGATCAACGAGCGGCAGGTCGGTCCGCAGTACCGCGTTCATGTTCTCCAGAAAGAAATTGGTATACTTGAAGATGGCTAAGATCCCGACATTCCAGAAAACGCCGATCACCATCCAGGCCTTTTTGCGGGCGCGTCCTGCCACAAACCAGTTCACCAGGAGCATCACCGCCAGCATCAGCGGATACCAGACATTTGCCATCCCGTAAAACACCAAGGACATGGCAGCCAGAAACCAGTCCGCCCAGTGTTCCCGACTTCCGCACGCATCCCCGCTTCCGCCTTGCGTCTGCATGCAGGATTTCCTGCCGGACCGAGGCTCTCGGCCCAGAAGATAATAGCCCGCCAGCGCAGCCGGCAGAAAGAAAATTAAGAAATAAAGTGAATTAAACTGCATGATGCCGCATCAAACTCCGCAGATACTGATCCCATTTGCCGTTGATTTGCGCCGGGCTGTACTCCTCCTGCACCCGGACTGCCTCCTGCCCCAGCCGCTCTGCCAGCTCCGAATCCTCCATCAGCTGCAGAAGGCGTTTTGTCAGGAGCTCCTGCTGCGGGTCCTTGGTCTCTACCGGAACCAGAAATCCGTTCACGCCGTCCCGGATCAGGTCTCTGGGGCCGCCGCAGGGGCAATCCGTGGAAATGCAGGCAAGACCGGCCCCCATCGCTTCGAGCAGCGCATTCGGCATTCCCTCCTCACGGGAGGGCAGCACGAAGATCCTCTTATTCGCAATCCTATCCTGCACGCCGTCCACAATTCCTTCAAAGACGACCGCATCCTGTATGCCCAGCTGCCCGGCCAGAGCCTCAAAGTCCGCTCTTGACGGGCCGTCTCCGTACAGATGCAGCGTGTACTCCGGATGCGCTTTATGTGCCTTTGCAAAGGCGCGGATCAGGTAGTCCTGGTTCTTATTCGCATCCAGCCGTCCCACGGAAATCACCGCATTCTCACGTTCTCCCTCACAGCGCGGACGGATAAAATCCGGGTTGATCGCATTGGGGAGAATGACCGATTTTTTCTGAATGGCATCCGGGAAAAAGCTTCTGGCCTCCTGCGTCTGCAGCACCACACCGGCTGCCCGCCGGAACAGAATCCATGCAGGAATCCGAAGCCTGGCAGAGGCATACTCTCTGGCCGGATTGGAGCGCACGCTGACCGCCGTCGGAATCCCCAGTCCCAGACTCGTCAGAATGGCAAAGAAATTGTTGTAGCCGATGAAGGAGAGGATCACATCCGGTTTTTCCTGCTTCCAGATGGCGCGCAGCCTTCGATAGCGCGCGCAGAATCCCCGCAGCCGTCCGCGTGCGAGCTCCTCCCTGGGAGGATCGGAATAGATTCTCCGGATTCCCTCCGGATGAGCCTGTATCCTTTGCCCATTTCCCCACGGAACCTCTTCCGTTTCCCGGCCGTACGTTTCTCCCGTCTCGGGATTCCAAAGGCCGTGCGGCAGGACAAACTCCGGCGGGCGAAAATACGTGGTCACCAGCGTCACCTGCCAGCCTGCGCCGTACAGATACTCAGCCAGGTTTGACATCACGCGCTCGGCGCCGCCCTTCTGGAGCGATCCGATGTACAGGCAGATATGCGGCCTTTTCCCGGTTTCCTCATGTTCCTTTTTCATTCCGCTTTTCTCCTGTCCGTGACCGCCCTGCCCGGCTCCGTCTTATGCCCTGTTCTTTGCCGGATACTGCTCCAGCACCTCCAGCATGTAATCCTTCCACTGCTCGTAAATGGTATCCGTTCCGGCAATCTCCCGGATTTTCCTCGCCTCCTGTCCGAGGCGCCTGCGAAGCGCCGGATCCTCAATGAGACGTGTAATGGCCGCAGCCATCGCGTCCTCATCGCCGACCGGAATAAGGAGCCCGTTGACGCCGTCCTGAATCAGAATTCTGGGAGCGCCCGCGGGGCAATCCGTCGAAATGCACGGCATACCCATGGCCATGGCCTCCATCAGTGCATTCGGCATACCCTCATAGTCCGAGGGCAGTGTGTAAATGGATGCCTTCGGAATCAGCTCCTCGAGGCGGTCGGTTCCTCCCATCAGCTGCATCCAATCCTTGGCGCCATTCCTGCAGATGATCTCCTCGAGCTTCTCCCTGGTTCCATCCTCTGCATCCGGTCCATAGATTTTAAGCGACCAGTCCGGATGGCTTTGGTGCACCCGGGCAAAGGCACGCAGGAGCATCGCCTGATTTTTAAAGTCCACCAGCCGGGAGCTCTGCACCACCACCTTTTCCTGGTGATCATAATCCGGGTCCGGCAGATCAATGTATTTCTGATTCACCGGGTTTAAAATCACGCGCGAATTCTCCTGCAGATAGGGCCGGAAGAACTCCCGCTGCTCCTGGGTCTGGTAGACACAGCCCGCCGCCTTCGGGAACAGGAGACGGATCTGGAGCTTGTCCGTAAATGCGCTGTAAAACGGTGCAGGATTGTTGCGGATGGAGATGATGACCGGAACCTTCAGTCCCAGCGCTGCCGTCAGTGCACGGAAATTCGGGCGATGCATAAAGGCGCAGACGATGTCCGGCTGTACCTCCTTCAGGAACTGACGCAGGTAATGAATGCGCAGATAGAACTTCACCCATCTCCCCTTGCTCTCATCCTCCGGCTTCAGACCGACATTGACGTGGTGCACCCGCGGATCCAGCCAGAACTCGTCCTTGTCAATCCACTCCACGGTGACGTAGACATCGTAGCCCTCACTGGCGAATTTGTTCGCCAGATTGGAGACCACGCGCTCCGCTCCCCCGTGCACCAGACAGTTTAAATGAAATGCGATTTTCTTCATATATCCGTTCTCTTCGGGCCCTCTGCCGCTGCAATGGCCGCAGCGTCAGAGGCGCAAGCCAGCGGCAACTCCATCACCCGGCTGTCTGCCCGGCGGGCGCAAGCGCCGCTTCGATTTCCTCGAGGTACTCGGCCGCCACCTTTTCGCGGTCAAATTCCTCCACCATCTTCTGTCTCGCCGCCTCGCCCATGGCCGCCCGCTGTGAGCGGTTGATGGTCAGAAAGTGCCGCAGGGTGCGGATCAGCTCATTGGCAGAATGCGGCGCAAAGCCATATCCCGTCACGCCGTCCTCAAAAATCTCGCGACACCCCGAAATGTTGGACGCAATGACCGGCCTTGCACAGGCAGACGCCTCCATCAGTACATTGGACATTCCTTCATGCCAGGTCGGCATAACCACCGCAGAGCACGCCTTATAGTATTCGTGCATGTCCGGATGGAAGCCCAGCTGCACAATTTCTCCCCGCAGGCTTCTGGCATCGAGCTCCTCCTGATAATCCTCATCGCAGTACCCGCAGATCGCAAAGGTCACCTGCTCGGAGTGCAGCACCTCTGCCGCCCGCAGGAATTCCTCGATGCCCTTCTCCTTCATCACGCGTCCTACATAGAGGAATCTGGTGCCCTCACCCTCCGGATAGGGGAGCGGCTGCCAGACCTTCAGATTGACGCCGGACCCCGGAACCAGACGGTCCTTTCCATGGATGAGTCCGGCTCTGCGGAAGATCAGGCGGTTTTCCACGTTCTGAAAGAACACGCAGCTCGCCTTTTTAAGTCCCTCGTAATACAGCCTCTCCACCAGCATGAGGAGCGGTCCGCTCTTCTGAAATGTGCTGCCCAGTCCCGTGATGGTGGCAATGTACGGAATCCCCGCCTTCCGGCAGACATAGCCTCCGTAGACATTCGGCTTGATGGTATAGGTAAGGACGAGGGACGGCCTGTATTTGCGGACCAGCCGCTCGTAGGCATGCAATAGCTGAAGGTCCTGTGCAGGATTCATGCCGCGCCGGTTGATGCGGGTCATCTCAACGACGACTCCCTCCTGCTCCAGGAGCTGCGTCTTGACCGTATCCGGAAGACTGGCCACGACCCGGTAGCGCTCCAGGAGCTTTACTACCAGCTCATTTCGAAAGTCGTACAGTCCGCCGGAGGAATTGGCCAGAATCAGAATGGTTTTCTTCTCACTCATACCAGCTCACTCTCCCTGCAGATGGCAATTTCGTTGTATTTCATCATATAAATGCCCGTCTCATAGTCTCCGATCCGGGGGCTGTTCCCGATTCCCTGAAGATTCTGCACCAGCTGCGCAGGAAAATCCGCGCCGCAGGCATAGGCATGCGGATACCCGCCGCCGAACCGGGGATTTACCTCCGAAAGATACCACTCGCCCTCCGGAATCTGCGCCGACTCATTCTCCATCCCATGCTCATCATGGAACAGATCGATGTCAATCATCCCGCGGAAGCCGCACTCCTCGGCAAACGCCGCCAGCTTTGCAAAGAGCACTTCATCCTTTACGGACACGGATTTGTCCGTCTCCCCGGCGCGCATGCGGAGCTTTTTTTTCAAGAAAATCGAGGTGCATTTGCCGGAAATAAGATCCACATACAGGTCGCACCCGTACTCTTGCCCTCGCATCAGCTCCTGTATCATGAGCTCCTCATAATTGTCAAAGAGCGTTTCCAGAGTCTCCTGATTCTGTACCAGATTGATGTTGAGGCTGGCGCTCCCCTTCTGCGGCTTTACAAAAACAGGAAACGCCGCCTCCTGCCGGGCCGCTGCGGCGAGAAACTCCTCTTTCCCGGTCCAGCACCTTGCTGTCCGGATGCCCTTCTCCTGCAGGAGGCGGTACATTCTGTATTTATCCAGACAGGTTTCGCATAGCTCATACGGAGAGACCACCGGGGTGACGCCGATCCCCTCAAAGCGTGCCCGCTCCCTTGCCAGGAGCGAAAGCTCCGGATCAATCAGGGAAAACGTTCCGCGGATGTTCTCCTTCCGGCAGATTTCCAGGATCCGGTCAAGATAATCCGGCGCCGTGATCCGGGGGACCACATACGCCTTATCCGCATCGTACAGGGCCGGCGCCAGTGCAGAGGCATCGGTAGCAACGACCTTTCCCTTCCCTGCCAGCGCCTGCCGGAAGGCCTGCACCACCTTGTTGCGCGTTCCCGCGCTCAGAATCAGAATATTGATGTTGTCCTGTGTCTGCATCGCTGCCTCTCATTCTCCCGTTGATTCATAGTATGATGTTGGGTTCATAAATTCGCCCCCAACGGATACCGGATTGCTGCGCTCCCGCAATCCTCATAAAGTGTCGAAGTATAGCGGCGTTCCGCCCGTGTGAATGAACAGTATCTTCTCTCCGCGGATATTGTGCTCTTTTATATATTCCAGCATCCCGAAAAAGGCCTTGCCCACATAGGTGGTATCCATAGGGATTCCGTCTTGCTCCATCACTTGCGTAAGGCACGCCTTCTCCTCTTCCGTGGAGCTGCCGTACCCTCCGAGCCGGTATCCGTCCTCAAAAATAAGGTCCTCCTCTCGGAAAAGCTCTTCCGGATTCGCGGCGGCCGTGCGCTTCACCATGCGCATCCACGCAGAAAGCTCCCCCTCTGCATGTCCGCCGAGCATTCTGTAATAATCCAGTATGCTCTCCCGCACCACGTCTTTGCCGCGCGGGCAGGTCCTTGCAATGCTGATGCCGACAATTCGGTCCGAAGAGCCGCTCAGCTCCTTCCCGCAGACGAGCCCCGCCTGTGTGGAGCCGGTTCCGCTTGCGTGAAAGATATGGGAAAACTGCAGTCCCATGCACTCCTCCTGCCGGCGGATCTCATAAAAGGCATCCACATAGCTCTGCGTTCCGGCATTCCCATGACCGCCGCCCTGGATAAAATAAGGGATTTTCCCGGCATCCCGGAATTCCTGCATCCGGCGCTCAATGGTGTCGTGCACCTGCTCCACAGGGACGGTTTCGACACTCGCTCCGAACCGCATGACCAGCTGCCGGTTGAACAGCGGGCGTCCGCTCTCCGACTCCTCGCCCCCGGCCGAAATGATGTGACAGGGGATCCCCAGCGACGCCGCCAGATTTGCAATGATCCGGCAGTGATTGGATGCCTCCGAGCCGTAGGTCATGACGACATCCGGATGCTTTTCCCGGATTTCCCGGTAAAAATACGCGGCCTTCCTCGCCTTGTTGCCGCCGAAGGAAAACGGAATGAAATCATCCCGCTTAATATAGATTTCATTTCCACTCTCTCCATCGTAAAGTCCGGAGAGCTTCACAATCGGTGTCTCCGGAAGTTCCTTTTCAAAGAGCGGAATCCGTTTCTCAGTTCTCATGCCGCTCCTTTCCCCTGCGGTAGACGTCCAGATCCGGAATGGTCTGCTCCGCGCCCGACTGCACACCGGAATGGTGCAGCACCTTTCCGACCGTCTGCAGCACAATCGACACATCCAGTGCCAGGCTGCAGTGCTCCACATAGTCAAGGTCATACCGGAACCGGTCCTCCCAGTTCAGGGCATTCCGGCCGTGAATCTGAGCCAATCCGGTCAGTCCCGGCCGAACGTCGTGCCGGTGCATTTCCTCCTCGGTATAGTAGGGAAGGTACCGGACCAGAAGGGGCCTCGGTCCCACAAAGGACATATCGCCCTTCAGGATATTCACGAATTCCGGGAGCTCATCCAGACTCGTTGCGCGGAGAATCCGGCCGAATTTCGGAAGGCGCATGGCATCCGGCAGGAGATTCCCGTCGGCATCCCTTGCATCCGTCATGGAGCGGAATTTCAGAAGGCCGAAAATCTTCCCGTCTCTGCCCGGCCGATCCTGATGAAAGAAAACCGGCGATCCCAGCTTCACCCGCACGAGCACCGTTACAATCAGAAAGACCGGACTCAGCACAATGAGTCCGATCAAAGCCAGTATAATGTCCAGAATCCGTTTGACAACTCTGCGATAAATCATGCCATGCTCCATACTCGTCACCGCTCAGGGCGGCCGCATTGAGGTTTTCCGATCTAAAAGAGTCCGCGGATGATGGATACGATGCGCGCCATATCCTCCTCTGTGTTCTTATTGTCGGAGGGAAGGCACAGCCCGCGATTATAAATATCCATGCAGATGGATCCGGCCTTACTCTCTTTCCCCTCCGGGTCCGCAATAAAATCACAGCCCTCGTACACCGGCTGGTTGTTCATCGGGTTCCAGATCGGCCGGGAGTCGATGTTCTCCTTCTGCAGTGCAGCGAAAATATCCATCGGCTTCACCGCAGACTCTTCCTTCAATGTGATGCAGGAGAGCCAGTTGTTGCAGTCCGCCTCCGGCCCGCCCAACGGATTCATCTCAATGACATCAATGTCTGCAAAGGCGTTTTTATAATACTGGTAAATCGCTTTTTTCTGCGCGATGTGCTCATCCAGGTGCAGCATCTGTCCGCGGCCGACACCGGCGAGGAGATTGCTCATCCGGTAATTGAAGCCGAGCTCCTTATGAAGGTAATACGGCACGGGCTCCCTTGCCTGCGTGGCGAGAAACCGCGCATGGCGAATGGCCTCCTCATCCTCCGACACCAGCATGCCGCCGCCGGAGGTGGTAATGATCTTGTTGCCGTTGAAGGACAGAATGCCGAACGTTCCATAGGTTCCGCAGCGCTTCCCCTTCCAACTGCTGCCGAGCGCCTCGGCGGCATCCTCGATCAGCGGCGTATCGTGCTCCCGGCAGATGGCTTCAATCTCGTCGAGCCGGGCCGGCGTTCCGTACAGATCCGCGCACAGCACAGCCTTTACGCTTGGATATTTGTCAAAGGCAAGGCGCAGCGCATCCGGAGACATATTCCAGGTGTCTCTCTCCGAATCAATGAAGACAAGCTGCCCTCTCTCATAGGCCACCGGATTGCAGGTTGCCGCAAAGGTCATGGAGGTGCAGAACACCACATCTCCCGGCTGAATGTTCAGCAGGCGGACTGCCAGATGAATGGCCGCGGTCCCTGCGGACAGCGCCGCTGCATGGCCGATGCCGAGGTACGATGTGATGTCCTTTTCAAAGGCATCTACATTCGGTCCGAGAGGTGCCACCCAGTTGGTGTCAAAGGCCTCCTGCACAAACCGCTGCTCATCGCCGTGCATGGTTGGACTGGAAAGATATATTTTGCCGCTCATTGCTGCCTCCTGTCTGTTCATCTGTTCAGCACCCGCCGAATTTCAGCGTGAAACCTCTGCCCGCAGACAGATTCATGGCTGAAATCCGCCGATCAGCGCTGGGTGCGGATGACCTCCGACTCATGCGTGCGGTCATCGTGTCCCGCTTCCATTCGCTTCTGCTGCTTCTCAAGCTCCTCGTGAATGCGCTCCCGGTTTACCTCGGTGTTCCTGCGGTAGGTCGGAACGATTTCGCGCACCAGCTCCCGGATGGCCGGCGACTCCTCGTATGCCGCCTCCTTGAGGCGCTGGAGCTGTACGAAAAAGTTCTCCTCGTTGATCTCCAGCGGCTTTCCGATGTGGATCTGCCGGTTTGCCGTATCCTTCATGCCCTCTTCATTCATGAGCATCTCTTCGTACAGCTTCTCACCGGGGCGAAGCCCTGTAAAGACAATCTTGATGTCCTCTCCCACCTTATAGCCGGAAAGCTTGATCAGGTTCTCCGCCAGGTCCAGAATGCGGACCGGCTCACCCATATCCAGAATAAAGATTTCTCCGCCCTTTGCGTAGGCGCCGGCCTGCAGCACCAGGGAAACGGCCTCCGGAATGGTCATAAAGTAGCGGATGATGTTCGGATCCGTCACCGTCACCGGCCCGCCGGCCGCGATCTGCTTCTTGAACAGCGGAATGACGCTTCCGTTGGAGCCCAGAACATTGCCGAAGCGCACCGCAACGAAATTGCACGCATAGTGACGGTTGAACACCTGAATGATCATCTCGCAGATGCGCTTGGAGGCTCCCATGATGTTGGTGGGATTGACCGCCTTGTCCGTGGATATCATGACGAAGCGCTCTGTGCCGCAGGCCGCAGCTGCCATTGCCGTATTGAAGGTGCCGAATACATTGTTCTTGATGGACTCACAGGGGCTGACCTCCATGAGGGGCACATGCTTGTGCGCGGCGGCATGGTAGACGATGTCCGGCCGGTATTTGTCGAAAATCCAGTTGATGCGCTTCTCGTTCCGAACGGATGCAATCAGCACCACCAGATCCAGATCCGGATACCGGCGGCGCAGCTCCTGCTGCACGTCATAGGCGCTGTTCTCATAGATGTCAATCAGGATCAGCTGCCGCGGATGATGCCCCGCAATCTGCCGGCACAGCTCCGAGCCGATGGAGCCGCCGCCTCCGGTGACGCAGACCACCTTTCCCTGCACATAGCCGATGATGGAATCCAGGTCGACCTTCACCGGATCCCGTCCCAGAAGATCCTCCACCTCTACATCATGAAGCTTGGAAACGCTGACCTCGCCGTTCACCAGCTGATAAATGCCGGGGAGCGTACGCATCTTGCACTTGGTTTCCTTGCAGATGTCCAGGATCCCCTTCAGCTGGGCCCGCGAAAGCGACGGAATGGCAACGATGATCTCGTCAATGTCGTACTGCTGCACCGCCTCCGGGATCTGCTCACGGCCGCCGACCACCTTGACGCCCTGAATGTATTTGCCCCATTTGTCCTGCGAATCGTCAATCAGGCACTTGAGGCTCATCGTCGAATAATGTGAATTCAGGATCTCGCGGACAATGATATTCCCCGCTTCTCCGGCTCCGATGACCATGACGTTCGTCGCATTGCTGCGGTTGGCGTTTTTATGCTTGACCCCGCGCAGGAACCGGTAGGAAAACCGGCTGACAAATGTCAGGGAAATCATCAGGAACATGTAGAGAAAATAATAGCTCTTCGGAACCGCCTGCACATCGTGCCGGTTCAGATGCAGAATTCCCACATTCAGAACCGCCGCCGATACATTGGCGAACACGAGATTCTGCAGCTCCGTCTCTCCCGCAAAGGCCCAGAGCGAATCGTAGAGGCGGAACAGCCAGAACATGGCGAGCGTCACCGCAATCGTGAGCGGGAGCGCATCCATCACCGGCAGATAGAAGTAATCCGGGATCTCCGACGGCTGAAACTCATAGCGGATCAGGAGCGAAAAATAACTCGCAAAAATCACGCTCAATATATCGTATACAATCAGGACGATGCGCCGCCAGAACTTCGCATAATTAAACGTATGCTCCGATTCCTGCTGCGTATTTTTTGCCGATTTGAACATATATACCTCAACTGATGCCGGTACCGAAGCTCACGCCGTGCAGCGACTCCGCAGCCTCCCGGACATCCGCAATCATACAGGGTAATCCAATCCATAAGTATACAACATAACGCGGCAGTGCGCACGGTCCCAGGAGGACCGTAAGCCACACCAGGAAAAGAGGAAGCCAGGACAGCAGAATCCGCCCCCTTCTGCACCGCACGAGGTAGACCGCGCAGAAGGCATAGACAAACGCCATTATGCCCGGAGAAAGGATCCAGGACAGCACCGGGAGCCTTTGCGCCGCCGCATCCAGCGAAAGGAAGCGGTACCATGCATCCAGAACCGGCACCTTGCTCTGCCTCGTTCCCGGCAGCTCCGTTTCATAGCCAAAATACGAGCTCTCCCCATACGTGAAGGTATATACCGTATTGCCCCGGTAGCAGTCGATCACCGCCTCCGGTGCCCAGAAGCCATAGCTCGTCATCAGCCAGGCATTCAGATAGCTCACCGGATGCGCGCGTCCCTTGGCAAGCCACAGACGCCAGAAGGCGCGCGGATTGCTGCGGTAGACATCGCTGCGAAAGCGGAGCTTCACCTGATCCGAAAGGACCGGATTGTAATAATCCCAGCCCAGTTTCCCATTCTCCTCCCCGCCGTCGGCAGGAGCCATCAGCTCCTGCATCAGCAGCACTTCGTCTTCGGTAAAGGAATCCTGATCCGAAACCCAGACCCTGGCCAGCTGCATGATCGGCACGGTCAGAATTTCCTGACTCTCGGAGGCATCTGCATGCAGCACCGATGCAAGTCCAAACGATGCTCCCTTGTAGAGCACCAGCGGCAGCAGAAGGGCCGCCGCGAGAATGCAGCCTCTCCGGGAAAAAGCGCGGCCGCGCTCCTTCCGCCGTTTCACCAGAAGGGCTGCCCCTGCCAGCACGAGAAAGACCGCATAGGCATAGAACCCGTTGTTGCGCAGGAGCATCATCAGCGTCGCGGAGGCGAGGCAGCCGGCCGCATTGGTGCGGTTTATCCTTCCGCCGAAAAGACGTTTTAAAAAGAGCACCAGCATCAAAAGGGCCGCGGCAAACAGCCCGTCCTTGCAGCTGCACAGAACGAACATGGTAACCACCGGGCAAAGCGCCAGCCAGAAAATGCCGAAGGCCTCCCTTCCGCAGCCTTTTCCGCGGATGACCCTTCCCGGCACAGACGCCCCCATTTCCCGGATCAGACACACGAAGACCGCGTCCATCACCGCCATCTGCAGCAAAAGGTAACAGAAAATGCCGAGGTTGTAGGAGCCCGTCACCTTGTGCATCGCCAGAATCGTACCGCCGAGCGCCAGAACGTGGAGCAGCGGGTGGTGTGTGGTAAAGCTCCGCGTCTGCACCATGGCGAGCTCCTCCGCCGCGTCATAGACAAAAAAGCCCGGGTACACCGCCAGGAGCGATGCCAGCTGCACAAGAAAAAAGAACAGCCACAGAAGCGCCGCTTTTCGGCGTACCTCTCCCCGGCCAGCGCATCTCCCCCCCGCCGTTTCTCCGGGAGCCCGGCCGCAAATTTTCGCATCCGTCCCACAGGGCAGGGCGTTTTTTTCCCCCTGCCGGTCCAGCCATCGCCACAGGAAGGCCGCAAGAAAGCCGCACACAGCCCAAACAGCCAGCGCAGCCGCGGTCTCCCCCGCGGACGGCAGGGTCACCCCACCGTTTTTCTCCAGCATATGTCCTGCGGTGCAGGCAAGTGCGCACGCGCCCCCATACACTGCGCCGAAGGAAGCATCGCGGCGGCCCGCACTCACAGCGCCTTCTCCTCCCGGCGCTTTTCCGGGAACAGGAGCGGCGCCAGGGCAAACAGCAGCACAATCGTATACGGATTGCAGAAATGGAACGTCCACTCCACCATTCCCGTAAGACCAAAGCCCGTCACCAGCAGGAACGGCAGCAACGCACAGGAATTGCGCACGCCCTCTCGTCTCGCATAGCGGAACGCCGCCAGGAATATCGCAAATACTGCAAGGAGCAGCAATGCGCCCGCAGGAATTCCGCAGTCAAAGGCGGTCTGCAGGAAAATATTGTGCGCATGCACCGCCACCTCGCCGCTCTGGAGCGTGACGCCCATCTGATCGTGTCCGGTCAGATTCAGCTGCTTGATGTACGCCAGATACAGGCCCAGACGCCCGTTGGATACGTCTCCGTTGTCGATGGAGCCGTCCTCCAGATCCGCCTGACTGGTCAAGAGGAGCAGTCCGCCGGCAGGAGCTGCCCAGCCCTTTGTGTCCTCCGTCTCCTCTTCCTGCAGCTCCGACGCATCCGCTGTGCGGTAGCCCTGCGCCACATACCAGTCTCTTCCGTAGTAAATTTTCGATCCGATGTCACCGCCAAGAATCCGGTTTCCGAAATCACGAATGAAGATCTCTATGTTCATGAACGCGGTGCAGTTCCACGTCACATTCCGGAGCACCCAGTCATCGTACGGCTCCAGCTCCTCAAAGCGCTGGGGATGTGCATAGACCGTGGAAACAATCCGCTGCCCCGTGAACGCGATCGGAAAGGTGAGGCATACAATGACGAAGAAGGCAGCCAATGTACAAACGCCCGTCTTCAGTCTTGTGGTCAGTGCATGGCGCCCCGGAATATTCCCGAAGTAAAAGGCCGCCATCAAAAGGACCAGTGCCAGAACGCCGATTCCGGATCTCGTGAGGCTCATCATCATGTAGGAGCAGGTCATTCCCAGGAGCAGTGCCTCCAGCCACGTGCCGGAGAGCTTCTCCGAAAAGCTCTGCCCCCGGACGCTCCGAAGCCTGCAGATGAACAGCGTCACGGCCGCCGAGGCCGCAATCAGAAGATAATACGCCGTCACCGTGGGCGTATGGAAATGCATGGAAAACCGGCTGTACAGGTACGCCAGATAGTAGCGGTGCAGCATGCAGTAGATGACCTTGCATACAAAATCCAGGAGAATTCCCCGGCAAAGGTCCTCCAGGAGCCGTTCTCTTCCTTCAAAATAGCGATACCGCAGGTAGAACAGTGCCCAGATTCCCAGCATCAAAGGGATCCAGAGCCTGGTGTTGAAGAAAATCAGCATCCAGACAGAAAGTGCCAGCACCGGCACCATGAGAAATCGGGAAATTCTCGTTCCGCTCGCCTTCCGGCTGCGGATGCGGTCGATCAGCATGACCACGGCCGCCGTCACCGCAACCGCGGCGCAGCAGACCGCGGCCGCTCTTGAGAGGATCACGCCGTTCTTCCATGCCATTTCCGGGTCCTGTGCCGATACCATATTCCCGACGCAGTAGACAATGCCGCCCACCACAGAAACCACGGCCGCAATTGCAGCTGCCGCGCTGCAGTCGGACGCAATGTCCCCCATCAGGAGCGTGATCAGGCACAAAAGCGCCACGATCCAGTGCATGGAGGTGTCGTGAATATAATCATTGGTGGCATTCATATAGACCGCGCTGCGGTCCATGATCAGGGCAATGCACACAATGATGGCGCCGTGCCGCAGCCACCCTTTTTGCTGTTCCTGCGGCTCCTGCCGCCTTTTGTGCCAGAGTCCGTACAGGCTGATCAATGCAGCCAGCACAATGCCCATCTCGTAAATCAGGATATCGAGAATGCGCCCGTCGAACAGCTTCAGCGGCCACACGGCAAGAAACGCCAGTCCGGATACCAGCACAATAACCGGCGTCAGCGTATACTGCAGCACGCGCAGCACGGTGGTAACCGGCGCGTCCTTTTCCTGCCTCCGGCAGCTCCATGCAAAAACAACATGCACGCCTGCCATCGCAAGCGCAGCGGCAAGTGCATACACAATGCCCCGGAGCAGCGACGGGAGCTTGGATTCCGGCACGCGATAGACCATGCTGGTCTTGATCGCCATATCTTCAACGCCGCTGTCATGATAGAAGCCCAGCTGATAGTAGGGAGCCTTTCCGGTGTCCAGCGCCTGTGTCTGCGACTCGGTGCCGATCGTGAACCGGCTTCCCTCCACGCCGCGGACGGTATAGACATAGGTGTCTCCCGGCGTCATATCCGCATCCACGGAAACCGCGGCATACGCCGGAACCTCCTCCGGGAGTGCAATCTCCTCCTCTGCCGTCAGCGTCATGGCGCCGCTCTCTTCCACATGGAACAGCTGGAACTGCGCCATCCCCTCCGACTGTACGGATTCCACATAGAATTTCAGCGTCTGCAGATGCGTATGCTGTGCAATAAAATATTCACCGGCATCCTGCTCTTCACTGACCGTCTCCGTGACACCTGAGGGCGAGATTCCCGACGCATAGGCGTGCTCCTCCCGGTACAGACGCATCGGCCAGATGGTGGCAAGTGCCGCGATAAGTACGCACAAAACCACGGCGCAGGCTGCTTTTTGTTTGTCTACGATGACTCGCATGATCATGATTTCTTGCTATCCTCTTTCGTATCCGCGCAGCGCTTCCCGGCATGCAGATCCGCATTTTTTCCACCGCTCCGGGTCTCCTCACGGATGACATACTGCGGCGCCGAACTCACGCTGATATAGGTCCTGCCGATGTACTCGCCCGCCAGTCCCAGCATCAGAAGCGTCATGCCTCCGAAGAAAACAACGGCCGTCATGAGCGCCGAAAATCCGATCGGCACTGCCGGATTCACCAGCTTCTTGATGACGGTGTACACCGCATATACGAGGGCCAGTGCCGCACAGGCTGCCCCCATTGCCGTTCCGATGCGGAGGGGCTTGACCGAAAAGGCCGTAAAGCCGTTCATCCACAGGGCAAGGAGCTTGCCGATGGTGTAGCCGCTGCTGCCCACCTCCCGCTTCCGGTGATTGACCGGGACATTGACAATATTCTTCGTGCTGCGCAGCACCAGTCCCAGAAGGTAAGGATACGAGTTCTGATAATGCAGCACCTCGTCGGCCACAAACCGCCGCATGGCAAAATAGCTGCTCACGTACAGATCCCTGGGCTTATTCAGCATCTTTTCCAGCATCTTCTCATTGACCCAGCTGCCGAAATTCCGGAAGGGCGAATGCTCCTTGTGCTCATACCTTGCATAAGCAACGTCCGCTCCGGCAAAGATGGCATCCACGAGCTTTCCGACCTCCGCGGCCGGTGTCTGTCCGTCATCGTCCAGGCATACAATGATGTCTCCCTCCGCGTGCCGGATGCCCGCCATCAAAGCCGCATGCTGTCCGAAATTCCGGGCAAGCTCATACCCCTTGCGCCGGCACGGCTTTCCCGCCGTCTCTTCGGCGCAGAGACCCCAGATCGCATCTCTTGTCTCCTGCCCGGATCCGTCATTGACCATGACAATCTCGTAGCGCTCAAAAGGGAGCGACTGCGCTGCCGCATCAATTTCCGCCACCACAGACGGAAGCGTTTTCTCCGAATGGTAGCAGGGGATCACAAAGCTGATGCTGTTCCATTTGCCGGCTGCATTGTCCCAATTCTGACTGTTGTCCATATTCCTTTTCTGTATCTGTTCAGCACCTGCCAATTTCAACGTGAACCCGCTGCTTGCAGGCAAATTCGAGATGGGCGCTGAACAAATATCCCTTTCTCATCATAGATCCTGCTGCCCAAGCCGCAGAAACACCATATCCTTATGCGTGCCGTCGCTGCACTCCACCTCCGGCAGGATTCCGACGGCCCGGAATCCTGCCCGCTCATAGCTGTGAAGCGATGCCGGATTATCGGTAAAAATACGGCTGACAATATCCGTCAGCCTAAGGCTCTCAAAGCCGTACCGGCAGGCCAGCCGGATCATCCGGGCACTGTACCCTTTTCCGACCGCAGCGTCCTCTCCGATCCAGTTGCCGCACTCGGCATATTGCGGATGAATGTCGTCCAGCACAACGCAGCCAAAGGCCAGTCCCGTTGCCAGCTCCTCGGCAATGAACTGGGCGACCCGTCCTGTCTCCACCTTCTCGCGGTAGTAGCGCTCCTGGCCCTCCAGCGTGAAATCCTCCCGGTAGATGTACCGGCTCTTTACCCTCGGATTGTTCCGCCAGTCCACAATTTTCTGCGAATCCTCCAGCCGCAGCGGCCGGATCCCGATTTTATCATCTGCTGCAAGATACATGTTGTTTCCTTCCGTAAGCCGTCCCGGCAGCTCCCGCACTCCGGTATCCATTGGAAAAAAAAGACCATTTGAACATCATGATTTCTGTACTGCGTAGATTTCCCAGCTCTCCCCAATCACATCCTCGAGGATCACCTGCACCTGCACATCCCTTGATGCATAGAAATTCTCGAGCCAGGTCATGTCTGCCCCTGTCTCTGCCGCCACATAGACTGACGAGTTCATAAGAAGCGCATCAAAGAGTCCGGTTCCGGAAGGATAGGGCGTCTTTGTATCCAGGCCAAGCCCCTGAAGCTTCTCCCTCTCCAGCGGGCTCTTGCATGCCCAGCCGCCCAAAAGCTCCAGATTTACCGGCACCCTTCCGGCGTCTCCGATCGGATCCGAGAAGCTGACCGTGGAATACACATCCAGGAGATAGACATTTTCTGCATGATCCTCTGCGTAGTCCTGCAGCTGCACATAGGCTTCATTGTTCGCCGCGCGTTTGCTCTCCTCTGCCGCGGTCACCTTCCACTGGCACGCGATTCCCCAGAGCATGAGCACAGACAATGCTGCCGGCAAAACAGCGAGTCTGACCGCTGCCAACCGGCTGCCGCTTGTCCCCTTCCGGTCTCCGGCACCGCCGGCCGCTGCGGCAGGCCCGCATGCAGCCGTGCGCTCCCTGTCCGGAATTCCGCCCGGATTCTCACTATAGCTGCTGTCCTGATCACGCAGCAGCAGCCACAGCAGGATTACCGACTCGCACAGATACACGCTGTGCGTGAGCCTCGCCACCGGCCGTTTGTTGTAATACAGATAGAGGAGAAGTCCGCTCCGGATCACGAACAGCGCCGCTGGCTCTGCGAGCAGGAAAAGCGCTCTTTTTCGCCCGCTTCCGCGCCTTGCTGCACAATAAATTTTCCAAAGGCCTGCTGCAAATGCGAGCAGATACAGGCTGCAGACAATCCCGCGGTAGGGCTTCTCCGGCTGACTTGAGAGGCTCTCCCCATAGCTGCGCAGCTCTGCCTGCCCCGTAAGGCTCCTGCGGTAATTCCATACGGCATCCCAGAGCCGCTCCTTCGTGCTCGTTTCACGGCTCCGCACGGAGGCCGCATAATCCGCCACCGCCTGCAGCGTTTCGGCATCGATGGAATCATCCAGGCCGTAGTTGTAGTTCTGCAGGAGGGTGACCTGCTCTCCGGAAAGCCCGATGCTCTGATAGAAATCCTCGTTTCCCGCATAGTCCGGGACATACTCAAAGTCATACAGCTGCGTTCTCGCATCAAAAAGAGTGAGAAACGTCTTCCACTCCCCGCTCCGATACCCGAACCGGTTCCCTGCCTCGCATGCAAAAAGTCCCAGACCGACGAGCAGTCCCACTGTGACAAACCACTTCCCAAAGCTCCCTGCTGCAGCCTTTCCGGGCTCCCGTCCGAGCGTCAGCCGGCACAGGGAAATGAAAAAGGCAAGGCCGCAGAACGGCCCCACAAAGAGCATCATCTCCGAGCGAAGAAGATAACCGAGGAAGATCAAAAGGACCGGCGGCAGGATCTCCCGCAGCCGCAATTTCTTCATCGTAAGGAACAAAAACGCAGACGCAGCGCCCAGAATTCCCACCGTCACCGAGTACTGCAGGAACACATAATGGTACAAAAGAAGCGCTCCTGCTGCCAAGAGCGAGAGCAGCAGAAGGGCCGCCCTTCGTCCCCGTCGTTTTTCCTGCCGGCAGATGCGTAGCCACACGCATACCAGTGCTCCGTACTGGACCAGCAGCAGGAACGCGGCGTACCAGTCCATCTGCGGCAGGAGGCGGTACAGTCCTCCCAGCAGGAGCGTCAAAGGATACCCGCTTTGAATGTTCCGCACCGCCGGCGTCCCGGTATAGCTCCCCGCGAGGATTTCGGCCATCAGCGAGTCGTCATTCAGATCGTAATACAGCGCTCCGATCCGGCTCACCGCAAAGGCCAGCGCCGCTCCCGCACCGATTCCGACACTAGCGGTTCTGATAGAATTCCTCGATGCCATCCACCACCTCATCAACTTCCTCTGCGGAAAGAGAATAATACATCGGAAGACGCAGAAGCCGCTCGCTCTCCTTCGTTGTATAGACATCCTCGCCGTGGAAACGGCCGAACTTCACGCCGGCCGGGCTGGAATGCAGCGGAATATAATGAAATACAGCCAGAATTCCCTTCTCCCGCAGCGCGCCGATCAGTGCCTGCCGCTCCGAAAGGTCCCTGGTCTTGATGTAGAACATATGCGCATTGTGTACGCACCCCTCCGGAATCACCGGAAGCTCAATGCAGCCCCGCTCGGCCAGAGGCATCAGCCGCCCATAGTACTGCTGCCATCTGGCCAGTCTTGTCTCGTTGATCACATCCGCCTGCTCCAGCTGCGCCATCAGGTATGCCGCATTGAGCTCGCTGGGAAGGAAGGAGCTCCCGTAGTCCACCCAGGTATACTTATCAATCTGTCCGCGGTAGAACTGGCTTCGGTTCGTTCCCTTCTCCCGCAGGATCTCCGCCTCGTCAATCCGGTCCTTGTCGCGGATCAGGATGGCGCCGCCCTCTCCCATGGAATAGTTCTTGGTCTCATGGAAGGAATAGCAGCCGAAATCACCGATATTCCCCAGTGCTTTTCCGTGGTAGCTGCTCATGACGCCCTGCGCCGCGTCCTCAATTACAAGAAGTCCGTGCCGCCTTGCAATTTCCAGAATGGTATCCATCTCACAGGCAACGCCTGCATAGTGAACGGCTACAATCGCCCTGGTCTTCTCCGTAATGGCGTCCTCGATCAGTGTCTCATCCAGATTCATGGTATCCGGCCGGATATCAACGAATACCGGCACACCGCCGCGCAGCACAAACGCATCCGCCGTGGAGCAGAAGGTATAGCTGGGCATGATGATCTCATCCCCCGGCTGAATGTGGCAAAGGTGCGCCGCCATCTCCAGTGCATCGGTTCCGCTGGTCGTCAGAAGGCACTCTGCCGTCCCTGTGCGCTGCTCGATCCACGCCTTGCACTGCTTGGTAAACGGACCGTCTCCGCAGATCTTGCGGTTTACCTCACACGCCTTTCTTAAGTTTTCCATCTCTGTTCCCACAAACGGCGGGATATTAAAAGGGATCCGAATGTCCATCGCATTACCTCCTTACCGGAATTTTCACCATGTAGTGTTCGCTCTCATAGCAGGTCTGATAGCCTGCGGCCTCCAGGTACTGCTCCAGGTATGCCGCCTTTCTTTCTTCCTGCGTTCCGATCCTGTCGTTATCCGGCGGCTCCAGGCCGCTCTCTTCTCCTGTGTTCTCTGCTTCCTCGAGGGTCAGCGCTTCCGCCTGGATTTCCCCATCGGATGCCGCCGTCTTCTCCCACTTCTGCAGCCGGAGTGAAAGGTCCTTCAGCTCCTTCTCCGAGTAGGCGTGATCCGCATCGTGCCGGATAATGACGACCGGCAGCGCATCCGCATGTCCTGCCAGCGCCGCGCCGGAAAGCTCCGTAATCTCCTTTTGGAAAAGATCCTCACTGTAGCTGGCAAGATCCGGCCATGCCGTAGAAAGGCCCGGCTCCATCCGGAACAGATAGGACAGTCCCGGGATATCGCCGTAGGTCAAAAGCGTCCGCTCTGTCAGTGCATTGCCCTCCAGATAGGCATACATACCCTCCAGCTCCTTCGCATTCTGCGGCGTGGTATGCATCCCCACAGCCGCCGGAATGGCCTGCACCACCGTATTTTTCCTGGTGCCGTCCGTCCCGTCCCGGAATGAGTAATTCATATGAAACAGTCCGCCCTGCACCAGCACAGCCGCGATCAGCACCAGCGCCATGCACTGCAGCGGGAAATGCACCTCGCGGTGTCGGAACTCCTGCCAGATCCGGCGGAACATCCACAAGGAAAACGGTGCGATCACGAACAGATCCAGCAGAATCGGAAACGTATAGTTGTTGGAGCCGAACGGGAGAATGAGAATCAAAAGGAGCGAAAGCGCCGACAGAAACCGCTCGTCCGCCGTCGCGCCGAAGCCCCCGCACAGTCCCACAACATCCAGAAAGATCGTGAGAACAAGACACATCATGACCAGGTTGAACATGCACCAATAGTCCTGGTAATTGGTGGTAAAGGCACCTCTCCCCCAGTACAGGCGGAACAGGGCGGCCACACCGGCAAGGTAAACCGCATGCTTCCAGTACCGGTGCCGCCGCAGAATCGGCATGGCATAAAAGAACATCCCGGCAATGACGCAGGCAGCCATGATCAGCATCCACCAGATTGCTGTTTCGTACGCATCCAGCGTTGTCCGCAGCATCTCGCCGAAGGTATAGTCACCGCCGATGCCGAAGAGCTCCGCAATGGCCTCCGGCCAGGCGCCGAAGCCACCCTCTGCTGCCGTCCATAAAAAGCCTGCTGCCGCGCCGGCCGCATAGCCCAGAATGCACCTTCCGGTGTCCCTGAGCGCCTGCTGCCGCGAGCGCCTCGACCACAGCTCCTCCAGCCACACCGCCAGGATCAGCACCGCCTGCAGGAGGTTGGAGAATCGGACGAATACATTCAGCCCCAGGAAAACACCGGCCGCCATATACCAGCCCCGGATTCTCGGAACGCCGCTCTCCGCCCGGAACAGGCAAAGGCACGCAAGGGTCAGGAGCACATAGCTCAGCGTATTGTAGAGAATAACCGACGGGCACCAGAACACAGAGATGGCCAGCATTTCTCCCAGAAAGACCATCCAGCCCGGCATCAGCCGCTGCAGATTGTAATACGCAGCCAGTGCCGCCAGCGAGATCAGCAGCGAGCACTTGACATTCATGGCGAAAAGGCCGCTCCCTCCCGGAAGGAGCATCAAAAGCGCGCCCAGCTTATTGGCAAGGAATGTGGCATAATACCACATCCCCTCCGAAAGCCACTCGTAATTGGCAAGACTGTATCCCGCATCACTGACATCCACGCCCTGCCAGGTTCCCCATAATGGCCACAGGAAAACAAGGACCGGGAAAACATACCGCTCCAGAGGAAGCTGTAGCCTGGCCGCGCGGCGCAGGAACGTCTGTATTTTGCTGCTGTGTAGTTCTTCTGTCATAAATAACCCTGTCATTTGGCTGCTGCGCAGCCTTCCTTTTGCGAATGCGGCGTTCTTACTATCTTATACCAAATTTCGTCCTTTTACGAAATAAATCAGGCCGGGCGGTTAGCGGTCACTTTTTATGGTATGTTAAAATCACATTTGCTACACTATTCAAAACTCGGCAGCATCCGTATTGATTTTTGGGTTGGTTACTTCATGAAAAAAATATTCAAAAAGAGCATACACACCTTCAGCGAGCAGATGAACAGCCGCATTTTCCGGATCTCCTTGCTCCTGATCGTCCTTATGCTCTCCTCGATCGTTCTTTACAATCGGAAAATCAACCGGCAGATTACGTGTGACACCACCAGGAATCTGTGTTCCACCTACACCCAGGTGAATCAGACCTTTACCATGTTCGCCAACCGCAACTGGAACTGTCTCTCCGACTGGGAAAGGTATCTTCGTCATCTCACCGATGACGAAACGCTTGCCGACGACTGGAGTGCGTTCTTCCAGGAAAAGCAGACGTGGGGATTCTCCGATTTCTTTCTGTTTAACGAAGCCAATCAGTTTACCACCATGGCCGGACGGGCCGGCGATGCCGAAAATGCGTCGGCAGCGTTTCAGATGCTGTACACACAGGATGGCCCCGTCGTCGCCAGCTATACCTCCTCCGGCGGCGTACGGCGCGTCCTGTTCGCGGTACCCATTCAGCCGTTTCTCGTCGGCGGCATCACGTATACCGGTCTCGCGGTAAGCTATGACAACAGCACACTGGAAGCCACGCTGTGTCCTTCCGTATTCAACGGCAAAAGCGACTGCTACATCGTGGATGCCTCCGGCAATGTCGTTTTGTCCGTGACGCAGAAGACGGAGATCACCGATTACGTAGACAACCTCCCTGATTATCTGGACGCGCATGCGGCCTTCCCCTCGGAATCCGATGCTTCTGCGCTCCGTCAGGCTCTTTCCGATCAGGAGGAGGGAGGATTTCGGGTGACCTACAACGGCATCGACTATTACCTGATCTATCTGCCGACCGGCATGCAGGACTGGTCCATGGTCGGTCTGGTGCAGGCAAAGGTCGTAGAGGGATCGTTCCGCCATGTTCAGTTGTGGACGGCCATCATCATATTTTTCGCTATGGCCTGCATTGTCATATTGGTTGCAGCTATCATAGACCGCCGCAGCAAGGTCCTTCTGCAGAGGGAGCACCAGGTGCTCAAGGATCTCTCGCTGGAAAAGGATCTGTCCGATCAGCTTCTCTCCGGAATTACCCGGGCTGTGGACCGCTATGCCTACTGCGATCTGGTAAAGGGCACCTACGAATATCGGGAGTATAAGGGCACGCCCCTGTATCCCGCCTCCGGGCGATACGAGGACCTCGTAAACGGAATCTCCGCCCGCTACTCTGTCCTCACGGAGGACAACAACGCCAAAATCACCAATATGCTCTCCAAGGAGCACCTGCAGTCCCTCCTGAAGACGCCGGAGGATACGGTGCGGTTTGAGTACAGCTCAAGAGACGAGCATGTGTTCCTGGTCATGAATGTCGTGCCGCTTTCCTTTGCGAACGGCAAGGCAGCCAAAATCATGCTCTTCGCGCAGGACATCGGCGCACAGCATGAGCTGGAGAGCATCGCCAACACAGATGCCCTCACCAGGCTCTTCAACAAGCGCTACTATGAAACGCTGCTGCGCTATCTTCGCGACACGCACAAGGGATTTACGCTGTTCTATATGGATCTGGACCTCTTCAAGCCCATCAACGACACGTATGGACATGATGTGGGAGACAAGGTATTAAAGGAGACCGCCCAGCGGCTTCTGGCATGCATCCGCAGCACCGATTATGCCTTCCGCATCGGCGGTGATGAATTTGCTGTGATCGCCGGAGATGCCATGTCGGAATCACTCTGCCGGCAGAAAATCGACAAGATCAAAGGGCTGGTCTGCCAGCCCATGCACATCGGCGACCTCACGCTCCGGGTCGGCATCAGCTGCGGCTTCGCCGTCTGTCCGGCCGACAGCACCAATCCGGAGGAAGTCTGCACCATCGCTGACCGCCGGATGTACGAGGACAAGGAGGCGTCCCACGCACAGAGATAGCGGTGTCGATAGGCTGAGGTGTCGGCTGAGGTGTCAGGTACACATGAACAGTATATGAACATTCTGTTACAGAAATCAGAGCAGCGCTACGACCACAATCGGCGACAATCCGGCTGCCTGAATCATATGCAGATCCGCCTCCATCAGAAGCTGGTCTGCTTTCACCCGGTCGCCGGTTTTAACATGCAGGCGAAATGCTCTTCCCTCAAGAGAAGCCGTATTGATTCCGACATGAATCAGAATCTGTCTTCCGTCATCCGCGGAAATCGTAATGGCGTGGCCGGTCTGCGCAATGCTCAGCACTGTTCCGTCCGCCGGCGCGTAAATGCAGCCGTTTTCCGGCAGGATTCCAAAGCACTCGCCCATCGTTCCGCCGGCAAATACAGGGTCCGGGATTTCACTTTGCGGAATGAGCTCTCCGTCCGCAGCCGCAGCCACCTTCTGCATGTTCTTCTGTGACAACAGCTTCTCCGCTTCCACTGCAAGCGCTCTTGTTGCCTTCACTTTGGAAACCGGAACCGAAAGCTCATCGACCCCCGCTTCTATAAGCCGCAGCACCGCATCCCTGTCGGCAGCAAGCTGCCCGCAGACGCCCGTGGGCACGTTGTATTTATGGCCACCGTCTGCGGTCATCTTAATCAGACGAAAAATAGCGTCATCGTGCGGCCGATAATACCGGTCAAGTCCTCTGGCCTCCCGGTCCAACGCGAGCGTATATTGCGTCAGATCATTGGTTCCGATGCTGAAAAAATCCACCTTTTCCGCCAGCTTATCTGCACACACGGCAGCCGACGGCGTTTCCACCATAATCCCCAGCGGCGGAATCCGGTAAGGGACTCCTTCTGCTTCAAGTTCTGTTGCTGTCTGCTCAATGAACTCCTTGATTTCATCGATTTCCCATGTGCCTGAGATCATGGGAAACATTACCTTCAGATTGCCAACGGTGCCTGCCCGGAGCAGGGCGCGAAGCTGTGTACGGAACAGGTCCTTTCGCTCCAGCGATACCCGCACGCCGCGCAGTCCCAGTGCCGGATTGGATTCCTCCGGAAGGTCCAGCCATGGAACCCTTTTATCGGAGCCGATGTCCATCGTCCGGATAATGACCTCCTTCTCTCCCATGGCTGCAAGGACCTTTTGATAAGCCTCCAGCTGCTCATCCTCTGTTGGAATTGTGTCTGTTCCAAGGAACAGGAACTCGGTCCGGAACAGTCCTACTCCGTCCGCTTTTGAATCAAGCAGCGCCTCGATATCCTCCGGTCCCTTGATATTGGCATAGATTCCGGTGCGGCATTTTATGGAATCCGCGCCTTTCTCCTGCGCCGCCTTTCTGCTGCGGTTCCGGACAGCCGCCATGCGCGCTTCCGCTTCCCTGCGGACGCTCTCCTCCGGATCTGTAATGACGACAGCAGAATCGGAATCCAGAATGATAAACCGGGCTTTTTCCGCAGCAGCCACAGCCTCGGCATTGCCGTAAAGATAAGGGATTCCCATATTGCCCGCCATGATCGAGGCATGAGAGTTTGGAGAGCCTTTTTCTGTCAGCAGGCCGCCGATCTTATCCTCAGGGATGGAAGAAATCTGAGACGGGCTGATTTCCGCAGCACAGATGGCACAGGTTTCCTCCGGCCCGTGATCCTTCCCCTTCAGAACATAAATCAATTGTCGTGCAACTCCCTGAATATCGTCCTGCCTGGAGCGGATATATTCGGAATCAAACTTCTCAAGTTCTTCTGCAAGCTCCTGCCCGGCCTTATAGACGGCCGTCTCTGCGGTATAAGAATCCTCCTTTATCTTCTTTTCGATTCTGTCCGCAAAGATCTCATCCGACAGAATTGACAGCACCGTCTCCTGTATTTCCTCGTTGCTTCCCGACAGATGCTGCCGCTCGATTTCCTTTCTCAGCGAAACGACGGCGCCCCTCAGCCTTTCCAGTTCCCGTTCCGGATGGCCGGTCTTTTTGTCCTTCGCAGCAGCGACACGGGTGCAGAATACCGGTCCGGCATAAAAGCCCTTCTGCGCTACCTTGCACGTAAATGTTTTCATATCCGTTTTCTTTACAGTCTTTCTTCCATAAATTTCTTCAGCTGCTGCATGGCGCGTTCTGCTCCCGAACCGGTGATGCCGATTTCCAGCCTTCTGCCGCAATCTGCGCCCAGCATCATCAGCTCGATGACGCTTTTGCCGGATGCGGTCTTTTCTCCGTTTTTGAATATCACGTCACACCCAAGACCATTGATGAACTTTGCAAGCTCGCCTGCCGGTCTTGCATGAATACCGACGGGATCCTTTATCACATATTCGAACCGAACCGATGCATCAAATCCAAAGCGCACAGGCTCTCCGTGCTTCACCCTTCTGTGATTGCCGTGCATCGCGGTGTTGTCCTTTATCCTTAAAGCATCCGCAGCATTGTTCTCTGAAGCATCTGCGGCAATTACTGCTTCCGCAGCAGTATCCGTATGCGCTGTATTTTCGGTTTCCGCAGCGGTATCCGAATTCTCTGTATTCTCATACCCCTCCGCAGTCACGCCGCCCAGTGCATGTGCGGCGTTGCTGTCCTTGATTGCAGCCCTTGTGATCAGGTAGCTCATGGCATAGGAAATAAAAAGTCCCATCAGATAAACAGCCATGCTCTTTACTGCGCCGCCCCTGCCGGCCGTCATAACAAATACCCCCAGGAGTCCGGACGGTCCCCAGGTCGTAGCTGCCGCCTGAAACGCCATGACAAACGCGCCGCCAAAGCCCGCGCCAAGGCCGGCTGTGAGAAACGGCCGTCCCATAGGCAATGTGACGCCGTAAATCAAAGGCTCTCCGACTCCCAGAAATCCGGCAGGAAGAGACCCTGCAATGACCGCGCAAAGCTTTTTATTCCTGACACGCTTTGCCTTTTCATAGATTGCAATCGCCGCTCCTACCTGTCCCGCTCCGGCCATACATAATGCAGGGTACAGTGTTACAAATCCGAGTGTCTGGAGCTGCACGGTGTACAGTGCCACCATGCCGTGATGCATACCGGCCGCAACCATCGGAAGAAACAGCGCCGCTGCAGCATATCCGACCAGCAGCCGGACGATCAGGCTCTCCGACAGGCAGGCCTCGCTGAAAAACCAGGCAATGCCGTTTGACAGAAAACCAAAGACCGGCATAATGACCAGAACATGCGGAATCGTACAGATCACCAGTGCCAAGAACGGAGTGAAAATAACATCCACACTCGCAGGCATCCGTCTGCGGATTGCCTTTTCAACAATTGCCAGCACATATACGCCGCAGACAACCGCCAGTACACCGCCCTTGCCGCTCTTCAGAATGGAATTCAAGGGTATTTCAGCATCATACAGCCCCAGGACCTGGGCGATTTCATCGATGCCGGGCATGGATGTGATCATGCCCAACATTCCGCCGAGTATCGGCGTGGCCCCAAACCGCTCTGCCGCGCGATACCCTGTCCATGCAGCTATATAGGTCATAAATGAAGTATGAACCAGCGTAAGGATCCGATAAGCAAGGTACCAGCCCTTTATGTCCGTATAGCCCGGCACCAGCTGCGCGATCAGAGATGCGAGCCCTGCACATATGCCTGCCGCAATAATCCCCGGAATTAAAGGTACGAAAATATCGCCCAGCGTCTTCAGGCCGTCTTTTATCTTATTGGACTTCTGCCCTGCCCGCAGAGCCGCTTTGTTCTCTTTCCAGTCTCCGGCGGTGACGGCCGCTGCCGGAAGTCCCATCTCATGACAGATGTCCGCGTAAGTGCGGCTGTTCCCCGGTCCAACCACAACCTCATAGGACCGTGCTCTGTCATGTACCACTCCAAGAACCGTTTCGATACTCTCCAGCTCCGCTTCCCTTACCGGATCGTCCGCCTTCACCACAACGCGCAGTCTCGTCATGCAGTTGGTGACGGAGACAATATTATCCCTGCCGCCAAGACACGCGGCAATCTTATCAACGATCTGCTTTTTATCCATTCCTTTTCTTTCCCATCACCGCAGCAGGAGGCATACGGTTTCTACCTCCTTCGTAAACGGGAACATATCCACCGGCACTGCCTTTTTCATCCGGTAGCCGCCCTTGGTGAGGATCTCCAGATCCCGTCCCAGCGTTTCGGGATTGCAGGATACATAGACGATCCTCTGCGGCGTCAGTGTAAGCGCTGCCTGCAAAAACTCTTCCGAAGCACCGCTGCGCGGCGGATCCATGAGCAGAACATCCGCCTTCTCGCCCTGCGCTGCCATCTCCTGCATAAAGCGGCCGGCATCCTCCCGGTACACGGTTACATTGTCCGCGTGGTTTCTTGCGGCATTGTCGCGCGCATCCCGGGCCGCATCCTCATTCAATTCGACCGCCAGCACCTCTTTTGCCTGATCCGCCGCACAGATTCCGATGGTGCCGATGCCGCAGTATGCGTCCAGCACGCGCTCTTTTCCGCGAAGTCCTGCTGCATCAATGGCGATGCGGTAGAGCTTCTGCGTCTGCAGGGAATTCACCTGGTAAAACGACCGCGAGGAAATTCGGAACCGCTTTCCGCAGAGCTCATCCTCGATGTATCCCTTCCCCAGGAGTACCTTCTCCCTGTCTCCGAGCACCATCGAGCTGTCATTGTCCTTGATGTTCTGCACGATCGAGGTGATTTCCGGATGCTTCTCCTTCAATGCCTTGGCGAAATGGCTGCGGGACGGGAACATGGGTCCCGCCGTTACAACGGTCACCAGTATCTCTCCCGTAACGTGTGCTGTCCGGATCTGCACGGCGCGCAGCGTGCCGTATCCGGTTACCGGATCGTACACACGCAGCTTAAAGGACGGCAGCAGCTCATACACCGTCTGAACAATCCGGTCCGCCTGCCGGTTTTCGATGAGGCAGTCCTTCACCGGAACAATTTCCCGGGATCTGGCCCGGTACACGCCGCATACCGGATGCCCCTTGCGGTCCAGTCCGAACATACTCGTCACCTTGTTGCGGTAGCGGTACGGATTCTTCATCCGGATGATCGGTTCCACCGGGCCGAACGCCCCGACACACTCCTGCACCAGGCGCTGCTTCTCCTGCAGCTGCTCCTCCATCGGCACATCAATCTGCGTGCACCCTCCGCACTGCCGGCTGTAGGGACATGCCGATTTGCTTTTTTTCGTTGTTTCCTTCATTACATTCTCCGTTTTATATCGATATAACTCACAATCCACAATGTCTGCCAAAGAACTCCGTCCGGCTTCAGTCCTCTCCCGTTACATACTGTTCCTTCAGCTCCCGGCCGGCGAACAGAATTTCCTCCAGAAGTCCTCTGGGCGAGAGCCGCACGGCACCTGCTCCGAAGATAATGATCTGCTCCACATAGTCGCCCGTCGCAACGCTCACCTTATTCTTCGGATAGAGCCGGTGGGCCGTCTTCTCAATGTATAAGTCCGCCGTCTCCGCCTCTTTGGTAAAGACCACGTCCAGGTTATGGTAACGGTAATACTCGCCCTTTCCGCCCGGCACCCGGTAGGCATCAAAGACCGCAATCACATTCTTGCCCGTGTAACCGGCATAATCCGAGAGGATGTCCAGCAGCCGGTCCCTGGCGGACTTGATATCGACGGCTGCCAGCTCCTTCAGCTCTGTCCATGCAAAAATAATATTATACCCGTCCACGAGCAGAAATTCCTGCTGCGGATCGCCCTTTTTACTGTTCCTGTTCCGCGCTCTGCTGTCTGCCTCCCGGCCATCCTTCCGGCCATCGGCTCCCTTTGCAGCCGCTCCTGCCGCATCGTTGTTCCCGGCTGCACCGGATTTATCCTCTGCGGTGCCGCCGGCTCCGGCCGCACCGCCGCTGCCTGCCGACTCTCCTGCTGCCTTCTCCTCCGACGGCAGCACCAGACCGTAAACCCGTTTCCTTGCATTGTCCGGATGCACAAGAGACTGCGTCACCGGTCCGTACGTCTTCTCAAAAATTCGGCGAAGCTCCTCCTCTTCGGCAAGGAACGCCTTCTCCCGCTCCTTGAAGTCCTGAGAAGTCCCTGCATCGGCCTTCCTCCCGCGAAGAGCTCCGGCGCCCGCGTTTTGTGCCTCCGTTTCCCGCGCACCGCCGCACGGATTCCCGGCAGGCGCTCCGCCGCCTTGCGCCATGCTCCCGGCTCCTGCACCCGAAAAGGCATCCTTCTCTTCCGCTGATGCACGCCATCCGGTGTCCACGTGCATGTATTCCCGTACATGGTCCCAAGTCACTACGGTCCCTGCACCGTGCGAGCAGAACACCGACCAGGAGGGGTTTCTCCGGTCCGCATCCGGATCGTAGCCCTTCTCCTCGATCACTTCCTGTGCATTGTGGCAGGGCGCATAGCCCTTAAACGCTGTGCTCAGATGCCCCCGGCCGCCGGTGTACCCCGCCACCGTCACCGCATAGTCGCCTAGCTTCGAGGCAGGAACCGTTCCCGTCAGAACCGCCGTCTCCTCGATAAACTCGGCCGGCTGGCAGGCTCCGTGCATCTGCGAAATATCCGTCATCGCCCGCCCAACGCACCCGGCAGGAATCTCCAGCGTGATGCCCAGCACCGGCTCGAGGAGTATGTTCTGTGCCATCATCAGGCCCTGCCGGACCGCCGCAAAGGCAGCCTTCCGGAAATCGCCGCCGCTCGTATGCTTCTGGCTGGCCTTTCCGCCCAGAAGGCTGATGCGCACATCCGTGAGCCCAGAGCCTGTCAGTACGCCCTTAAACCGCTTCGAAGAGAGCTGCGAGAGGATCAGATTCTGCCAGTTCCTCTCCAGCATGTTCGGCAGGCACCGGTTCTCGATGACAATGCCGCTTCCCCGCTCGCCCGGCTCCAGCAGAAGGTGCACCTCCGCATAATGGCGCAGCGGCTCAAAATGTCCCACACCTTCCACGGCAGAGGCAATGGTCTCCTGATAAATAATGCTCCCCTGCCCAAAGCTGGCGCGCAGATCGTATTTGTCCCGCAGCGTATTCTGCAGGATTTCGATCTGTATCGGTCCCATGATCCGGACCGTGAGATCGCCGTTCTCATCCCTGGCTGCCTGCAGCATGGGTTCCTGCTCCTCCAGCTCCCGCAGCGCCTTCATCAATGTGAATTCATCCACCGGCTTTCCGAACCGATCCTCTGCCGTGACAGCGCAGGACAGGATCGGCGTCAGAAGCTCCTCCTTCTGGTCCTTCTCGACTCCAAGTCCGTCTCCTGCCAGTGTATGAGAGAGCCCTGCAGCCGCCACAATCTCGCCCGCGGACACCCTTGTGACCTGCTGATAACGCTCTCCGGAATACAGGCGCAGCTCACTGATCTTCTCTGCAGCGGTCGTCTCCGGCTCCTCCGCCGGATCCTCGTCCTCCTCCCAGACCACTTCGGAATTCTCCGCGCCGGCGGCCTCCTCGTTCCCGCCTGCACGCGCGCTACCGGCACCGCTCCCCGGCAGCACAGCAGCAGTCCCATGCACCGTTTCCTGCACGACGTCCCGGATGGCCAGCGTCCCGCTGGTGACCTTCATCCAGGTAAGACGCGTACCGTTCTCTCTTGTCACCTTGTACACCAACGCGCCGAAGGGCTCCTCCGAGGACGCTCCCGAAGGCCCCGTCCCACCGGCCTTTGCTGATGCCTCTTTCGTTCTCTTCTCTGTGCACACATAGCGTCCGAGTCCTTCCAGAAGAGCCTCTACGCCCTCTCCCTTCAAAGCACTTCCGCCATACACCGGCACCAGCCTTCCGGACAGCAACAGCTCTGCTGCATCCTCGTCCGCAACTGTTCCGCCCTCTAAAAAACGCTCCAACAGCCCATCCTCGCAGACTGCGACGGACTCGGCATTCTCCTCGCACAGATGCCGCTCGTCAAAGGGCACCAGCTGCGTTCCGAAGTCCTTTTGCAGAAGCTCAAAAAACGACACAAAACGCTCTCCGTATCCGGAGCCTGCCGCCTTCCCGCCCCGCTTTTCTTCCTCCTCCGGAGTCTGAAACTGATCCAGCTTGTTCAGGAAAATAACGGTCGGGATTCCATAGTGCTGCAGCAGCTTCCACAGAAGTCTCACCTGCGGATCCGCACCGCTTTGCGCTGCAAGGTCCGCCGCACTGACCACCAGAACCGCTGCGTCCAGAACGCGCAGTGCCCGCTCCGTCTCCGGCGAGAAGTCGGCGTGTCCCGGAGTATCCAGAATGGTAAAGGGGCGGCCTGCTGCCTCAAACCTTGCGATTTTGGAATAGATGGTAATGCCGCGCCTTTTTTCCATGGGATCCGTATCCAGGAACGCATCGCCGTGGTCAACCCGGCCGCAGGTCCGCAGGACTCCCGCCTTTTGCAGAAGGCTCTCCGATAACGTTGTTTTGCCGGCATCTACGTGTGCCAGAATGCCTATGGTTGTATTCCGCATATTGCAGTTTCTCCAACAAAAGTACCAAAGATTTCAAATGGATCGGTGTGATCGGCAAAATTGCCTTGCCCTCATTTCAGAAAATTCTATACTAAGGTTATCAGCAGCCGCTTGGCATCCATCCCGGGCTTCCTTCGGAATGCCCCGGTGCAGCGGATGCTGAACCGGTACGGATATTATTTTTCAGTATCTATTTGGCCCGCATCTCGAATTTGTTTTGCAAATCCTCGATGCGGCTAGCCAGAGGCGCTTCACAAAAGGAGGAACAAATGGAGCAGTTTAGTCCTGTTAAAGAGGGTAAGGTTCGCGAGATCTACGACATCGGCGATTCTCTGATCATGGTCGCCACCGACCGCATCTCTGCGTTTGATGTAATCCTTAAGAATCAGGTGACGGACAAGGGCCGTGTCCTGACGCAGATGTCCAAGTTCTGGTTTGATTATACAAAGGATGTCCTTCCGAATCACATGGAAAGTGTCGATGTTGCCGACATGCCGGAATATTTCCGCACGGACGCCTTCCGCGGCCGCAGCATGAAGTGCCGCAAGCTGACCATGATTCCCATTGAGTGCATCGTCCGCGGCTATATCACCGGCTCCGGCTGGGCAAGCTATCAGGAGAACGGAACCGTCTGCGGCATTGCGCTTCCTGCAGGTCTGAAGGAGTGCGACAAGCTGCCGGAGCCCATTTACACGCCCAGCACCAAGGCAGAAATCGGTGACCACGATGAGAACATCTCCTTCGAGCAGAGCATCCCGGTGCTGGAGAAGACCTTCCCCGGACACGGCGAGGAGTACGCTGTGAAGATTAAGGATGCAACCATTGCCCTCTATAAGAAGTGCGCAGACTATGCACTGTCCAAGGGCATCATCATCGCCGACACCAAGTTCGAGTTCGGCCTGGACGAGAACGGCGAGCTCATTCTCGGCGACGAGATGCTCACACCGGATTCCAGCCGCTTCTGGCCGCTGGAGGGATACGAATCCGGACACTCTCAGCCGTCCTTTGACAAGCAGTTCGTTCGCGACTGGCTGAAGGCGAATCCGGACAGCGGCTATGATCTTCCGCAGGAGATCATCGATAAGACCATTGCCAAGTACCTCGAGGCTTACCGCCTGCTGACCGGCAAGGAGCTTGCGGTATAAGGTATATATGCTGAACAGATAAACGAAACCGGGAAGAATGTGGATTCTTCCCGGTTTTTTATTGCCTTATCTGGATTTCTTATCGTTCTTTTCCTCGCCGCCGGTGCGGTTTGCCCCCTCCACGTCGCCGGCCAGAATCTTCTTGCTGATCTGGTTGCGGAAGCCGGCGTCGATGAAGTCACACGACTTGCAGAAGGGATACTGGTTTCTCCCCTTCGCAACCGCCTTGCGGACCGCCGTGATCTTCGCGCCGCTCCAGCAGTCCTTCAGGGATTCCTTTGTCAGGTCACCCAGATTGGTTACCTCCAGATTGTCGCAGCAGCAGATGCCGACCTGTCCGTTCGGCGTAATCCAGAGATCCGTAAACGGCAGCAGACATGACTGCGTGTATTCCTTCGGCGTGCTCTGCTTGTTCGGAGCGGAGCCTGCGCGGTTCGTCAGAACCTCCTGCAGATACCGCATCTGAATGACGATCTCGATGTCCTTGAACTCATCCTCATGCCCGCGAATGTAGTCATAGATCTCCTTGATGTTGTCGTGGAGCTTATACTCATTGGCATAGTTGTTGATGATCAGCTGATCCACATAGGGCTGTACCTGGCGGATCTTATCCAAGGTCAGGATCAGTCCGTTGGTGGACATGAAGATAAAGCTCTTCGGGAGCTTCTCCCTTGCATATCTGTGCAGCTCCACAATTCTCGTATCCAGGAGCGGCTCGTTGTTGCCGTACAGCGTCAGATGGCCCTCGTAGTCCCACTCGGCCAGCTGATCAATGATGGAATGGTACAGCTCCTCATCCATTTTCATGAAGGGACGCTTTTCCGCATGAACGTTGGCCGTGCAGAAGGCACAGGTGGAATTGCAGCGGTTGATGGTTTCGATGTTCACGACCTGGGGCTTCGGGGTCTCCTTCTGCTCCATGAACCATTTGATGTACTGATCCTGAATGGTTCCGCGCGTCATGAACTGCAGCTTCAGATAGGCGCTGCTGGCGAGGTTAGGGGCAATTCGTCTTGCCTCAAACCCGAATCTTCCCAGAAAACTGCTGATGCGAATGCTCATGTATCTATCACTCCTAATCTACTTCGACCGTATTCTCCTGCGCCGCCTCGTGGTATTCCTTCTCCGTATTGACGCTCCACACATTGGAGCGGTCCGTTCTGCCGGCCACAATATCCTTCACCGCCTCAAAGCTGGTGCACATGGAATGGTCAATGTTGTTGTAGCGGTGCTGACCATTTCGTCCGACGCAGAACAGGTTCGGGATGGTGTCCAGGTACTCGCGCAGCGTATCCATCTCATCGTAGGTGTCAAAGTACGCGGGATATGCCTTTTTCACGCGCTCCACGTGGTAATCCAGAACGTTTTCCCGGCCGCTGATGAGTCCCAGCTTCACCATCTCCTCGATGCCGAGCTGTGCAAATGCATCGTCGTCCATATTCCAGAGAGAATCGCCCTCCGTGCAGAAATACTCCAGGCCCAGCCATACGGTGTGCTCTAAGTCCTTCACCAGATACGGCGACCAGTTGTTGTAGATCTGGAATCTTCCCATGGTAACACTCCGGTCATGTACGTAAACCCAGTTGTCCGGCACAATGTTCCCGATGGTCTTGTTCTTCGTCTTGTTGACGAGATTCAGGTGATTCACCAGAACGCCGACCGTCATATAATCCCGGTACGGAAGTCCCGCCGCAATGCGGGCCGGGTCCTTCGGAACATCGTTCATGCCCTCCACAAGATCGCGGATGGGCATGGAGGAAATCACATAATCGCCGTTCTCTGTAGCCTCCTGTCCGTCCTTTTCATAGACGACGCCCGTGAGCGTATTCTCCGCATTCTTGAGGATCTTCGTAACCTTCGCTCCCGTAAGAATCGTCCCGCCGAGCCTTCGCACCTCCTCTGCGGTGACATCCCAGAGCTCACCGGGTCCGAGCTTTGGATAGCTGAACTCCTCGATCAGCGAGGTCTCCACCTTGCGGTTCTTCTTATGGAAGGTCTTGCCCAGTGCATCCTTCAATACTGCAGAAATCGACACGCCCTTCACGCGCTGCGCTCCCCAGGACGGATCAATCTGCGAGGGGTGCCGCCCCCAGAGGTTCTCCGTGTAGTGCTCGAAGAACATGGAGTACAGCTTCTTGCCGAAGCGGTTAATATAGAAATCCTCCAGGGAATTCTCCTTGCGCGGGCAGAGCCTTGCCTTTACGTAGGAGCAGCCGACAACGACGGTCGTTCCCAATCCCATGTTGGCAAAGGTCTCGGGCTTCAATGAAATCGGATAATCAAAGAACTTGCTGTTGAAGAAAATACGGCTGACGCGGTTGCGGCGCAGCATGACACGGTCCGTCGTCTCCGGGTCCGGTCCGCCCTGCATCAGGGTCACCTTCCGGTCCAGCTTCCTGTCGTCGCTGGCGGGTGCTCCCTGTCTCGGCAGCATCTTATCCCACCATTCGTTTACCTCCGGAACCTTGGAAAAAAAGCGGTGCCCGCCCATATCCATCCGGTTTCCCTTATATTCCACCGTGCGGGAAATGCCGCCGAACTTCTCCGACTCTTCGAATACAACTACTTCGTAGTCATCCTTGTGCTGCAGCAGCTCATACGCTGCGGTCAAACCGGCCGGGCCTGCACCGATGATCAAAACCTTTTCCATGTAAACGGCTCCTTTGTATCGTCCTTGCGGGCCGCCGGTGCGGCCCTGTATATTCAATGTTACAGCACAGCCGCCAGCCACGACGGGTCCTGGCGGAGTTGTCCGGTCCTGGGACGCTCTCGCTCCATCCTCGGACCTAGCGGTGCTAAGCTCGCAAAAGACGCTCGCAAGCACCGAGGCCTCGCAAGGCCCTGGACCCGGACATTCTCCGCCACCCTGTCGTTTGGCTGGCGAGTGTACTGTAACCATTCAATACATCTTACCATACCCCATCAGGGGTGTACATCGACATTTTCCCCGGTATGGGTTACACTCTTTTCTATGAGTGCATTGATCAAACTGGTCCTATTTTTCATAATTTCCTTCGGGATGCCGCTGCTGTCCGGCCTTCTGCCGGCGAGCCTTCTGCCGGCCGGCAAGCGCAGGCTTCCCGTTCTTATGATGTCCGGATATCTCTCGACCTTTGCCCTTTTCGAGCTGGTCGGGCTCCCGATTCTGATCTGGACGCCCGCCGGAGATTTTCGGCTCCTCGTCGTTTTGTTCCTGATTCTGAATCTCATCTGGATTGCAGCCGGCTGCCTTTTGTGCGGCAAAACCGGCGGAATCCGTCTCCCGGATTCCCTAAAGCGCTTCTCCCAGGCTCCGGATGCGCTGGCATGGTGGATTATATTTGCCGCGCTTCTCCTGTTCCAGCTGTATAAGGCCTATACCATAGCCTCCTTTGACGGAGATGACGCCTATTACACTGCGCAGTCGCTCCAGACCTGGCAGACGAACACCATGTACTATTACGTGCCCTATACCGGCATTACCACCACGCTCGACGGACGACATGCGCTTGCACTGATGCCCATGTGGATCGCGTATGTTGCAAGACTGTGCGGCACGCATCCCACCATCGTCACGCACAGCCTGCTGCCGCTGGTGCTCCTGCCTGCTGTTGATGTCCTGTTCTATCAGATGGCCGTCCAGCTCACCGCCAATCAGCCCGTAAAACGCAGACAGGAGCTCCTGCCTGCCTCCATGATCGTTCTGGCCGTGCTGCAGATCTTCGGCAACACCTCGATCTATACGCCGGAAACCTTTCTCCTGATGCGCACCTGGCAGGGCAAGGCCATGCTGGCCAGCTACATTCTCCCGGCGCTCTTCGTTCTCCTGCTCCGCAAGCTCCGTTTCCAAAAGGACGAAGCCCCCTATTGCTGGTGCATGCTGGTCATCCTCGGGATTGCCTCCGGCTTCTGCACGTCCCTTGCACCGGCGCTTCTGACCGGGCTCCTGCTCCTGGCATCCCTTATGATCCGCATTCTGAAAAAGCAGAAGGGATTTCTCCTTGCCGGCGCGGCAGCATGCATTCCCAGCGTTCTCTACCTGGTTCTGCTCCTGCGTATGATTTACCCTTCGCTGGTGCCTTTTCTGAAAGGAGGACGCCTCCCGTGAGCAGCATTCGAACAATCCTGTACGAATATGAGGGCGGACAGCTCCTGTTCCTGTTGTATCTGGTCTGCCTTGCGTACTTATTTTTCCGCGAAAAGAGCAGAGACCGGCGGATTCTGTTCGTGTATCTGCCGCTCGTTTTGCTGGCCGCCTTTTTCCTGCCGCCGGTTTTCGCACTCTACAGCAAAATTGACAGCGCCCGGACCTACTACCGGCTCCTCTGGATGCTGCCGGCTTCCATGACCATTGTCTACAGCAGTCTGAAGCTGTTCGCCTCCAATCTGCGCATGGGGCTCCTCGTGATCTGCGGCATCATTGTCCTGAGCGGCAATTACGTGTACTCCAACGAGAACATACTGAAGGCAGAAAACCGTCTGCACCTGCCGCAGATGATCCTGGATATCTCGGATTACCTCATGAATGAAACCGGCGGCGAGCAGACCATGGCCGCCATGCCGGTCGGTCTGGTACAGTTCGTGCGGCAGTACAATGCCAAAATTCTGATGCCGTACGGCCGGGAAATGCAGATGGGCTCCTACTACAATGAAGTGTACGAGGCCATGGAGCAGTCCGATCCTGTAAACGCCGGGGCGCTCTGCAAGGCCTTGAATCTTTATAACTGCGAATTCCTTGTGATTGAAGCAGCAAAGACGATCCAGGGAGACCTTACCGACTACGGCCTGACATACCTTGCCGATGTCGACGGCTACAGCATCTGGCACTGCCCCTACGCGCAGGAGTTCCGCGATGCCGCCGCGGCGTACTACGAGGATTAATTCCCAACTGATCCCAGATTGCCGTTCTCAGAACATATCTATTTCAATCGTGAATCTGTCTGCAGGCAGCCGATTCGCGTTGAAATTCGTCAGGTGCCAACCAGATACACATACAGCACATACGGGCTGCTCTCATCGGTGCAGACGCACCGGAGGGACAGTCCTTTTTCGTCCGCATTCGTCAGCCGGATCCGGGAGAAAATATACCGGCAGCCCAGCTGCTTCAAGGCCTCTTCGTCAATCTCCAGCGCATCCTCCTCGTGCGGATAATGCCGCACCGCTTCTACAACGGTTGCGTTGTCTGCGGAATACAGATAGCACCTGGCTCCCCATTCGTCGTAGTAGATGCGTGCTCCCTCATTCTGCTCCAGCGCCGGTGCGATGACCTTCCGGAATTCTTCCTTGTAGTCCTGCGAATAAAATCCGAGGTACCCGTCCAGCGTGGCAATTCCGTTGTACTCGAGAACCGCCGGATGAAATCCATAGGCGACGGACCACTCGCCCTGATAATTCACTTCCTCCAATGCCTTTTCAAAGAGCTTCTCCGAATAGAACTCCCCGTAGCTGAGTGTGTTGTCCGGCTCTTTGCCGAGGGCCTGCTTCACAAGCGCTTTCGCCGTATGCTGCAGATCATTGTAGGCGTTGTTACAGAGGAAAATAACGAGAATTGCCGCCGCCGGGAGCGCAAAAGTCAGTCTCCGGAGGATCCGGCTCTGTCTCTTATCCGCATAGACGAGGAGCCTTTGAAGTGCAAGGAGGAACAGTCCGTACCACAGAAACGGATTTAAGAAAACGGCTCTGCTGAACTGAAACCCCTTCAAGGGCGGCAGCAGGATCTCCACAAGACTCCGGGCCGGTTCAAAGTAATACAGACCGTACAGAAGCGTATTCAGAAGGAGCAGACCGAAGCCGATGTTGTACAGATCCGCAAAGCCCTTCCTGCATTCCCCACGGCGGACATAGCCTGCATTCAGGATCACCAGATAGACCAGGCAGACCGGCAGAACTACAAAGCCATGCACGCTCTCACAGTGCAGGTCCACGCCGCTGCAGAAGACCTTCAGCATCCATGCCAGAAGCTCCTTCCCGGTCAGGCTCGTCTGCACCATGGTTTCCCGTATGCTCTCCTGCTGCGAGAACAGCATCTGGTGAAACAGGCGATGCTCCCACACAATATATCCCGCGCCGAGGACCGCCGTCTCCAGGAAAAGGAGTCCCGCCCGTCTGCGCAGTCTCCTGCCCCCTTCTGCACATTTATGCGCTCCTGCAAGGCCGCAGGCAAATATCACCACGGCCGCCAATGTAAGATACCCCAGCAGAAACAAACCAAAATAGGAAAAATACGACAGCCACGGATAAAAAAATACCGCAGCAAGCCACCCGGCAGCGCTCTTTCGCGTCGATGCACGCAGAAGCCGCAGTGTCAGATACACCAGCAGCGGTATGGATGAAAACGCAATGGAAAAGGATGGGAACAGATTCAGAATTCCGTATGCAAAGCCGACAAGGCAGGCGAGATTCCATGTCCCGCCCTTGTCGCCGGTGCTGCCGTCCGCCGGCAGGAGCCCGCAGTGCCTTAGCTCTTTGTAAAGGAGTACAAAGGAGATCAGTCCCAGAAGGACCTTGACGAAATACATCACACAATAAGCTGCAAGTGCCGGCAGCGCCTGGTAGAGAAGCGCCTCCAGCGAAAATTCTGTGGGAAGAACATCCCGGGAGATCCCATGCAGAAAGGGGGCCTGCGCAGCCCCCGAATAAAAGGTTCCGGTGTTCTTCAGCATCTGGTACTGGGCCTGGAACAGATCCAGATTGTCCGCGATGCCGATCTGTGCGTTATCCCCTGCAAGGATGTAAACAACGGCTGCGAATAGCAAAAAACAGGCCGCCGGAGCGGCCGCCCAGTATTTTCGGAACGCCCTTTCCTCTTTTGGCCTGTTCTGCAGCATTCTCACTTTCCCCCATCAATCCATTTTCCCGTTATGCAGGCGATTGCGCTCCATTTCAAAGCTGCGCCGGTTGTTTCTCTCCAGATTGGACAGGATCAGTCCGGAGAACAGGGACTGAATCGCTGCCAGCATCACAAAGCCGCAGACGATCAGCGTCGGAAACTTCGCCACGAGTCCGGTGTGGACATAGTCCGTCAGGATCGGGATAAAGAAGCACACCGACACCACTGCCAGGAGCAGCGCCAGAAGGCCGTAGAAGCCCAGCGGCTTATAGTTGCGGTACAGATTGAAGATCGTCCCCAGCACGCGGAAGCCGTCGCCGAAGGTGTCCAGCTTAGAAGTGCTTCCCTCCGGGCGGTCTCTGTAATCCACGATCACATTATCGATCTGCATGTTGTTGTAGACGGCATGAATGGTCATCTCCGTCTCAATTTCAAAGCCATGTGACAGAACCGGGAAGGTCTTGACAAAGTCATAGCTGAAGGCACGGTATCCGGTCATAATGTCCTTGATGCTGCAGTCAAACAGACGGTTGATGCTGCCGCGCACCAGCGAGTTGCCGAAATTGTGGAAGGGGCGCTTGTTTTCCGTGAAATACGTCGATGAAAGGCGGTCACCGACCACCATGTCCGAATTCCTCTCCAGCACCAGCTGCACCATCTCCGGCGCCGCCTCCATCGGGTAGGTGTCGTCTCCGTCCACCATGATGTAGCATTGCGCGTCAATCTCGCGGAACATGCGGCGAATGACATTGCCCTTGCCCTGCATGTATTCATTGCGGACAACGGCCCCCGCCGCTGCCGCCAGCTCCGCCGTCCGGTCAGAGGAGTTGTTGTTGTATACGTATACGACCGCCTCCGGCAGTGCCCTTCTGGCATCCTCTACCACCTTCGTGATGGTCTTTTCCTCGTTGTAGCACGGAATCAAAACCGCAACCTTATCCATTCCCGTCTCCCTGCATATTCCCTGAACATTCATATCCAGAGCCCCTTCGCAAAATCGCTGCTGCAAAGCTTCTCTTTTGCTCATGCGGTGTTCTCGCCAAATAAATCGCTTGGCTCTGAATAGTTCCGAACACTCTTATTCCGTAAGATCTCCCTGATAGCCGTCCACCAGCGTGAAGTCCAGCATATTGCCGACGTATCGCTCCACAGTTTCATAGACCACCGCCGTCGGCTCCTCCCGAAGGAGCTGGCCGTGCGAGTAATTGTAGTAAAACGTTGTATAGCCGGACTGATAATGGCAGGCCAGATAGGGCGACATCATCGTAGAGAAGGAATCGCCGATCACAAAGAGCTTGCCTCCCGGCGCAGCGCCGTCCGTTGTGGCATAGCGCAGGACCTTCCCGCCGTCCTCCTGCTCCGTCTGCAGCGGATGCGGCGTATATCCGGTCAGCAGATAGTACGGGCAGTCCGTCAGCTGCTTCTCCAGGTGAATCAGTCTTGCAAGGTCATAGCTTCCCGTATGGCGGTCCTCTACCGTCACGTATTCCAGCGGCGTAAAATCAAAGCCCAGCGTGTTCACCAGCTTCTCCGAGCCGATATAGGCACCGAGATTGTTCCAGTGTGTATCGAATTTAAAATACAGGTCCGTATCCGGATTCTGTTCCCTGTAGGCCATGATCTCATCGTAGCCCCAGATGACCGTCAGGTCCGTGTTTTCCGTCAGGTAATTGACCAGCTGCACCGCGCGGTTATACTCCGCCGGCTCGCCGTACATATCCGGCATGTACTCGCTGTACACGCGCTCCTTATTGGGCGCAATGTAAATGGTGAAGCTGCAGTTCCGGCCGGCCAGCTCATCCCTTGCCGCCGTAAAATTCGCCGCAATCTTCTCGAGTTCCTCCTGCGTGAACAGATTCGTTCCCATGTAGTCGCCTATCGGGTCCTCATCGGCGACCTGCGCTCCCTTGTAGAAAAGCCAGCCATCCTTGCCCACGATCACGCTCTGGGACGAGCTGGTATGGAGTACGTGATACTCCAGCTCCCCGTAGAGTGTCAGCAGCTGATTGCGGAAGGGCAGATGATCATTGAGCCAGGATTCAAACTGCGAGGGAAAGGTTTCGATGGTCGTAACCTGCCCTGCATCCTTGGCCTCCTGCGAATACGGAAACGGCGAGAGCGTGCGCTGCTCGTAGTTCTCCGTATCGATGTGACTCTTCAACGCATAGAAAACAAGAACCGGTGCCAGCACCAGCACAACCAGAAGCGCCGCATACATGACCTGCAGCGGTTTACGCAGGAAAACGCCCTGTGCTCCCTCCGGAAGCACCTGGGCGGCCTTTGTTTTATTTTGATCCTTAAGCTGTATCTTCATCATTTAGTAAAAGCGGTATCAGAACCGGAAATAAATAAACGGATTGTACGTATTGTTGGCCAGCATCAGAATACTGGCTGCCAGCACCAGTGCGCACCAGATAAACTCCGGAACGCTGCCGGCCCATTTTCTGGAGAGTGCTGAAAGTCTTGTCCCTGAAAAGACTGCCTGCAGCAGTCCGCATCCCAGGATTCCGCAGACAATGGCCAGCACCGCTTCCACGCCGATCTGCGTGCCCAGGATGACATCGGTGGTCGTGTGAAGCCAGGGTGTCAGCATCCGTCCGACAATCGCCAGGCTCTGCGTCATGGATTCTGCGCGGAAGAACACCCAGCCGATCATCACCACCACCATGGTATAGATGTGCGGCAGCACGTGAAACCGCTTGAGAAGCTTTCCCAGCCCCAGCCGCTCTATAATGCTGAAAAATCCGTGGTAGAGGCCCCAGCCGATGAATGTCCAGCTGGCACCGTGCCACATTCCCGTCGCGAAGAAGACGATCAGAAGATTCCGGTAGGTTTTCAGGTTCCCCTTCCGGTTGCCGCCGAGCGGCACATACAGGTATTCCTGAAACCATGTGCTCAGCGAGATGTGCCACCTTCTCCAGAATTCGCGAATCGAGGCGCTCAGGTACGGATAGCGGAAGTTCTCAAGAAACTCAAAGCCGAACATGCGCCCGAGTCCGATGGCCATATCCGAATATCCGGAAAAGTCGTAGTAGATCTGCAGCGTATATGTCAGTGCGCACAGCCAGGCCATGCCGCCCGTCAAGGAGGACGGATCCAGTCCGTACAGATTGTCTGCTGCCTGTCCCACCAGATTGGAGATCAGGACCTTTTTGCCGAGTCCGTAGATAAACCGGCGAAAGCCCGATGCGACCTTCTCCGGATTCACCGTGCGGTCCTCGATCTGCAGCTCAATGTCGCGATACTTGACAATCGGGCCTGCGATCAGCTGCGGGAAAAAGGAGACATACAGTGCCAGATACAGAAGGTTCTTCTGCACCTTGATCTGTCCGCGGTACAGGTCGATCACATAGCTCATCGCCTGGAACGTGAAAAAGCTGATACCGATGGGAAGCGCAATGCCTGCCATCGGGATATCCAGTCCGGGGATCACATGATTGAGCGTGTTGATGAAGAAATCGGTGTACTTAAAGTATCCGAGAAGCCCGAGATTCACCAGAATATCCAGCGTCAGAAAGAGCTTGCTCTTTTCGCGGTGACGGTCCAGCAGCAGTCCGAACAGCCAGTTCAGCGTAATGGATACCAAAAGGAGCACGATGTTGCGCGGCTCTCCCCAGGCATAGAACAAAAGGCTGGCGATCAGGAGCAGTATGTTCTGATATTGCGGTTTCCGGATCAGAAGGCTCAGCACAAAGACAACCGGCAAAAAGATCCAGAGAAACACCATTGAACTGAAAACCATGCAGTATTTCCTCGTTCCTCGTATTTATATGTGATCAGCACCTGCCGCATCTCAACGTGAACCGGCTGCTCGAGGTGGGTGCTGACAGTTGTTACTATCTTATCTTAGCTTCCGGCTTTTCTCAATGCGGCGGAGCGTCTCAAGCCCGCTTCACCGTGCGGATAAATACGCCGGACAAAAGCGCCGTCACAACGGCCATGATCATCAGAAAGGACACCACCGCGCCGCGGATGCCGCTTGCCGACACCATGCGAGGCGTCAGCACAAAGGACAATACTGCCCCCGCAAGGTACACAAAAGGGATGGTATTCTGCTTCCTCGTGATGGTCAGAACCGCGCAGTAAAATCCGTTGAAGGCCAGGGACACGCCGCCTAAGAGGATCAGCAGCAGATCCGCGCGGTAGCTCGCAAGGTCCGTTGCGTAGAGCCAGGACAGCACCGGGATTCCCAAAAGCCACGCTGCCAGAAGGACCGGAACCGCCACCGCCAGAAGTGCAGCCGAGAGCTTATAAAAATAGCCCATGAATTCTTTCTTATTTCTCTTCTCCCAGCAGGCGGTCATCCGAAGGAGCATCGGCTGGTACAGGAACATGTTCAAAAGCTGTATGACAAAGACCGGCATGGCAATGAAGTTGTAGCAGGCCTGTGCGGTTTCATCCATGGCAGCATCGATTGCATATTTGGGCTCGTTGATCAGATAAAAGGACAGAAAGTTCGCGGCGAAAACCGGAAAACAGGCCTTCATAAGCCCGCCGATCTTCTCCCGCCGAAGCGGTGTGCGTACATAGTCTGCCGTATCCCTGCAATACAGGATCATCGCTGCGCTCGCCGCTATCGCCAGCAAAATGGCTGCCAGGGTCGCTTTCAGAAGGTCCCCGGTAACCGCCAGAACCGCCATCATGCCGCCGATGCTGACAAGGAGCCGAACCGTTACCAGCTTACCGGCAAGGTCGAGACGTCCCCTTTGCTGGTAGCGTCCCTCAAAGACCTCCTCCGCACAGTCCACCGCCTTTAAGGCGCACATAGCAAACACGCAGGCTGCCTTATACGGCAAATAGCTGCCGGTCTGCATGCTCCAGAGCGCATATCCCGCCGCTGCTGCCAGCATCAGCAGGATCGTCAGTCCTCTGTGCCGCAGGTAATCGGCAAAGGAATACTCCTGCGCCTGGTCCGACACCTGGTAATTCCGGACGCCGTAATTGCCGATGTACATGAACAGGTTTCCGGTCGCAAAGGCAATGGAAAAGATCCCCGCCGTCTCCAGTCCGCAGATTCTCGTGATGATGATCAGCAGGAACACCGACTGCCCGGCATTGAGCATGCCGCCCACCGCATTCCAGATGAAATTCCCGGTCTCCGCCTGCTGCCTGCCCGTATTCTTCTTACTGCGCACCCTGTTTGCCCTCCAGAACTCCTGCAAGGACGCGCTCGTGCGCCGTTCGTTCAAAGCCATCCGGAAGCGGCTCGAGCTGCACGCTCCCCGTTCCGTACCGGCGCTCCAGCGCATTCTGCAGCAGGAAGTCCGCGAACTCCGGGTTCTTCGGGAGAACCGGTCCATGGGAATATGTACCGAATACGTTGCGCCAGCGGATTCCTTCTGTCTGATCCTCTCCGTTGTTGCCGTTGCCCTTCAGCACAGTCCCCAGGGGCTTTACCCCTTCTCCCAGATAGGTCTTGCCGCTGTGATTCTCAAAGCCCACCACGGTGCTGCCGCCGGATTCTTCTCCCAGCCGGAACGCGTAGTTGTCAATCATGCGCGTCTTTGAGCCCACCGTATAGAAATCCGCAGCACCAAGAAATTCGCATTTGACGCCGTCATGCGTCTGATAGTAATGCCCCATCATCTGATAGCCGCCGCAGATGCACAGAAAGGTCTTCCCGTCCTCGACTGCAGCACGGATCTCCGCGCCCTTTCCGGCCTTTAAATCGCCCAGCAGCACCTCCTGCTCAAAATCCTGTCCGCCGCCGATGAAAAACAGATCATACTGCGTCAGATCCTTATGATCTCCGATGCCGAGCTCATCCACCCGGCACTCAATTCCGCGCCAGGAAAGGCGCCTGGAAAGGCAACGGATATTCCCCCGGTCTCCATACAGATTCAGCACCTCCGGGTAGAGGTGACAAATGCGAAGCTCCATGCTCATCTCTTTCCGCCGCAGCCCTCGTGCGGCACACACTTCTTCCGTATCTTATCCCTTCCAGAAATCGCTTCCGCCGGTTGCCTGCGAAAGGACCTTCCGGAGCGCCAGCATGGACGTATAATTCGGCAGGATAAAGCTCGGCAGATCACTGTTCTTCATATACTCCAGAAGCGTTTCATTGTCCCTGCAGAGCGTGATGTCCTCTTCCCTGCAGCCCGCATATTTCAGCCGCAGCTGCATGTCCTCCGCACGGTCTCCCGACACAAAAATGTGCCGAACGTGCGCATTCTCCGCCGCCTGCTCGTGGTCTGCGTCCCAGATCCAGGAAATGTCATGCCCGTCGGCGGTTCTGTCGTTGAGACAGAACACCAGATTAAAGTCCTCGGTGAGCGAGGTCACATAGGAAAGCGCCTGATTGCAGCCGGCCGGATTTTTCACCAGAATCATCTGCAGCCGGTTGTTCCCCAGCATAAACGTCTCCATGCGTCCAAAGCTCGAATGTACATCCGCGAGGGAATGCAGTATCTCCTGACGCGGCAGTCCAAAGGCTGTGTAAGCGCACACGGCAGCCGCTGCGTTGTATATGTTGTATACGGCAGGAAGTCCGATACACGTCTCCTGCGTTTCCTCACCGATCCGCAGCTGCACTTGACTACCATCCGCTGCCATTTTGTCAATGGCGCTCACCGCCACCTGCGTATCCGGCCTCTGATAGCCACACTTCGGACAGTAAAACGCGCCCAAATGTGCATAGGTATGATAATGATACTGATACGGCGTTCCGCAATGGATGCAGTATTTAGCATCCGATATGGCTGCATCCTTCTGTTCGCCGGCCGGCGTATCCATTCCGTACCAGATGACGCGGTTCGGCACGCCGTCCGCCAGCGATGCCACCAGTGAGTCATCGGCATTCAGACACAGCGTCGTCTCCGGAACCTTCTCGATTCCCATGCGCAGCTGCTCCACCGTGTGCATAACCTCGCCGTACCGGTCCAACTGATCGCGGAAGAGATTGGTCACCACGATCACCCTGGGACGAATCAGCGGAACCACCTGCTTCAGCGCACCCTCGTCGCACTCGATGACTGCATAATGCGTCTTCGGCTTGCCCAGCCAGGTTGCATTGCACGTGATCTCTGCTGTCACGCCGGACAGAAGGTTCGCACCGGACTTATTGGCAAGGCAGTCATGGCCGGAGGACGTCAGCGCATGCTCGAGCATCCGCGACGTCGTTGTCTTGCCGTTCGTTCCGGTGACCACAATGATCTCCATTCCGTCGCTCGTACGCTCCAGAATATCCTTTGCAAAAAAACGAGCCGCCTTCCCCGGGAGCGCCGTACCGCCGCGCCCCGTCCGGCGAAGAAATCCTCTCGTCCCCTTGCACGCCGCAACGGCCAGCACCGACTGCGGCAGATTTGGTTTACTCATAATCGTTACCCTCTATGTCTGTTCAGCACCTGCCGCATTTCAGCGTAACCCTTCTGCCTGCAGGCAAATTCGAGATGGGTTCTGAATGGTTGTCTATCTCTCAGAGTCCGGGCAAATATCTCTGCACCAGCACCACTGCCATATACAGCACCGGCTGATGCGCCAGATAGATCAAAAGCGAATGCTGCCCCAGGAACGTAAGCGGCGCCGCGTTGATTCCCAGAATGCCTCTTTTCCAGTCACCCAGAGACTGCACAAAGCGCCCCAGATACAGTCCGAACCAGAACAGAAAAATCCACGGAAGAAGTGAAAAATAATCCGTGGAATAAAAATCCGAACCGGGAAACCCTGCAAATGCCCCGGAAAGTCCATGATACCACGCTGCAGGAAGCTCATAGGTCCCTCTCTGCCACAGCTGCAGGTATCCGCGGTTTACCCAGCGGAACACATAGAACAAAAGCCCGCAAGCTCCCATTCCGACAACGGACGGCACGCGGAAAAGCCATTTTTCCAGAAGAGCACTCAGCAGCATAGCACTGCCCAGGAAGGTGAGGACGCCGAATACCACCTTATCCTGCGGCAGGAAGACGAGCGTCGCCGCCGTCACCAGAAGTCCCGCGCCGCTGACCGCAATGCCTCTTCTCCATTTATGCCGGGAAAGCGTCATGCAAAAGCCTGAAAGGAGAATGAATGTCCAGCAGATGGACTGCTGCCACACAAAAGCCCCATGGGAATGATACCACGGCCACTCCACGCCCAGAATGTACACCAGATCCCATGCCGCATGGTACAGAATCATGCTGATCATGGCAGCGCCCCGAATGCCGTCCAGAAGATAATACCTTCCTCTTCCGGTACTGCAGCGCCCGGTCATGCGGCCGATTCCCTTCCGCTATTCTGAAAGGTCTCTCCCACCTTACGGATGACATACCGATAAGAGATTCCGGTGAACACGCAGGCTCCCACCCATGCAAACGGATCGCACAGGGATGCCAGCACGAAGTTCATGGATACCATCGACGCCACTGCCAGAATCAGCCGGCAGACCAGCTCCGCAACGCCGCCCAGCATGGGCAGGAGTCCGTAGCCGCAGCCTTGCATGGCATTGCGGAATACGAATATATTCCCGAGCGGGATATAGAAAATTGCACAGCAGGTGATATACGTTCTCGCGTACGGCATCATGGCGCTGATGTCCGTCCCCGAGGAGAAAAACAGTGCAATGAGCGGCTCCAGTGCCAGCACCACCAGCACTGCGGCCACGATGCCATAGATGGAAATCGACAGGGAGGCACAGCGCACGCCCTTTTTGATCCGCTCGTAATGACCGGCGCCGTAGTTCTGTCCGACGTACGTAGCCATGGTCTGACCAATGGAAAAATTGCCCTGCGTGATCAGTCCCTGCACCTTGCTGGCCGCGGTAAAGCCGGCCACAGCGGTCGCCCCGTAGAGGTTGATGGCCGCCTGCATAATCATGGTCCCGGAGGCGGTAATGCCGAACTGCAGAGCCATGGGAATGCCCACCCGCAGCTGCTTCTCCGTGGCATCCGGATAATGACGCCACATTCCCTTGTCCGGCGTCAACTCCGGCACCTTTTTCAGAATGTAGAACAGGCACAGCACCGAGGAAATTCCCTGCGACAGATCCGTTGCCAGTGCAGCTCCCATGGTTCCCATGTGGAACACAATGATCAGGAGGAGATCCAGCACCACGTTGAGAATCGCGGAGAACACCAGCACGACCAGCGGCATTTTGCTGTTGCCGACAGCGCGCAGAAAGGCCGACAGGAGGTTGTACGAAATGCTGGCGGCAATTCCCATGCAGATCACGGAAATGTAGGCGTAGGCATCCTCAAAGATCTCCTCCGGCGTATTCATAAGGTGCAGGAGTGGCCGCATGAAAACAAGGCTTCCGATGGTCATAATGACCGCCAGCACAATGGAGAGCAGAATGCTGTTCACCACGCTCTTCTTCACGCCCTGCACGTCTCCGGCACCGTAGCGCTGCGCAGTCAGAACCGTAAAGCCGCAGGTCAGTCCCGAGCAGAAGCCTAGGATCAGGAACATGATCGTACCGGTCGAGCCGACCGCCGCCAGCGCATTCTGTCCCACAAAGCGTCCGACAATGATCGTATCGCACATATTATACAGCTGCTGGAATACATTGCCGATGAACAGCGGTATCGTAAATCGAATAATAATGGAAAGCGGGTTTCCTCTGGTCATATCCGACTGCATAATACTCCCTCAGGCTTCGAATGGCCTTTGATATCCATGTTTTCTTATGTATAATAGTTACTTTGGACGAGCAATATAAAAGTATCTCGAGGGTAGCAGATGTTAAATCAATATTCAAGGGCAGAACTAATCTACGGAGCAGAGAATATGGAGCTTCTGCGCCGCAGCCGCGTAGCTGTTTTCGGCATCGGCGGCGTCGGCGGAAGCGTCGTGGAGGCACTGGCCCGAATGGGTGTCGGAACACTGGATCTGATCGATGATGACAAAGTGTGTCTGACCAACTTAAACCGCCAGGTGCTCGCCACCCGCAGCACCGTCGGCAAATACAAGGTGGATGCTGCGCGGGAGCGCATCCGCGACATTGATCCCGCCATCACGGTCAACACCTACCGGACCTTCTTCCTCCCGGAGGAAGCGGAGAGCTTTGACTTCTCCCAGTTTGATTATGTAGTCGATGCCATCGACACGGTCACCGGCAAGATTCAGATCATTCTCCAGGCGCAGGCCGCCGGCGTTCCCGTCATTTCCGCCATGGGATGCGGGAACCGCAGCGATCCGACCAAGCTGACCGTCACCGATCTGTACAAGACCTCCCAGGATCCGCTGGCAAGAGTCATGCGAAGGGAACTCAAGCGGCGCGGCGTCCGAAAGCTCAAGGTGGTCTACTCCACCGAGCCCGCCATCCGTCCCATTGATACGGAGAACTCCTGCCTGCACCACTGCATCTGCCCGCCCGGCTCCGTCCGGAAGTGCACCGAGCGCAGAGACCTGCCGGGCTCGTCCTCCTTTGTACCGCCTGCTGCCGGCATGATGATGGCAGCCGCCATTGTCAACGATCTCACCGGATTCGATCCTTCATCCCGTACGAAGGGAGGTAAGCAATGAGTAAAACGCAGCCCACGCAGACAGATGCAGAGCACCTGTACGATGATTATGAGCCGCTGGATTCCTATGATACTGCCGCAGAGGAGGATGCCGACACCTCTGCTGAGAGCAATCCCAAGGTCCCCGATAACCCGGAAGAGGAATTCGAAACCGATCCTGCCTCTGAGGACGAAGATGCAGAAGCCCCTGCACAGGATGACTATGAAGAGGACGATACCTCCGAAGAAGACTATCCCTCGAAGGATGAAGAGGACGAGTACGACTTCTCCGAGGAAGACGACCTCTGGGAAAATCCCGCTCCTGCACCCGATGACGAGGAGCTTGAAAAGGACCTGCAGGAGCTGCAGCGTGCCCGGGATGCTGCAGAGTATGCCAGGAAAATGCGCGAGCAGCGCGCCGGTGCGGTCCATGTGCAGCGGGTGATTCTGATCATTCTCGGCGCGGCCGCAGGCGTTCTGGCTGCAGCCTATGCGGCCGGCCTGATTTATTTTGGCGGTCACTTTGCCTTCCATACAACGCTGAACGGCGCGGACGTCTCCTGCCAGAATGCCGCGCAGGCAGAGAGCCTCATCGCGCAGGCTGCCGACAGCTATACACTGACCATCCACGGAAGAAATCAGGTGGACAGCACCATTCGCGGAACGGATATCTCTCTGGTCCTGACCGCCGATACCTCTGCCGCTGACCTTATCCATTCGCAGTCCAGCCTCCTGTGGCCCAAGAGCCTATGGACGCAGCAGACACTGACGGACACCTGCCAGGCCGCCTATGATGAGGCTGCTCTGGAAGCACTGGTCGATGCACTTCCGTTTTTTGCATCGGAAAATATCCAGCAGCCGTCCAATGCCGTCTGCTCCTACACCGACGGCTCCTTCCAGATTACCGCAGGCGATCCCGGCTCTGTCCCCCGGCGTGAGGCAATCCTCTCTGCCGTAAAGGCTGCCGTTTCCGCAGATCAGACGGAGCTCACACTGGACGATGATTGCTACGAAGAGGCGGCGGTCACCGAGGACAGCGCCGAGCTCCTGGCTGCACAGGATGAACTGAATAAGATACTGAACCTAACCATCACAATGACCTTCGGCGAGGACACGCAGAC
>CAVJLL010000009.1:0-69464 GCA_963650385.1 Clostridium sp. CAG:508 | reverse complement strand
CACCGAGGCCTCGCAAGGCCCTGGACCCGGACATTCTCCGCCACCCTGTCGTTTGGCTGGCGAATGAACTGTAACATTTGAGGAATAATAACCCGTCGCCGGCAGGCGCCTGTATAGAAATACGTAAGGAGGTCCCCATGAATATTCTTTCCCGCAAGCCGATCCCGGAGAACTACCTCTTCTCCGCAAAGGCACTTCGCAGTCTGATCGTTCCGCTCATTTTCGAGCAGACACTGGCAATGACGGTAGGTATGGCCGATACGATTATGATCTCCGCCGTCGGCGAGGCCGCAGTGTCCGGCGTATCTCTCGTGGATATGATCAACAATCTGGTTTTCGCGATCTTCGCTGCCATGGCCAGCGGCGGTGCCGTCATTGTATCGCAGCACCTGGGAGCCAGACGCGCAGCGCCGGCAAGAGAGGCTGCGCAGCAGCTCATGCTGACCATGCTGGTTCTGAGTGTCTCCATGATGCTGATTACCTTTGCCGTAAAGGAGCCGCTCCTGCGTCTGTTCTTCGGCTCCATTGAGGACGATGTCATGCAGAATGCACTGATCTATTTTCTGATCTCTGCCGTCTCCTTTCCGTTCCTCGCCATATACAATGCCTGTGCCGCGCTGTTCCGTTCCATGGGAAATGCAGCCGTTACGCTCAAGACCGCCATTGCAGTGAACCTGATCAACGTGGTCGGCAACGCCGTCGGCGTGTTCGTTCTGCACCTTGGCACGGCAGGCGTCGCCATTCCTTCGCTCCTGTCCCGCGCCGCCGGTGCTGTCATCCTCTTTGTCCTTCTGCGCAGGAAAAAACAGGAGATTTACCTCACCCATCTTCTCGTGCGGCCGAACTGGAACACCATTCACAAGATTCTGTACATTGGCGTTCCGAACGGCCTTGAAAACGGTATTTTCCAGCTCGGACGCATTCTCGTGGTTTCCATCATTGCACTCTTCGGGACTACGCAGATTGCCGCAAACGGCGTTGCCAACAGCCTGGACGCCGTCGGCGTTATCGTCGGACAGGCGACCAGCCTTGCCATGATTACCGTCATCGGTCAGTGCGTCGGCGCCGGCTCTGTGGAGCAGATCCGCTTCTATCTGAAGAAAATCATGATCATCACCTACATTCCGCAGGCCATTATGGAGACTCTGATCATTCTCTTCCTGAATCCGATTCTGACGCTGTACGGACTGTCTCCGGAAACCACGCAGCTCGCCTGGATTCTGACGGTGATTCACTGCGGCTTCGCCGCCCTGCTGTGGCCGTTTGCCTTTGTTTTCCCCAACATGCTCCGCGCCTGCAACGATGTACGATTCACAATGATCGCCTCCATTGCATCGATGTTCATTTTCCGCATCGGTCTCTCCTATGTGCTGGGCGTAAACCTCGGCATGGGCGCCGTCGGCGTATGGATTGCCATGGTCGTCGACTGGGTCTGCCGCATCATCTGCTTCACCGCGCGCTACCGGAGCGGGCACTGGATGAAGCTGGCCGGACTGACGCGGTGAGCGTGTATTCCTGTAACAAAACAGCCGCACAGCAGCTTCTTCGCTGCCGTGCGGCTTTCCTTTTGCTCATGTGGCGTTCTCGGTCAGGCCGTCCTGCGCCATCATGGTTTTCATCACGTTGAGGTCCGAGGAAAGGTCCCAGGCCTGCTCCTGAAACAGGTCATCGAGAAGCTTCTCAAAGGCCTCATTGATTACATCCATGGACCCTTCAATCTGGCGCTTGGTTTCCCGGATGTTCTCACCGGCTTCCGGCTGATCATTGAGATCCGCATACGCATTCAGAAGCTTGGTCGTCGTCGGGAGATAATAATTCATGAGCTTGCGCAGATCCTTTTCCTTGGACGGATCCTTTTGCACCTGCTCGAAAATGCGCTTTGTGATTTCCTCCAGCCGGTACAGCTTGTCCGACATCTCCTCGGTATCGGGAATGCGGTCATTGATGGCCCGGATCTCTGCGATATAGGCATTCCCTTCCGCAATCATCGCCGATGCCGGTGTCTGCCCGTCTGTATCCTTCGAGGCGCCGCTGAACCTTCCGCTTTCCTCCACCTTCTTTTCCGCCTCTGCTCTGGCAGCCTGGGCCTTTGCCTTCGCGTCCTGCGCAGCCACCTTTCCGGATGCCTGCTCCCAGGTTTCCCCGGTTCCCGAATTCTGTGCCTCCTGCCGGAGCCGGTTCACGCGATCCTCTTCCTCCCGCATTTTCCGGGAATTCTCCGCATTCACATATTCCTTGTACATGCGGTCCGAAAGTATCAATGTGGTGCCGCTTCGGTCAAGCACAGCGTAGGGAAGAATATTGTCTGCGCGAAGCGCCTGAATGTCCTCCCGGATCTGATTCTCCGAAACACCCGATTTATCGGAGAGCTCCGAAATGGCGATGTATTCACGGTCATCTCCGACAATATTGCCGTAGAGATAGAACCGCTTCACCAGCGCCTTCTTTTTCCTGCCGCTCCGGATCAGTGCATAGAAGCCATAGGTGATCGCCCCCATGATCAGAAGCGATACCGCCTCCGGACCAAGGCTCCCGAAATCTGCCGCAAACAGATCTCTCACGCAGTTCAGCAGCAGCGCCACCGTACACAGTGCCGGAGTAAATCCCAGGAGAATTCCTACCGCAATCCGTCCCGTTCCAAGATTCCTGGACGGAAACCGGCGAAGGAAGTAGTTCTTCTTTTCTGCCGGCTTCCTCTGCGTCCCTGCTGCCTTCTGCTTCTCGGCATAGGGACTGGAATATGCACCTCCTGCAACCGGTGCCTTTGCCTGCTCGCGCAGCTCGTCTGTCACCTGGTTGACCCGCTCCCGAATCGAGCTGCTCAATCCGGAATAATCGCCTGTCTCAACCGCCTGTGACACCTGGCTCATAATGTCGCTTCCGGCTGTGAACAAATCTCCCATATCCATATTGTTATTGTCCCCCTTGCAGGCTGCCGGCGTCACATTTTCTCCGGAGCCTCGAATCCCAGCACATCGATGCAGGTTTCCAGAATTTCCTTCGTAAGCTGCAGAAGCGCAATCCAGCCTTCCTTGCGCGCGGCATTCTCCTCCGCCAGAATTCTGGTGCCGTGATAGAAGCTGTTGAAATCATTCGACAGCTGATAGATGTAGGCACAGATCCTGTGCGGTGCACATTCTGCATAGGCGCCGTCCATCATTGCGCCGAACCCGGCAATGTCCTGCATCAGGCTCTTTTCCGCCTTGCTGCAGGGCGCTGCAATGGAAAGCTCCTTCGGATCCCGGCCGCCGCCTGCCTGATATTTGGCCAGAATGGACTTAATGCGGACGATGGTGTACAGAATGTACGGGCCAGTATCTCCCTCAAAGGAGGTGAATTTCTCCGTATCAAAAATATAATCCTTCGAGGCCTGGTTCGAGAGATCGCCGTATTTGATGGCCGCAAGTGCTACCTTCCTGGCTGTCTCACGGGCTTCCTCCTCCGGAATCTCCTTGTTGCTGCTAATCTTCTCGAGCATCTCGCGGTTGATATCCTGGATCAGTGTCTCCAGACGCATCACGCCGCCGTCTCTGGTCTTAAAGGGCTTTCCGTCCTTGCCGTTGACCGTGCCGAACCCGATGTGACGGAGCTCTGTTTTCTCCTCGCACAGACCGCACCGTCTTGCCGCGCGGAAAACCTGCACGAAATGCAGTGCCTGGCGCTTGTCTGTGATGTAGATGATCTCATCCGGATGATACTGGTTCTTGCGGTCCTCAATGGTGGCCAGATCCGTCGTCGTATACAGTGCTGCGCCGTCGCTCTTGAGAATCATGCAGGGCGGAACCTCTTTGGCATCCGTGTCCTCTGCCACGTCCACAACCAACGCGCCGTTGCTCTCATAGGCCTTTCCGTCAGCCTTCATCTTCTCCACCATCGGCGCAATGAGGTCGTTGACGGTAGACTCGCCGTTCCACAGATCAAACGTAACATTCAGATTGGCATAGTTGCGCTTCATATCGGCAACAGACACATTCAGGATGTGCTGCCAGAGTGCCCGGTATCCGCGGTCTCCGGCCTGAAGCCGATGCGTGTTCTCCAGTGCCTCGGCGTGATAAGCCTCATCCTCCTTGGATCTGCCGCTGGCATACGGATAAATCTCCTCCAGATCAGCCACCGTAAACGGTGCCTCCGACGGATACTCGCCGGTGTATTCCGGGTCAAAATAAGGAAGCTCCGGCTGCCGATGCTGCAGCTCGGTAATGACAAGGCCCATCTGCAGTCCCCAGTCTCCCAGGTGGATATCTCCCACAGCCGTGTCTCCGTGGTAGCGGACCATGCGCTTGATGGCCTCGCCGATGACCGCCGAACGAAGATGGCCGACATGCAAAGGCTTGGCCACATTCGGTCCGCCATAGTCGAGCACCACCATTTTGCCGGTTTCCGGATGCGGCATGCCGAATTTGTCGCTCTCCTTCATCTCCTGCAGATAATCCCGCAGGAACTCCTCGCGTACATTCAGGTTGATAAAGCCAGGCTTTACAACCGTCACATCCTTAAATACCGCCGAATCCGCAAGCTTTGCCGCCACATCGTCCGCAATCATAAAGGGCGCCTTGTGATACTGCTTGGCTCCGGCCATTGCGCCGTTGCACTGGTATTCCGCAAGATCCGGGCGGGCAGAGGGGCCGACCTTTCCCATGGAAGCCTCGTATCCGGCTTCCGCAAACGCTCTCCCCATTTCCTCTGTCAGTACATCCAGCAACTGCTTCATTGTGTATTCCTTTCTCGTGTGTTGAATTCTTCCCTTTCCCTGCTCTCAAGCTCCTGCTCCCGCTGCATTCTGCTGAAGCGGCAGCCGCAATAATTCTGCCGGTACAGCTCGAACCGGTGCGAAAGCTCTATGGAACGCTTGTATCCGTTTTTCTTTTTGAAATCCGAAGGAAGCCAGACCGCGCCGAAGCGCTGTGCCATTTCTTCTCCGATCTGATTCAGCCTCGCCGCATTTTTCAGGGGCGAGATGGTCAGTGTCGTCGTGTAATAATCAAAGCCTCCTGCCGCTGCCAGCTGTGCCGTCTTCGCAAGGCGCAGCGCAAAGCACACGCCGCACCGCTCTCCCCCCTCGGGGCAGTTCTCGAGTCCCTTCACGGCCCGCTCATAGATATCGCCCTCGTACGCACAATCCATCACCCGGATGGACCTTGCGCGGTCTGTAGAGTGCATGCCGTCAAAGTCCTGCTGCATAACCTGCCGATTGTATTCCTGAATCAGCCGCAGCTCCTCGCTGCGGCGTTTTTCGTATTCCGCAGTCTCGGAAATATTGGGATTGTAATACAGGACGGTGATGTCGAAATCCTCCCGCAGATACTCCAGACAATAGCTGGAGCAGGGAGCGCAGCACACCTGCAGGAGCAGGGTCGGTATCCGACCCTGCTCCCTGTTTGCTGTGACAATCTTATCCAGTTCTCTGCTGTAATTCACAGAATTCATAGTCCGCCCGCAGCACTGCCTCTTCCCTGCATACGCACAGCTGATACCGGACTGCTGCGCACTGTGCGCTCCCGCAATCCTCTAAACATATTGTCTCTTCAGAGCCCATTCGTAATCAGAGCTTTACAATATCAATGATGCTCAGATCCTTCTCCTGCTCCTGGTGCTCCAGGGAGGATACCAGTGCCTTTGCCGTATCCAGCGACGTGATCGTCGTAACGCCGGTCTCAATGGCTGTACGCCGGATCAGGAAGCCGTCGCGGTTCTTATCGTGGCCCTGGGTCGGCGTATCGATAACAAGGTCGATCTTGTGGCCGAGGAGCAGATCCATAACCGTCGGAGACTCTTGACCGATTCGGTTAACCTTTCTGCAGCGAATGCCGTTTTCCTGAAGCGTCTCTGCGGTACGCCTTGTGGAATAGATGATATAGCCCAGCTTCTCGTAGCGTCTTGCGATGTCGATGATCTCACCCTTGTCCGCATCCTTGACCGTGATGATCATCTGCTTGTGTCGGGGAAGGCTGACACCTGAGCCCATGAAGGCCTTGTACAGCGCTTCATTGAAGTCCTTCGAAATGCCCAGGCACTCGCCGGTCGACTTCATTTCCGGTCCAACCGAGATCTCTGCTCCGCGGATCTTCTCCGTGGAGAATACGGGCATCTTGATGGCAATGGTGCCGGCCTCCTTCTGAAGTCCCGGCTCATAGCCAAGATCCGTCAGCTTGTAGCCCAGCATGCACTTTGCCGCAAGGTCCACGATCGGAATGCCGGTAACCTTGCTGATGTACGGCACGGTACGGGAGGAACGGGGATTCGCCTCGATGATATAAACCTCCTCGCCGACGGCAATGAACTGCACGTTGATCAGACCGACAATGTGGAGCTCCTTGGCAAGGCGTCTCGTATATTCTGCGATGGTCTCCTTCACATGCTCGGAGAGCGACTGGGAAGGATATACCGAAATGGAGTCGCCGGAGTGCACGCCAGAGCGCTCAATGTGCTCCATGATGCCGGGGATCAGGATGTTCTCGCCGTCGCAGACTGCATCCACCTCGGTCTCCGTTCCCTGCAGGTACTTGTCGACCAGAATCGGGTGCTCCTGCGTATAACGGTTGATCACCGCCATGAACTGCTCGATCTCCTCATCGGAGATGGCAATCTGCATGCCCTGACCGCCCAGAACATAGCTGGGACGAACCAGAACCGGATAGCCCAGGCGATGTGCCACTTCCTTAGCTTCCTCTGCCGTGTAGACTGTTGCACCGGCTGCACGCTTGATCTCACACTTCTGGAGAACCTCATCAAAGATCTCACGGTCCTCGGCTGCATCCACATCCTTGGCATCGGTTCCGAGAATCGGAACTCCCATCTGCGTCAGGCTCATAGTCAGCTTGATGGCTGTCTGTCCGCCGAACTGAACCACCGCATAGTCCGGATGCTCAATGTCTACGATGTTCTTCACATCCTCCGGCGTCAGCGGCTCAAAGTACAGCTTGTCCGCAATGTCAAAGTCCGTGGAAACCGTCTCCGGATTGTTGTTGATGATAATGGTCTCATACCCTTCCCGGGCAAAGGCCCAGGTCGCATGCACGGAGCAGTAATCGAACTCGATGCCCTGTCCGATTCGAATCGGTCCGGAGCCCAGCACCAGAATCTTCTTGCGGTCGGTAACCCTTTCCTTTGCTTCGTCCGTATCCGTCGTGTTGTATACCGAGTAAAAATACGGTGTCTGCGCCTCAAACTCTGCCGCGCAGGTATCTACCATCTTGTAGCGGGCCGTGATGCCGTTGTCGTAGCGAAGCTGCGCGATCTCCTTCTCCGTCTTCCCGGTCCAGCGGGCAATGACGGTATCCGGGAATTCCATGCGCTTGGCTTCCGCCAGAAGCTCTGTAGTCAGCGGCTCCTTTTTGATTCTCTCCTCCATGCGGACCAGGTTGTGTATCTTGTCGATGAACCACTCGTCCACCATGGTGATCTCATGAATGGTCTGGCGGGAAATACCCTTACGCAGAGCCTCAGCGATCACCCAGATTCTCTGATCGTCCACAACGGTCAGGCGGACGAACAGCTCCTCCTTGGACAGATGGCTGAAGTCATAGCTGTCCAGTGCATCCACATGCTGCTCCAAAGAGCGCAGTGCCTTCATCAGACCGCCCTCAAAGCTGGTGCAGATGCTCATCACCTCGCCGGTTGCCTTCATCTGGGTGGTCAGCGTTCTCTTGGCGTGGATGAATTTGTCAAACGGAAGGCGCGGGAACTTCACCACGCAGTAGTCCAGCGTCGGCTCAAACGATGCGTAGGTTTTGCCGGTAACCGCGTTCTTGATCTCATCCAGCGTAAAGCCCAGTGCGATCTTCGCCGCGACCTTTGCAATCGGATAGCCGGTTGCCTTCGAAGCCAGTGCAGAGGAGCGGGATACACGGGGATTGACCTCGATGACGCAATACTCAAAGCTGGTCGGGTGCAGCGCGAACTGCACGTTGCAGCCGCCGGTGATCTGCAGCTCATCGATGATGTTCAATGCCGCCGTACGCAGCATCTGGTATTCCTTGTCCGAGAGCGTCTGGGAGGGAGCCACTACAATGGAATCGCCCGTATGTACACCGACGGGATCGATGTTTTCCATGTTGCAGACCGTGATGCAGTTGCCTGCGCCGTCGCGCATCACCTCATACTCGATTTCCTTCCATCCGGAGATGCAGCGCTCCACCAGCACCTGCCCCACACGGGAAAGGCGCAGGCCGTTTTCGAGAATCTTGCGCAGCTCAGCCGTATTGTGTGCAATGCCGCCGCCGGAGCCGCCCAGCGTATAAGCAGGGCGCAGAACCACCGGGAAGCCGATCTTCTCAGCAAAGGCAACACCGTCCTCCACGTTCTCCACGACCTCGGAGGCAGCGACCGGCTCACCGATCTTCTCCATCGTCTCCTTGAACATCTCACGGTCTTCCGCCTTTTTGATGGTAAGTGCCGTGGTTCCCAGGAGCTTCACGCCGTGTGCATCCAGAAATCCGGATTCTGCCAGCTCCATGCCAAGGTTCAGTCCTGCCTGGCCGCCCAGGGTCGGCAGAATGGAGTCCGGCTTCTCCTTTTCAATGATTTTCTCCAGAACCTTTGCGTTTAAGGGCTCAATGTAAACCTCATCCGCAATGTCCTTATCGGTCATGATGGTTGCCGGGTTGGAATTGACCAGACAAACCTCCACGCCCTCCTCCTTCAGAGAGCGGCAGGCCTGTGTGCCGGCATAATCGAACTCTGCAGCCTGTCCGATGACGATGGGGCCGGAGCCGATTACCATTACCTTTTTAACGTCCTGTCTCTTTGGCATAATTACTCGGCCTCCTTTTCTCCGGCTGCCGTATTGCGGCCGTTTCGAATGTTGCTGATAAACCGGTCAAAAAGGAATCCGGAATCCTGCGGTCCGGGGCAAGCCTCCGGGTGGAACTGCACCGTAAAGATGTTCTTGTTCCTGTACAGGAGGCCCTCATTGGTCCCGTCATTGACGTTGGAGAACAGAGGCTGTGCAATCTCCGGATTCACCGATGACTCGTCAACCGCATAGCCGTGATTCTGCGAAGAAATATAAACTCTGCCGGTCGTTAAGTCCTTCACCGGATGGTTTCCGCCGCGGTGACCGTATTTGAGCTTGTAGGTGTCGCTTCCGGTTGCCAGCGCCATCAGCTGGTGTCCGAGGCAGATTGCGAAAATCGGCACGCCGCTCTCATAGAGCTTGCGGACCTCCGCAATGATCGAGGTGCACTCCTTCGGATCTCCCGGTCCGTTGGAAATCATGATGCCGTCCGGTGCATCGGCCAGAATCTCCTCTGCTGATGTCAGTGCCGGATAAACCGTCACATCGCAGCCGCGCATGGTAAGGCTGCGCACGATATTTTTCTTAAGTCCGACATCCAGAAGCGCGATGCGAAGTCCTGCGCCGTTTAACTCTCTTACGAGGCTCGGGCGCTTCTCCTTGCAGGAGACATCGCCTTCTTTGCAGCGCTCAAAGGCTGCCGCATCGAAGGATGCATGGCCGGAGAGCGGCCCGTTTTCTGCAAGATCCCGTGCGCCGGGTACCGTATATTTTTCCTTGCAGGTCACCTTCAGAACCACCTTGCCGCAGGTGTATTTGTGGAGCTGCGGCAGGATGATGTTCAGGTCATAGTGCTCATCGGTCGTAATCATGCCGTTCATCGTGCCGTGCTCACGAAGGAGCTTGGTGAGCGCACGGGTGTCGATATCCGCGATGCCCGGAATGTCATACTGCTTCATGAATGCGTCCAGGGATTCGTCGCTTCGGAAATTGGAGGGCATGTGGCATGCCTCGCGCACGATCAGTGCATCCGGCCAGGGCCGCTCCGACTCCATATCCTCCAGGCAGACGCCGTAATTGCCGATCAGCGGATACGTCATGCAGACAGCCTGTCCCGCATAGCTCGGATCCGTCAGAACCTCCGGATAGCCTGCCATGGAGGTGTTGAATACGATCTCACTGATCACCTCTTTGACGGCCCCAAAGGACGTTCCGGCAAAAACTGTCCCATCCTCCAGAATCAAAAATGCCTTCATTCTATACTGTCCCTTCTAAATGCTGGTAACTGCGCAGAGCCCGTTCGCAAAATCGCTGCTGCGCAGCTTCCCTTTTTACCGGAAATAGTTTACGCCGCTCTCGAAGATCCGAAGATCCTGCTCGCCCGCGATGTTCATTGCCACATGGTCTCCGATACGCTCTGCATGGCACATCTTACCCAGGACTCTTCCGTCCGGGCTGGTGATGCCCTCCACTGCACAGTAGGAGCCGTTGATGTTCCACTCCTCATCCATGGTAACAGCGCCGGCCGGATCGCAGTACTGCGTTGCAACCTGCCCGTTTGCAAAGAGCTTGTCCAGCCACTGTCTGGGTGCAACGAAGCGTCCCTCGCCGTGGGATGCCGGGTTCACATACACACCGCCAAGCGATGCACCCTGCAGCCAGGGGGACTTGTTGCTGACGACCTTGATGTAGGCCTCCTTGGAAATGTGGCGTCCAATGGTATTGAACGTCAGCGTCGGTGAATCCTCGTTCTGTCCGGTCAGTGCGCCGTTCGGCACCAGGCCCAGCTTGATCAGTGCCTGGAAGCCGTTGCAGATGCCCAGCACCAGACCATCTCTCTCATTCAGAAGCTCTGTGACCGCCTCCGCGATTCTCTCATTCCGGAAGCTCGTAGCGAAGAACTTGGCGCTGCCGTCCGGCTCATCGCCGGCAGAGAAGCCGCCCGGGAACATGATCATCTGGGCCTTCTCAATGGCTGTCCGGAATTCCTCTACGGACTCGCGGATGCCCTCCGGCGTAATGTTGCGGAATACATGAACATCCGCTCTTGCTCCGGCCTTTTCAAAGGCAGCGGCCGAGTCGTACTCGCAGTTCGTGCCGGGCAGCACCGGAATGAATACCGTCGGCTGTCCCAGCTTGTGCGGGCAGACATAAATCGAATCCGCATGATAGAGCGGCGTCTCCACCGGCTCCTGACCCTTCACGGCAACGGTCGGGAATACGCTCTCCAGCGTGCCCTTCCAGGCCTTGAGCGCGTCCTCACTTCCGACCGTGACGCCGGCATACTCAAAGCCGTCGTTCTCACCGGTCACCGTGCCGATGATGTCGTAGTCTACATCCTCAAGATCCTCCAACACAGTGAGCTCCTCGGCACGGATCTCCAGAAGGATGTCGCCCATTCCGTTCTCAAAGAAGGCACGGACAGGAAGCTCTTCGCTGAACTTCACGCCAAGGTGATTTCCGAATGCCATCTTCGCTGCCGCGGCTGCCGCGCCGTAGCAGTCCAGCGCATAGCCGGAAACCGCAATGCCGGAGCGAAGGAGCCCCGTAATCTTTTTGTACAGATCGATTACCGCGTCGTAGACCGGGATATCGTATTCGTCTTTTTCAATGTGGAACTGCACCAGGACATTTCCGGCTTCCTTGAGCTCCGGCGTCACAATGTCCTCCTGCTCGGCCACATCCACGGCAAAGGATACGAGCGTCGGCGGAACATCAATGTCCTTGCCTCTGTCCTCGTAGGTTCCGGACATGGAGTCCTTGCCGCCGATGGAGGCAATGCCGTACCCAAGCTGTGCATCATAGGCACCCAGAAGGGCCGCAAACGGCTGGCTCCAGCGCTTCGGATCCCTGCTCATTCTGCGGAAGAACTCCTGGAACGTGAAATGCAGCGTGTCGTAGCTGCCGCCGCCGGCGATGATCTTCGCCACGGACTGCGTCACGGCATAAATGGCTCCGTGGTACGGGCTCCAGCTGGACAGGTACGGATCAAAGCCGTAGCTCATCATCGTTACGGTACTGGTCTTGCCGCCCAGAACCGGAAGCTTGGCCACCATTGACTGCGTCTCTGTCAGCTGATACTGACCGCCGTACGGCATGGTCACCGTGCCGGCACCGATGGAGGAGTCAAAGCGCTCCACAAGGCCCTTCTGCGAGCAGACGTTCAGATCTCCCAGCTCCTTTACAAAGGCATCTGCAAAGGCCTGGCCGTCCTCTGTATTCTCCGGAAGCCTCTCCAGAATCTCTGCGGCCTTTTCCGATGCAATTTTACGAAGGTAATTGTCCTCCTCGGAAGGTGCATCCACTGCAACGTCTGTCTCCTGGTGTGCTCCGTTTGTATCCAGGAACGCACGGGAGATGTCAACAATGGCCTTTCCTCTCCAGTTCAGGACCAGATTCGGCTTCTCGGTAACCTCTGCAACCGGGGTTGCCTCCAGGTTCTCCTCAGCCGCATATTTTAAGAATTCATCCTTGTCCTTTGGCGCAACAACAACTGCCATGCGCTCCTGCGACTCCGAGATGGCAAGCTCTGTGCCGTCCAGTCCCTCGTACTTCTTCGGAACCAGATCCAGATTCACATTAAGGCCGGCTGCAAGCTCTCCGATGGCAACCGAAACACCGCCCGCGCCGAAGTCGTTGCACTTCTTGATCAGACGGGAAACCTCCGGCCGGCGGAACAGTCTCTGGAGCTTGCGCTCGGTCGGCGCATTTCCCTTCTGGACCTCCGCACCGCACGACTCGAGGGATTTCTCGGTATGCTTCTTGGAAGAACCGGTGGCACCGCCCATGCCGTCCCGTCCGGTTCTGCCGCCCAGCAGGATAATGATGTCGCCCGGATCGCTGCTCTTGCGCATGACATCCGCGCGCCTTGCAGCTCCCATGACCGCACCGATCTCCATGCGCTTGGCCACATAGTTCGGGTGATAGATTTCCTTAACCTCGCCGGTTGCCAGACCGATCTGGTTTCCGTAGCTCGAATATCCTTGAGCCGCACCAAGGCACAGCTTCTTCTGCGGGAGCTTTCCCTCCAGCGTCTGTGAAACGGGAACCGTGGGATCTGCCGCACCGGTTACGCGCATTGCCTGGTACACATAGCCGCGTCCGGACAGCGGATCGCGGATGGCGCCGCCAAGGCACGTTGCCGCACCGCCGAAGGGCTCGATCTCCGTCGGATGGTTGTGCGTCTCATTTTTGAAAAACAGGAGCCACTCCTCCTGCACCGGGCCTTCTCCGTAATCCACCTCAACCGGGATGACCACCGTGCAGGCATTGTTCTCCTCCGACTCCTCCTGATCGGTCAGCTTCCCTTCCGCCTTCAGCTTCTTCACGCCGATAATGGCAAGATCCATGAGGCAGGGATACTTGTCCGGGCGGTTCTCATACATCTCTGCCCGCGTGTCCTGATAGCTCTGGAAGGAGGTCTCCATCGGAACCTTGTAGTAGCCGTCCGCAAAGGTAACATTGCGAAGCTCGGTAGAGAATGTGGTGTGCCGGCAGTGATCCGACCAGTAGGTATCCAGCACGCGGATCTCGGTCATCGTGGGATCGCGGCGGATGGCGCCGTCAAAGCGTCCGCTGAAATAATCCTGAATCAGCTTAAAGTCTGCAAAGGTCATGGCAAGACCGAGGGACTGATACAGCTCCTCGAGCAGCTTCTCATCTTTGTCAATGAAGCCGTCGAAAACAACGACGTCCGGCGCTTCCTGGTACTCAGCCGCCAGCGTTTCCGGCTTCTCCATGCCGGTCTCGCGGGAATCCACCGGATTGATCAGATTGGATTTGATGCGTTCAAAGTCCGCATCGGAAATGTCTCCGGTCAGGACATAGGTCTCTGCCGTCTTGATAATGACATGCGAATCGGGGTTCAGCAGCTGAATGCACTGCACGGCAGAATCGGCTCTCTGGTCAAACTGACCGGGAAGCGCTTCTACAGAAAAAATTCTGGCTCCTTCCGGTGCCTCAAAGGACTCCAGATACAGATCATCCACCGGAGGCTCCGAGAACACACATCTGCATGCGGTCTCAAAGACATCCTCCCGGATGTTCTCCACATCGTAACGAATCAGAAGCCGCAGTCCCTCAATGCCTTCTACTCCGAGAAAGGCCCTGATCTCTTCCAGCTGCTGCGCAGCCTTGACCGCATAGGGTTTCTTCTTCTCCACATAGACTCTTTTTACATCACTCATTCCTGCTGTCTCCTTCGCGGGGCTTACCCCGGCACAGTTGTAGCTTCCCGCAGCGATGATCCGCAAGCATCGGATCCCGGGCCCGCACGCATCCGGCATCTTCCCGGATGAGAGCCGCTCCCGGCCGCTGCACCTTTGCAATGTATTGTCCGATTGATCCTGCATCCGCCCCGAAGGATGCTCGTGGCCTCCGGGCACAGTTACAGTCATACATCTAAGAATTATAGCATAGCGTCCGAAACATGTTACAGGAATGTGTCATGGAAAAAGATAGAAAAAAACAGAAGGTGCCATTTTTCTTTTGGGCAAAAAAATGGGAAGCGAGCCATTTCAGCCGCTTCCCGATCATTTTATGAGCAGAGGTGGAGGGATTCGAACCCCCATTGGCGGTTTTGGAGACCGCAGTCTTAGCCCTTCGACGACACCTCTGTATATTGTTCCGGCTGCAATCCGCAGACCGCCTCCGATCGGCATTCGCAGCATCCGCGCACCTCAATCATCATCGAGTCACCGGGTTGCTCTCTCAAACCGACTCGCCGATTATAACACCCTGTTTCTTAAAAAACAAGGGCATCCGGAATTTTGTTACAGTACATTCGCCAGCCACGACAGGGTGGCGTCTTCACTCCGGATGGTCGCGGTAATAGGCATCCCGGATTTTGCGTTCCTTCTCCAGCGACAGCGGCCGGAAGATCGTTCGGGCCATGATATGGGAAATGAGCCAGCCGATCAGAATGCCGGTCAGCGCACCTGCGCTGTCAATGAGAACATCCCGCACCTGCGGCGAACGCCCCGGCGAGAAGCATTGATGAAACTCGTCCAGTGCAGCGTAGGCACTGCAGATGGCCTGTGCAGTAAGAACCAGCCACCCCTTTCGGATGCGATAGGCATAAAGCGGTATGGCCAGGCACAGTCCCAGCAGTGCATACTCGCTGAAATGCGCGAGCTTGCGCACATAGAACTCGCCCTGCTCAACATAGAGGGCCTGCTGTGCCGGCGTCCAGTTCATCTGCAGCCGGTAATTGATGGCATGCACAATCCGCTCCGTCAGAGCCGTGCTCTCCAGCGAGGACGCCTCCGCGTTCTGTGATGAGAACTGAAAGATCATGATCATCACCAGAACCGACGGCAGAAAGGTCAGCGGCTTCAGAAGGTACTGCGCCGTTTTTTTCAGAAACATAATTCCGTAATCCATATTCATGCTGCATTTTAAGGATTGCGGCGCAATCCTTATATTCATGTTTATCTGCTCAGAAACTCTGCAGCCTCCTGCAGGCTTCGGATGCCGATGACGCGCACGCCCTCCGGCTTCTTCACCTCTCTTTGATTGCTGGCTGGCAGAATCACTGTATCAAAGCCGAGCTTGGCCGCCTCCTGAAGCCGCAGATCCGCCATGGTAACCATACGAACCTCGCCGGAAAGTCCCACCTCGCCAAAGGCCACCGTTTTATCTCCCACAGGGATTCCCCGGTAGCTCGAGAGAATGGCAAGTGCGATTCCAAGGTCCAGTGCAGGCTCCGTCTGCCGGATGCCGCCTGCCAGGTTTACATAGGCATCGTATTCCGACAGCGGTATTCCCAGGCGCTTTTCAAGAACCGCCATCAGCAGGCTGACGCGGTTATAATCCGTTCCCGTCGCCTGGCGCTTCGGGAATCCATAATTTGTCTTGCACACAAGAGCCTGTACCTCCGTCAGCATGGCTCTGGTTCCGTCCATGCTGCAGGACACCACGGACCCGCTGGCGTTCTCCGGCCGGCCGGAGAGCATATACTCCGAGGCGTTCTCCACCTCACAGAGTCCCTCCCGCTTCATCTCGAACAGCCCGATCTCGTTGGTCGAGCCGAACCGGTTTTTGACCCCGCGCAGAATCCGGTAGGAGGCATAGCGGTCGCCTTCAAAATACAGGACCGTATCCACCATATGCTCCAGAACGCGCGGTCCTGCCACCGTTCCTTCCTTGGTGACGTGTCCGACAATGAAGATCGTAATGCCGGTCTGCTTGGCAAGGCGCATCAGAACCCCAGTGGTCTCCCGCACCTGTGAAATGCTGCCCGGTGCCGCATCCACCGACGGATTGTTCATGGTCTGAATCGAATCGATGACGACCAGCTCCGGGTTTGTCTCCAGAAGGGCCTCCGTAATCCGTTCCAGATCCGTCTCACAGTAGAACTTCAGTGAATCCCCAACGGTTCCGACCCGTCCTGCGCGGAGCTTGATCTGGTGGAGCGACTCCTCTCCGCTGATATAGATCACCTTGCGGCCGGCCGCCGCGAGCTTCCCGGTCACCTGCAGCAAAAGTGTTGATTTCCCAATGCCGGGATCGCCGCCCACGAGCAGCATGGAGCCCTTGACAATGCCTCCGCCCAGCACGCGGTCCAGCTCAGCAAAACCGGTCGACCAGCGAACCTCTCCCTCGTCGTGAATTTCCGAAAGAGAAACCGGCCGCGAAAAACCGCCCAGTCCGGGCGCTCCTCCTTTGCCGGAAAAGGCCTGCGCGCCCTTGGCAGAGACCGCCGACATCCGCACCGGCGCCTCCACCATTGTGTTCCACTCATGGCACCCCGGACATTGACCGACCCACTTGGCGGATTCATAGCCGCACTCTCTGCAGTAAAATGCTGTTGTCCGTTTTCTGTTGGCCATCTTGTTCCCTGTTACGCCGTTTTTGCCGGCGTGCTCTTTCCCTTGTCAAAGGTCACCTTATCGCCCCGGAAGCCGATCACGACATGATCCCCTTCCTTAAATTCCTCCGACAGAAGGCGCAGCGCCAGCTCATCCTCAATCACGGTCTGAACAGCCCGGCGCAGCGGCCTTGCGCCCATCTTCGGATCAGCGTATTTGCCGGTGATGTGCTCTTTAAGAGCCGGTGTGAAGCGAAGCGTAATTCCCATCTGTTCCTTTGCCCTTGCACCGAGCTCATTGCACAAAAGCGCAGTAATTTTCAGAAGCTCCTCGTGGCTGAGGGCATGGAACACCTCTATGCCGTCAATGCGGTTGATGAATTCCGGCCGGAACATCTTCCGCACCTCTGCCATGACGCCCTCCTGCATCTTCTCGTACTCCTGCTCCTTGGTCGGCTTGGAGGAAAAACCGATGCTGCGCGCATCCACAATGTTCCTCGCGCCCACATTGGAGGTCATGATGATGATGGTATTACGGAAGCTCACCTTTCGTCCCTTGGAATCCGTCAGATGTCCCTCGTCCAGAATCTGCAGGAGGACATTGAATACATCCGGATTGGCCTTTTCAATCTCATCGAACAGGACAACCGAATAGGGATTCTTGCGGACCTTGTCCGTGAGCTGTCCGCCCTCATCGTAGCCCACATATCCCGGCGCTGAACCGATCATCTTGGAGACTGCGTACTGCTCCATGTATTCCGACATGTCCACACGGATCATGCTCTTTTCATCGCCGAACACTGCTTCCGCCAGAGCCTTTGCAAGCTCTGTCTTGCCGACGCCGGTCGGTCCCAGGAAGAGGAACGAGCCGATGGGGCGGTGCGGATCCTGCAGGCCGACACGCCCTCTTCGTACGGCCTTTGCAACGGCCGCCACCGCATCCGCCTGCCCGATCACACGCTTATGCAATACACTCTCCAGGCGAAGGAGGCGTTCACTCTCCCGTTCCGTGAGACGCTTTACCGGCACCTTAGACCAGACGGAAATCACACCGGCAACATCCTCCGGCATCACCACCGGTCTCTTCTCATCCTCCGGCGCAGCATTCGTCTCCAAAAGCGCGTCGTACTCGGCGCGGAGCTGCTCGTATTTTCTCCGGGCACTTCTGGCGGTTCGAACATTTCCGGACGCCGCTGCCATAGCCAGCTTCTCGTCCTCCTGCGCCAGCTTCTTTTCCAGCTGCTCCAAAGGATCGGTCCTCTTCGCCGGCTTTTTCAGTCGAACGGCAGCGCAGGCTTCATCGATGACATCAATGGCCTTATCCGGCAGATTTCTGTCATTGATGTATCTCTGCGACAGCCGCACAGCCTCCTCGATGGCTTCCGGGCTTACCGTCACGCCGTGATGCTTCTCATAGCCGGGAACCACGCCCTGCAGAATGGCAATCGTCTCCTGCTCCGTGGGCTCCTCCACCGTCACCGGCTGGAATCTGCGCTCCAGAGCCGCATCTCTCTCCACATATTTGTGGTATTCCGTGATGGTGGTTGCTCCGATCAGCTGGATTTCTCCGCGCGCAAGCGCCGGCTTTAAGATGTTGGAGGCATCAATGGAGCCCTCTGCCGCACCGGCCCCGATCAGTGTATGCACCTCATCCACAAAGAGGATGACATCGCCCCGATCCGTCACCTCCTCGATCACGGTCTTGATGCGCTCTTCAAATTCACCACGGTATTTGGACCCTGCCACCATTCCGGACAGATCCAGTGTCAGAAGGCGTTTCCCCCGCAAAGAATCCGGCACGCGTCCCTCGGCGATTCTCTGGGCCAGGCCCTCCACGATCGCCGTCTTGCCGACACCCGGCTCACCGATGAGACACGGGTTGTTCTTCATTCTGCGGGAAAGAATCTGGGTCACGCGCTGCATCTCCTGCTCTCTTCCCACCACCGGATCCAGCCTGCCGCTCTCCGCCAGTGCAGTAAGGTCGCGGCTGTACTGCTCCAGCATGCCGGAAGGAGCGCGGTCCTGCATGGAGCCCGCACTGTCCGGCTGCAGATCATGCCGGTGCTCCTGAAGGTTGACGCCCATCGCTGCCAGCACTTCAAAATAGATCTTGGAAATATTGGCTCCGGCCGCCTCCATCAGCTTCACAGCTACATTCTGCCGCTCCAGGATGACCGCCATCAGAAGGTATTCCGTTCCAATCTCCCTGGCATGGTACTCCTCTTCTGCCAGCTCCCTCGCCCCGTCCAGAATGTCCTGGAGTCTTGGCGAGAAGCCTTCCCGGTCCAGTACGGCCGTCCTTCCCTTTTCCGGGCGGAGCGTCGCCAGCAGATCCCCCAGCTTCTCCTCGGTAATCTCATTGATTTTCAGAACCTGTGAGGCAACACCCTCCGGCTCCCGGAGCAGTCCCAGGAGCAGATGCTCCGTACCCACATAGCTGCTGCCGTTCTCCACAGCCGCCTCTTTTGCAAGACGCAGCACCTCTTCTGCATTTTTTGTATAGGGAATGCCCATACATGTCCTCCTATGCCTGTAACGATGCTGGGGCAATAGATCTTTTGCCCCCTGGCATCACATCATTCTTCCTCGTCTTCTTCTGCAGCTGCCGCAATCCAGGATTCGTATTCGTTGAAGACCTCATCAACCAGGCCGTGCATTTCTTCTCTGGTAAGTCCCCGGCACAAAGCCTCCGCCACAGCCTCGCTCAGCTTGGAGCGGACCGCCTCGATTGCGCGCTGCTTGTTCGAGTCCACCGCGATCACGGCTCCCCTGCGGCGGTCAACCTTAACGAAGCCCTCCTGCTTGAGCACCGAATAGGCCTTATTGACGGTGTGCATGTTAATGCCGATTTCATCGGCCAGCTGCCGCACCGACGGCAGCACCTGTCCCTCCGTATACCGCGAGGTTGCAATTCCCAGAATGATCTGACTGCACAGCTGATGGTAGATCGCCTCATCACTGCTGAAATCAATTTCAATCAGCATATCCATCGCCCATCCTTTCTACGATAACCGGCATCCGGATAAACGCCGGGTGCCGTGTGTTACGCATTATATAACACACGGCACCCATCAGCAACCATCACGCTGCACTATAACGTTTTCAGTCCGGAAATCTGCTCAATCCGCATCATCCAGCTTCAGGAAATCATAATCGAAATCATCATCTGCAAAATTCTTGGCTGCAGGTCGTGCTGCCTCTGCGCTGCGTCTTGCCGGTGCCTCTGCCGCGGGGCGGGCTGCCGGACGAGCCGTACGTGCCTCACCGTCTCTTGCCGGTGCTGCAGGACGTGCTGCGCGCCGTACCGGTGCCTCACCATCGGCCACGGAACGGGCAGGCTCTGCCGCGCGTCTTGCCGGTGCCTCTGCTGCAGGGCGGGCTGCCGGACGGGCCGTACGCACCTCACCGTCTCTTGCCGGTGCTGCAGGACGCGTGGCCGGTCTTGCAGCGTATCCGTCCTGCTGCGCAGCCGGTCTTACGGGACGTCTGTCCGCTGCCGGTGCTCTTCTTGCATCTCTGTCTCTTCCCGCGCCGTCTCTTTCCACTCTTCTCGTGTTCAGTGACGAATAGGCATCGTCCCGGCCGCGTCCGCTGCGGGATGCCTGTTCGCCCCTGGGTCTTCTGAGGGACTCCACGCTGTCCGCACGGTGATCGTTCCTTCTCTGATCTCTGCGCTCCATGGTCAGGTCACGCTCTCTGCGTCCGTTAGCCGCCACATCGCGGAGCTTAATCACCAGTACAATGACGCCGATGAGAAGAATTGCAGCCGCTGCTGCCAGCACAATGACAAGAACCGTGTAGGTCTTCTTCACGGAAGCAGCCTGCTCATTGGCTGCTGTGACATCGTCCTGAAGCTTGTCAATGTCCGAAATCTTCATCCGCTGTCCGGCATTGTTGTCGTACAGATAATAGGTATCCGTTCCGTTTTCATCCGGAGCGAGCACAACCTGATATCCGCCGGTATCCTGCTCTGCTGCAGCTGCTGCATCCGCAGCCGCCTGATCTGTGCTCTGATCTTCCTCTGTGGATGCATCTGCAGAAGCATCATCCGCTGCTGCATCCGTCTCATCCGACGACTCATCCACCGTAAGGAAGTCTCCTCTGACATATCCGGTAGTGCCGTTGCTCAGTGTTACCTGATACCAGGTTGCTCCCGAGCTGTCGGTAGCAGTCTCGCCGACCGTGACAACGTCACCGGTTGTAACGGTTCCGACCTGACTGGAGTCAGAGCTCGCCTCACTTCTCACATTAATGTCACTGCCTGTTACAGTTCCTGTTGCCGCCCATACAGCAGTTCCTGCTGCCGGAAGCGCAAAGGTCACCGCTGCAGCCACGGCAACAGCTCCTGCCATGGTGCGAATTCGATTGAATCTTGAACGCATGATAATCCTCATTTCTGAGCAGACCGTACCACCAAAAACCGACAGACCTGTTTCATTCTGTCCATTGTCTGGGCTGTTTGCTTTGCTCAGGACCAAACAGCCGGGTACCCCTCGTTTTTATTCTGGCACTGCAGGCCAAAGATAGGACAAGGATAGCACAGCTTTCAGAGAAAAAATACCTTTTTCCTTTGAAATGTTACCGAAATATTACTTCACTAAGCGCCACCCTGTCGCTCGGCTGGCGAGTGAACTGTTACACTTCACTCATCAATTGCCTTGCCGATATCGTGGCGATAGTACGCCTTTTCAAAGGTGACGAGCCCTACCGCCTCATAGGCTCTGGCCCGTGCCTTCTGGAGTGTCTCATCCAGTGCCGTCACGCCCAGGACACGCCCGCCGCTCGTCACAACGTTTCCGTCTGCATCCATCTTCGTGCCGGCGTGGAAGCAGTACACGTCCTTCTCCTCCCGGAGCCGGTCCAGGCCCTCAATCTTCTTGCCCTTCTCATAGGCCTCCGGATAACCGCCGCTTGCAAGAACCACGCAGACAGCCGCATTGTCCGTGAACTTCAGCTCCAGCTGATCCAGCGTGCCGTCCATGCAGGCCTCGAACACGTCAATGATGTCGGTTTCCATTCTCGGCAGCACAACCTGCGTCTCCGGATCGCCAAAGCGCGTGTTGTACTCCACCACCTTCGGTCCGTCTGCCGTCAGCATCAGGCCAAAATACAGGACACCCTTAAACTCCCGGCCTTCCCTGCGCATGGCATCCACTGTCGGCTGGAAGATGGTTTCCCGGCACTGCTGCTCGATCTCCGGCGTGAAAAACGGACTCGGAGAAAAGGTTCCCATTCCTCCGGTATTCAGTCCGCGGTCTCCGTCCAGTGCCCGTTTATGATCCTGTGAGGACGTCATAAGACGATAATGTGTCCCGTCCACAAAGGCCAGTGCCGAAACCTCCCGTCCCGTCATAAACTCCTCGATGACCAGCTCATTTCCTGCCGAGCCGAACTTCTTGTCCAGCATAATCGTGCGGACGCCCTCCTGGGCTTCTTCCCTAGTGCCGCAGATCAGCACGCCCTTGCCGAGTGCAAGGCCGTCCGCCTTCAGCACGATGGGGAAGGACGCACTCTCCAGGTACTGAATGGCTGCATCGGGGTCCGTAAAGGTCGCATAAGCCGCTGTGGGAATGCCGTATTTTTGCATCAGATCCTTGGAAAAGGCCTTGCTGCCCTCAATGATGGCTGCGTTCTTTCTGGTTCCGAAGATCCGAAGCCCCGCCGCCTCAAAGGCATCCACGATGCCGGCGCAGAGGGGATCGTCCTGGCTGCAGACCGTAAGGTCAATTTTTTCCTTCTGCGCAAAGGCAATGAGGGCGTCAAAGTCCATGACACCGATGGGAACACATTCTGCGATCTCCGAAATCCCGGCATTCCCCGGTGCACAGTACAGCTTATCCACGCGCTTTGACTTAACAATGGATGCCGCAATCGCATGCTCTCTTCCGCCGCCGCCTACCAGCAATACTCTCATGTTGTACTCCTGTTCTCTGCCTTCCTGCTCAGGGCAGAATGTGTGTCACGCCGCCTTCAATCTGCACCTTGCCCCGTGCAATCAGGTCAATGGCCTTCGGAAGGATGACCCATTCCGCCTCCTCCATGACCTTCTTCTGGAGCTCCTGCGCCGTGATTCCTTCCGGAATCTCAACCGCCTTCTGCAGAATGATCTGCCCGTGATCAAGGTCTTCATCGACAAAATGCACCGTTGCGCCCGTCACCTTCACGCCGCGCGCAAGAACGCTCTCATGCACGTGCAGGCCGTAATATCCCTTTCCGCAAAACGACGGGATCAACGCCGGATGGATGTTGATGATCCTCCCTGCATAGGCACGGACCACCTGCAGCGGAATAGCAACCAGGAATCCCGCCAGAACGACAAGGTCAGCTCCGGACTCCTGAAGCGCCGCAAGGAGTGCGTCATGAAAATCCTCCCGCGACGCATAGGACTTCGGCGAGAGCACCTGCGCCGGAATCCCGGCCTTTTCTGCCCGTTCCAGTGCATACACGCCCGGGTTGTTCGAAATCACGCGGACAATCTGTGCGTTCTGCACCGTCCCGTCCGCAATGCGGTCGATGATTGCCTGCAGATTGGTCCCGCCGCCGGAGACAAGCACTGCGATCTTCAGCATAATTCAACGCCCTTTCTGCTCTCGCTCTTTGTGTTGCCGCCGGCCTCGATGCACGCTGCATCCTCTGCTGCCAGAACGGTTCCCACAACGTAGCCGTGATCTCCCGTCGTCTCCACAGCTGCCAGCACTTTATCCTTATCGGCAGGGTCAATTGCCAGCACCAGACCGAGTCCCATATTGAAGGTGTTGTACATCACATGCTCGTCGATGTCTCCCGTCTTCTGCATCAGGCGGAAAATTGCCGGCACCGGATAGCTGTCCTTATGGACCTGCGCAACGCACCCATCCGGGAGCATACGGGGAATGTTCTCATAGAAGCCGCCGCCTGTAATATGGCTGCAGCCCTTCACGCGGACACCGGCCTCGCGGATTGCCTTCAGGGCATGCACATAGATTCTGGTGGGTGTCAGGAGCACATCGCCGAGGCTCTGGCCGTCCAGCTCGTCATAGCGCTTCTCCAGGACCTCTTTCCGATCGATCTCGAAGATTCTGCGAACCAGCGAAAAGCCGTTGGAATGCACGCCGCTTGAGGCAATTCCGATGAGCATATCTCCCGGAGCAATGCTCTGCCCGGTGATCATCTCGTCCCGCTCCACAACACCGACGGAGAAGCCGGCAAGATCATACTCCTCATCCGGCATCAGTCCGGGATGCTCTGCTGTCTCACCGCCTAAGAGTGCGCTGTCTGCCTGCACGCAGCCCTCAGCAACTCCCTTTACGATGGTCGCGATCTTCTCCGGAATGTTCCTGCCGCAGGCAATGTAATCCAGGAAAAACAGCGGATCGCCGCCGGCACAGGCAACATCGTTGACGCACATGGCAACGCAGTCAATGCCCACCGTATCATGCCGGTCCATGAGGAAGGCCAGCTTCTGCTTGGTCCCGACGCCGTCGGTTCCGGAGAGCAGCACCGGGTGCTTCATGCCGCTGATCGCGGAAAGGTCAAAGGCTCCGGAAAAGCCGCCGAGTCCGCCGAGGACCTCCGGGCGCATGGTCTTCTTCACATACTGCTTCATCAGCTCTACAGACTGATAGCCGGCCTCTACATCAACACCGGCGGTTTTATAATCAAGTGCCATGGGAATTCTCCTTTTCATCTGTTCTTCGTTACTGCTGCATTCCTGTTGTTCTTTAGGGTATGACATCGGGCTCAAAAGGTCTTTTGCACCTGCCCGGTACCGTGGCTGCCGCTTTCTTTACTTGGCAGCATAGTCCTTATAGCCGGTTTCCTGGAGCCGCGCATCCTTGGCTTTGACCTCCTCCTCCATGGAAGCAGTAAAGTCCTTCAGCTTCGAAAGGAGCTCCGGATCCGACACGGCAAGGATCTTGGCTGCGAGAATTCCCGCGTTCTTGCCGCCGCCGATTGCAACGGTAGCAACCGGAATTCCACTCGGCATCTGGACAATGCTGTAGAGGGAATCTCTTCCTCCGAGCGAGGTGGTGTGCATCGGAATGCCGATGACCGGCATCGGGAACAGTGCGGCACACATGCCGGGCAGATGCGCTGCCATGCCGGCACCGGCAATGATGACCTTGACACCGCGCGCCTCTGCGCCCTTTGCCCAGTCAAAGAATACATCCGGCTCTCTGTGTGCCGAAATGATATGCATCTCATAGCTGATGCCGAACTGATCCAGCACCTCTGCCGCCTTGCTCATAACGCTCATGTCCGAATCCGAACCCATGACAATTCCTACTGTAGCCATTGCTGTCCCTGCCTTTCTTCCAGATGTGGCAAATATTCAGAACCCATTTGCAAAATCGCCTGGCTCTGAATAACTGCCGGATACGCAACTATAGTCACTATAACCCCAGATACATCAAAACAAACCCCAGCAGCAAAACCGCCCCGTTCAGCGCAATTCCGATGTAAGACGTGAGATACATCTTCTCCGGCTCTCTTCGGGATAGAATTCCCAGAATAATTCCGATCAGCGCAAAAAAAAGACATATAAAAACCACGCCGCCATAGCGCAGCTGCGCCCGGCCGCCATTTTTATATGCCAGATAGATCATTGCGGCGCAGGACAGCAGAGAAATACTGCCCAGCAGCACCGACAGCAGCGCCTTGACGGATTGCTCACGGCTGTTGAAAAGATGCCCGTGCAGTCGTCTCACTTAGTGTACTCCGTACTGTGCATAATAATCGGTGAGGGCGGCCTTCAGGTCGTCCGTAAGGAAGGCCTTCGTCTCCCCTGCCCTCGGGCTTCCGAGATAAGAGATGACATCCTCCATGGTTACGATGGCACCGGCCGGGAAGCCGTATTTGTCCCGGATCTCATCCAGTGCCGATACCTTGCCCTCCAGGCCGACCTCCATGCGGTTCAGAGATACCATCAGTCCCAGAATCTCCACCTTGGCCTGTGCGCGCAGAATCGGTACTGTCTCTGCCATGGATGCCCCAGAGGTCGTCACATCCTCAATGATGACCACGCGGTCGCCGTCCGAGAGCTTGCTGCCCAGAAGGATGCCGGTATCTCCGTGATCCTTGACCTCCTTGCGGTTTGCGCAGTACCGGATATCCTTGCCGTAGAGACGGCTGATTGCCATAACCGTCGCAACAGCCAGCGGAATGCCCTTGTAGGCAGGCCCGAAAAGAACGTCAAAATCCAGACCATAGGTATCATGAATGGCGCGCGCATAATACTCACCCAGCCGGGAAAGCTGCGTTCCGTTCTGATAGGCTCCCGCATTCATGAAGAACGGAGACTTGCGCCCGCTCTTGAGCGTGAAATCGCCGAACTTCAGGACTTTGGAGTCCAGCATAAAATCAATGAATTCCTGTTTGTACTGTTCCATGCATCGATTCCTTTCAAGACACTATACCGCCAGCGAATGAACGGTAACTCTTATGCCAGCACCGACCGAAGATCTTCAATCATATCAACCGTCGCAGCACGCGCTGCATCCGCGAAGCGTTCCTCGCCGTATTTTGCATACTTATCCTTTTTGTAGGCCGCAATGATGCCGCGGGAGGAGTTGACAATGGCACCCACGCCGTTCTCATCGAAAAATCCCGACAGGTCCTTGGCCGTTGCGCCCTGTGCGCCGTACCCGGGTGCCAGGATAAATGTGTGCGGCATCAGCCCGCGCAGAACCTTTGCCTGCTCCGGATAGGTGGCGCCCACTACCGCGCCCACATTGCTGTACCGGCCGTCCATGGAGGATTCGCCCCACTCGCGGACCTTCTCGCCGACCACTTCATACATCAGACGTCCGTCCTGTGTCTTAATATCCTGAAACTCTCCGCTGGAGGGATTGGAGGTTTTGACCAGGACGAATATACCTTTGTCCTCCTGATTGCATACATCGATAAATGGCTTGATGCCGTCGGTCCCAAGGTAAGGGTTTACAGTCGCAAAATCCTCGCTGAATACCTTTACGCGGTGCCGTCCGATCTCAACACGGCCCAGATGTGCACGTGCATAGGCTTCGGAGGTGGATCCGATATCGCCGCGCTTCACATCGCCGATGACAATGAGGCCCTTCTCCTGGCAGTAGCGGACGGTTCTCCAGTAGGTCATCAGTCCCGGGATACCGAACTGCTCATACATGGCAATCTGCGGCTTCACAGCAGGGACCAGATCCGCCACAGCATCCACGATCTCCTTGTTGAAGTGCCAGATTGCTTCTGCCGCTATTCCGAGATCCTCGTCGTACATGCCCTCATCCACATGGCGCTGTGCGTCACGGATCAAAATTTCAGGCAGAAAGCTCATCTGCGGATCCAATCCTACCACAACCGGTGCATTCTTTTCCTGAATCTTCTGTATCAATTGACTGATCATTGCTGTCCCTTCTGTCCTTTCTGTCCCTTCTGTGCCGCGGCCCGTCCGCGGCTCATCCCTTATGATGATGCATTTCTGCATGCAGTATACTTCATGCCGCTTTTCCAGTGCAAGAAAAGCGTTTCATCCTACCTCGTCTTCAGGAAGATTTCCTCCCTGGCCGCCTTCTCATCGCCCGGGTATGCACTGCGGTAGGAATCCATCAGGGTTCTGGCCTCGTCAAATTTCCCGAGCCGCTCATACGCCACAATCTCATTAAAGGAAAGGCTCTGCAGTGCCTCACTTGCTCCCAGTCCCTTGCCGCTTTGAAACGCCTCCAGCGCCGCGCTGTAATCCCCGGTCTTCATGCAGCACAGGCCCAGCTGGTTGTAGATCTCTGCTGAACTCGTATCCGAGGCAATCCAGGTTTTGTAGACGTTGGCCGCGTAATTGTAATCCCCCAGCGCTTCATAGGTGCGTCCCAGCATCAGAACGGTTTTCTCATCCGAATTGGTCGGCAGCTGCTCCAGACTGGTGCGGGCGGTCTCATAGTCTCCGGCATAGTAGGCGATGCGCCCCCGGTCGTATTGGGACATACTCTCCGTTCCCTCGCTCAGCGCGTCCTGCAGGTACTGCCTGCCCTCCTCTTCATAGCCATTCTCCGACATCGCCAGATAGATCGTAAGAAGCCGGTCATAGTTGGCCGGTTCCAGGGACAGTGCCTTTGAGAAATCTCTCTGCATCCCTTCCGTATCGCCCATCTGCATCAGAACGCCGCCCCGCATCTGCAGTGCATCTGCGTCCCGCGGCTTCATGGTCACGATGGCATCATAGATTTTCAATGCTTCGTCATAATTGCCGAGCTTATCGTAGCAGGAGCCTAGGTAGTAGTTGATATCATATTCCGTTTCGGTGGGAACAATACCGGATTCCTGAATGGCGCTTTCCAGCGCCTTCACTGCCTTTTCGTAATTTCCCAGTCCCATGTAGGCAATGCCCAGCTGGCGGTAATTCTCTTCCGTATCCTCGCCGCCGTCAATTTCAGCCTGCAGAAGGTCTGCAGCCTCCTGATAGCTGCCCGCCGAAAGGAGCGATTCGCTGCTGCCGGTCTCCTGCGTCTTTGTCACGCCGGGCGCAGCACTGCACCCCTGCAGCGCCAGAGCACAGCCAACCGCTGCCACGTTCCAGAAAACCCTCCTGCGCCGTTTTCCGCTGCCCTTCATCCGTTTTTTCCGGTATCTCATCGTTCCTTCGTTTCCTCATGCAGCGCATCGGCTGCCGTGTGCGGTTCCTTTTTCTTCTGCAAGGGGAGCTGTACCAGAACAATGGCCCCCGACATCAGTACACATCCCAGAAGCTCCCGGGAGGAAAGCGCCTGATGCAGGATGAAGAACCCGGAAACGGCACTGATCACTGATTCCAGGGACATGATCAGCGATGCAATGGCCGGATCTGCGCCTTTTTGTCCGACAACCTGCAGCGTATAGGCAATGCCGCTTGAAAAAATCCCCGCATAGCACAGTGACAGCACTGCCTCTGCGGAAACGCTCTGCATCGGCAGCTCACCGTGCAGGGCTGCCGCCGCTGTTGCCAGAAGGCCTGTCACCAGGAACTGTATGCATGCCAGCTCCACTCCGTCGGTACAAACAGCAAAGTGGTCCACGCTCATGATCTGAATCGAAAAGGCCAGCGCACAGCCAAGGAGCATCAGCTCCCACGGTCCGATACTGAAGCTCTCTCCCGCCTTACTGCAAAGACAGTACAGTCCTGCTGCCGCGATCAGAGCCGCAATCCACACTCTCGTGCTCGAGCGTCTGGTAAAGATCAGAGACAGAAGCGGCACCATAATGATATACAATGCCGTCAAAAAGCCGGCCTTTCCGACTGCCACGTGCGCAATGGCCGCCTGCTGCAGAACAGAAGCCACCATCAATGCGGTTCCGCATACGATGCCGCCGATCACGGCCTGTCTGTGATCCGGCTCCTCCGCGTGCAGGTCGCCCTGCTGCCTTCGCCGTTTTCTGGCTCTTCTGCGCATTGCTACCAGCGGCAGCAGCACAATGCATCCCATTAAGAAGCGCTGTCCCACGAACGCCAGCGCCGGAATCTCATCCCCGCCGACCCGCTGCGCCACAAAGGCGGTTCCCCAGATGAGCGACCCGAGGAAGCAGTAAACGGCATTGCGCAGCGGCATTCTCCCGGCTGTCTGTGCAGCATTTTCCGTGCCGGAAGCCATCTTTATCTCTTCTGCTGCCTGTTTATTCCCCACACTCACTCCTCTTCCTCGAACAGGACCGTCACATAGAAGCCGCGTTCATTCTCAATCACGGACTGCACCACGCCCTTGGAGGCATGCAGGCGCTGCGTAAACGGAATGTTGCCGCTCATAGCAAGGGAAGGATCAATCGTATAATAATAATTGCTGGGGAGAAGTCCTTCGGAAACCGTAACCGCATCCCCTTCCTTCAAAAGTCCCGGCCGTTCCATTTTAAATTCCATTTCACGCTGTTTCATCCGCAGCCTCATCCTCCGTCCGGCCGGGGAGCATTCTGCTCCCGCAATCCTCATCGCATTGTCTGTTCAGAGCCCATTCGTCAAAAAGCGCAGCCCGGATCCTACAGCAAGGGGCGCACCGGCAAAGGTGCGCCCCACCGCTTTTCGGCCTTTCAGCCGTTGCTGTTGTCTGCTGCGTCCGCAGTGCCGGTTCCTGTCTCTGTTCCTGTCGCCCGACTGTTCCCTGTTCCCTGGCTGGTTTCGGCTGCCTGCGCGGTTCCGGTTGTCTGCGCAGTTCCTGTCGTCTGACCGGTCTGTGCCGACGCATTCTCGGATGTATCCGTCTGTGCAGCACCGTCCGATGTCTGCGCACTTTCCTGCACATCCGGAAGCTGTGTCAGCAGCGCATTCGCCTTCTGCGTATAATCCGAATCCGGATATTTTGCCGCCAGCTCTGCAATGACAGCCCTGGCCTTGGTGATATTCTCTGCAGCTGCGGTCTTATCCTCTGCTGCGAGGTAAAGCTGATAGTACGAATCTGCCAGATAGTACTGCCGTTGTGCCCATGTCTGTCCCAGATTATCCGTATTCTCGAACTTATTCGCCTTCTCCAGCTCCGCAGCCGCCGTCTCATAATCCGGCGTATCCGCCTCATAGGCCTTTATTCCGGAATCTGCGCAGGTCTGCAGGATCTGCGCGCGGAGCAGTGGATACAGGTCGTTGTAGAGCTTCACGAACTCATCCGACATATCCTCCGCAGCCGTCTCCGGATCAATCAGTGCCAGCGCATCAGCTGCATCCTGCACCTGGACCGAATCCTCAATATAGAGTGCCGCACTCTTCATCAGCGCATTGCTCTTCGAGGTGCTGTCCTCGCCGGCCTCAGCCTTCGCCTGCTGCTCCTGCAATGCCTGCAGGTCCTCCGTCACCGTATCCAGCTGACTCTGCAGATCCGTGAGCTGTGCATCCTTCTGATCCGACTCCGATGAGATCTCCCGGATCTGATTCTGCGCATCCGAACGGATGGACTGCACCCTGGTCGGCATGATCAGAAACGCCACGAGCGCTGCGCCCACCAGCAGTCCGATCACTCCTCCGTAGATCCAGGAGGGAAGACCGAACCCGTCCACCCCGGGGTTTCTGGCGTTGACTGGCTGAATGATGGTCTCGTTGCCCGCTGTATAGGAAATGACGCTGCCGATCTTCGGCTTCTTGTTCCTGGTTCCCGTTTTTTTGCCGGTTGTCTGCGGCGTGTCTCCAAGGCTGGCTGTCTTCACAGTGCGGACATTGGCGCGGCTTGCAGACGCATTTCCGGAGCCCTCCGGTGCCAGTCTGGAATTCACCTCCTGCAGATAGCGCAGCGTAGTCGTGTTGCTCCCGTCCAGAGCAAGGCAGCGCTGAAGCTCTCTTGCCGCCTTCTTATTCTGGCCGCTCTCGATGAACAGAAGTGCCAGGAGCTGCCGTGCACGAAGGTATTTGGGGTTGATCGACAGCACCTTCTTCAGCTGCAGAACCGCCACATCCAGGTTGCCGGAATAGCAGCACTCCAGTGCATGGTTGTAGCGTGCAATGGACGCGTCCAGATTGTCCATCGTCTGCTTGCTGGCCTGAACCTGTGCCAGATAATCCGCTCCCGGATTGTTCTTGCGGTGGAGCCTCTCGTCGTTGATGTTCTTGGAAATCACCCACTCCGAAAGAGCCGCCACCGTCTCGCCGATCTCATAGTAGACCAGTCCCAGGAGGTTCCGGGCATCCAGGTTGTCCTTGTTGAACCACAGACTGTTCTTCAGGGATAAAATGGCGCCGGACAGATCCCGCACCGACGCCTTCTGCAGACCGTCGTTGTACAGCTCATTGGACGTATATATGATTTTTTTATAGGTCGCTACATCCGCCCCGCAATTCGGACAATGATCCGTCTTGTTGAGCTCGCAGCCGCATTTGTAGCAATACATGCCTACATCATCCTCATCGCATGAGCCGGAGAGCTCTCCGCTCCGTACACACCGTCCTTCGTCATCTTGAGCATCACATCAACCATGTCCTTCATGTCCTGGTTGTAAATGGCATTCTCGACATCGTTGATTTCCAGACTCGGATGGAATTTCTTGATTTCTTCATCAAAATTAATCATCGCCCTGCTCCCGTCAAAGCGTCTTCAGCTGCTGCAGCATGGCATCCACCGATGCATACTGGAGGCGGTAATTCTCCTGTTTTTCCTTCTCTTCGTCAATCTTTGACTGCGGTGCCTTGGCAAGGAACTTCTCATTGGAGAGCATTTTCTCCGAGCGTGTCAGCTCGCCGGACAGCCGTGCCATCTCTTTTGTCAGCCGCTCAATCTCCGCCGCAATATCCATCAGATCCTGCATCGGAATAAAGAAGGTGGCGAACGGCTCGATCACCGATACCGCTCCCTCCGGAATGCCTGTCTGGTCCTTCTGCAGAACCACCTCGTTTGCATATGCGAGCGTTTCGAAGAAGAGCTGATCCTTGCGGAACACCTCCAGCGTCTTGTCATTGTCCGAAACCACGTACACCTTCGACTTGCGGGAAGGTGCCACATTCCGGTCGCTGCGCATCTTGCGGATGCCGGAAACGGCGTCCTTGATCATCTCAATGTCCTTTTCCTGCTCCGGGAAAGAGAAGTCCTCTCTCCACTTCGGCCAGGAGGAGACCATGATCGAAGGCTCCTTGGTCTGCACCGTTGTAAAGATCTCTTCCGTGATGAACGGCATAAACGGATGCAGGAGCTTCAAGCTGCCGATCAGAACCGTCTGCAGCGTCCAGAGTGCTGCCTCCTTGCCTGCCGCATCGTCCGTGCGGTACAGGCGGGGCTTCACCATCTCGATGTACCAGTCGCAGAATTCGCCCCAGATGAAGTCATAGACCTTCTGCACCGCAATGCCCAGCTCGAACTTCTCCATGTTCTCTGTGACGTCACGGACAATGCTGTTGAAGCGGGAGAGAATCCACTGGTCCTCCGGCTGCAGGTGCTCCGGCATCACAGCGGCATCTGCCTCCTGACCCTCTTCCACGTTCATCATGATAAAGCGGGTCGCATTCCAGATCTTATTGGCAAAGTTCCGGCTGTTCTCCACGCGCTCGATATAAAAGCGCATGTCATTGCCGGGTGCATTGCCGGTAATCAGCGTCAGGCGGAGTGCATCAGCGCCGTACTTGTCGATGATTTCCAGAGGATCGATGCCGTTTCCGAGGGACTTGGACATCTTCCTGCCCTGGGAGTCCCGCACCAGGCCGTGGAACAGAACGGTCTTGAACGGCCGCTCTCCCATCTGCTCATATCCGGAGAAGATCATGCGGATGACCCAGAAGAAGATGATGTCGTATCCGGTTACGAGCACATCCGTAGGATAGAAATACTTAAGGTCCTCGGTTTCCTCCGGCCAGCCCAGAGTCTCAAAGGGCCACAGCGCAGAGGAGAACCAGGTGTCCAGTGTATCCGGATCCTGATGAAGCTTCTCCGAGCCGCACTTCGGGCACTTGTGCGGTGCAGTCGTGTCAACAATCGTCTCACCGCAGTCATCGCAGTACCACGCCGGAATCCGGTGTCCCCACCAGAGCTGACGGGAAATGCACCAGTCCTTGATGTTGTTCGTCCAGTTATAATAGGTCTTCTCCATGCTCTTGGGGATGAGCTGGATTTCGCCGTCCTCTACTGCCTTCACCGCCGGCTTGATCAGCTGGTCCATCTTCACGAACCACTGCTCCTTGACCATCGGCTCTACCGTTGTGCCGCACCGGTCATGGGTTCCTACATTGTGGGTCAGATCCTCGATCTCCACCAGAAGTCCCATGTCATCCAGTTCCTTCACGATGGCATCGCGGGCCGCGTAGCGGTCCATTCCCTGGTATTTGCCGCCGTTCTCATTGATCGTAGCGTCGTCGTTCAGGATGTTGATCACCGGAAGGTCATGCCGCTTTCCGACCTCAAAGTCGTTCGGGTCGTGTGCCGGTGTAATCTTCACAACGCCGGTGCCGGCTTCCGGATCTGCATGCTCGTCCCCTACAATCGGGATCGGGCGGTTCACGATCGGGAGCATGACGCTCCTGCCGATCAGATCCTTATAGCGCTCGTCCTCCGGGTTTACGGCAACCGCGGTATCGCCCAGCATGGTCTCCGGACGCGTGGTCGCGAACTCCAGGAAGTGTGTTTTGCTGACGCTGCCGTCCTCCTCGATCAGCGGGTACTTGATGTGCCAGAAATGGCTGTGCTGCTCCTTATACTCCACCTCTGCATCCGAAATCGAGGTCTGGCATACCGGGCACCAGTTGATGATGCGGTTGCCCTTATAGATCCAGCCCTTCTGATGCATCTTGACAAAGGTCTCTGTAACCGCACGGTTGCACCCCTCGTCCATGGTGAAGCGCTCACGGTCCCAGTCGCATGAGGAGCCCAGCTTCTTGAGCTGTGTCACGATGCGGCGGCCATACTCTTCACGCCACTCCCAGCACTTCTCCAGAAAGCCCTCACGGCCCAGATCTGCCTTTGTGATGCCCTTTTTCTTGAGCTCATTGATGACCTTCACCTCCGTTGCGATGGAGGCATGGTCCGTTCCCGGCTGCCACAATGCATTGTAGCCCTGCATTCTCTTAAAGCGGATGATGATATCCTGCATGGTCTGATCCAGGGCATGCCCCATGTGCAGCTGTCCTGTGATGTTCGGCGGCGGGATTACAATGGTAAACGGAAGCTTCGAATGGTCGACCTCCGCGTGAAAATACTTCTTCTCTTCCCAGTTCTCGTAGATCCGATCCTCAATGGCCTTCGGATCGTATGTTTTTGACAGTTCCTTCATAAAATCTGACTCCCCGGCCCGCATGAACAGGCCCTATTCGATCTCCTCTGCTGATGCGGCTTTATGCCTCCTGCAGTCTCTGCACCATCTCATACAGCGCCTTTGCGCTGTTGAAGTTCTTCGGCACAATCTCACCTGCCGGAATTGAAATATCATATTCATCATTCAGTGCGCTGATAATCTGCAGAATATCGAAGGAATCCAGAATTCCATCATCGATCAGTGTCGTGCAGTTCTCAAAATCCACGTCGTCATTGACATCCTTCAGCAGTGCAATCAGTTCTTCCATTACTTCCTCCTTGGCCGCAGCCGGCTGTTCTCACGTAAGTTACCCCTCCAGCTCAGGGCAGATAAACCGGCACAGACCATTTCCTGCGGGAGCTCACCTCCCGGGCAGATGCAGCGCCGGTGTATTGATCGGATCGGTGTCGACAAAGTCCCTTGCCAGACAAATATCCGAAATATCATTATATAACACAATCCGGGGCATTTTTCTACTGAGGAACAGGTAGATTCCCTCCGTTACAGAATATGCTCCCAGATTCTCAAATACCAGAATATCTCCCGGCCTCGGCTCCGCCATATGCCGCGTCCGCACCAGGTCATCGTTGGTCGTGCACAGGCTCCCGCAGATCGTCCAGTCCTCCAGAGGCTCTCCCGCCTCCTCCGTATCCGGTATTCTCCGGTAGTCCACCGTCCCCGGCAGGGCGTCCGGATCACCGTTTCCGCGGAAATGCCGGATCACCGGCTCCTTCATTCCCATGATCTGTCCCAGGTAATTCACATGGTTGATCCCGCCGTCTGCAATGCAGTACCGTTTGTCTCCCACGCACTTGCTGTCCACAACCTTTGTCAGGTAGAAGCCGCACTCCGCCGCGTAAAACCGGCCGGCCTCCACCGTGAGCTCCGCCCACTCTGCCGCCTCCTGCAGCGCTTCCGACAGCTCCCTTGCCGGTGCCAGCGTATCGGAATAATCCCCGTCTGCAAACAGCGGAACCGGCAGTCCCGGGCCGTACTCCAGCCGCCGCAGGCAAAAGCCCTCGCTCTCCTTCACCTCGGCAAAAAGAGACCGCAGCATCTGCAGCTCCTCCTTCTGCTGATGGAGCTCCCTGTTTTTGCGCTGCGTCCCTGCAAAATAATGAATGCCCTCCAGCGACAGATGCGGGTAACTCTCTCTTTCCCGGATCACCTGCAGAAGGTCCTCCCTGGACATACCGAACTGTGCGCCGCTGTTCAGGCGAAGGAGCACGGGAACTCTGCACCCGGCCTTTTCTCCGGCCTTTTCCAGAAGATGAACGTGACGAAGGGATTCCGCCGTACAGATCCCAACCTTATCCGCAATGACCGCGCGCTCGACATCCCACGGCTCCTTGTTGACGCCGGAGTACACCACTCTTTCCATGTCCGCGCCGAGTTTCTCGCAGATCGCCAGCTCTCCCGGACTGCAGACCTCCAGACAGTCTGCCTCCTCCAGTGCCGCCGGAATCAGGAACGGATTGGCCTTAATGGAGTAGCACAGCTTCACCTTCGGTCCGAAGATTCCGCGGATGGCGGCAAGGCGCTCCTTCAGCGCCCCGATATCGAAGACAAAGGTCGGCGTTCCGTATTCCCGTGCAATAAAGCGCAGCATCTCATCTGTCATGGTAAATATCCTCCAGCGCGTGCCGGTCAATCTTTCCGTTTTTGTTCAGCGGCATATCTGCCAGCTGCAGCGTTTTGTTGGGCACCATAAAGGGAGGCAGCACCTCCTTTAGCTCCCGCTCCAGGTCCTTGCGGTCCCGTTCTCCCGTATAAAAGAGGATCAGGCGTTTTTTCACCGCATCGTAAATGCAGCAGGCGCGGCTCACGCCGTCCCTCGCCATGGCATCCGCCTCCACCTCGCCCAGCTCGATGCGGTGCCCCAGATGCTTGATCTGGAAATCCTTTCGGGATACATAGATCAGATTCCCTTCTGCATCGTAGCGTCCGATATCGCCGGTCCTATAGATTCTCTCCGGATAAAACGGATTCAGCGGATTCTGCACAAAGGCAGCCGCCGTCCGCTCCGCATCCTTGTAGTAGCCCAGCGCAACACAGGTTCCTCCCACGCAGATTTCGCCTTCTCTCTTCGTATCCGTCTGCGGAACCAGACAGTCGGCATCATCCAGGAGGAACACCTTCTCATTTCCGAAGGCCTTACCCGCAGGAATCACCTCATCCAGCGCATATTCTCTGTGCGGATCCAATACAAAATAGGTGCAGTTGCAGGTGATCTCGGTCGGCCCGTACAGATTGACATACATCGCATCCGGCAGGTACCTGCGCCATATATTCAGCTGCTTGATGGGCATCACCTCACCGGAGAACCCAACCGCACGAATGGTGTCCGGCGTCCGGTAATCCAGTGCATTCATGATCGATACAAAGCACATGGCGCTGACCGCCCAGATCAGAACCGTTGTCTTCTTCTCACAAAGGTAATCCATCAGCTGCGTCGGATTGCTGAAATATTCCCGTGGAATGATCTGAACCTTGGCTCCCGCAGCAAGGCCGCTGTAGATGTCCTTCACCGACACGTCGAAATCAAACGGTGCCTGATTGCCCATAACGTCCTGCTCCGTGACGGAAAAGAGCGGCACGAAATGCGCCATGAATTCAATGACGCTCCGATGGCACACCGCAACGCCCTTCGGAATGCCGGTGGATCCGCTTGTAAAATTCACATACAAGGGCGCCTTGTCCGTCATCCGGCTGCGAATCCCGGCCAGTGTCCCCGAAAGTCCGGCTGCCTCTTCGTTCCGAGCATTTCCAGAGGACCCTTCTGACGAAGCCTCACCGGCCGCTGCACCCGCACTGCGGTCTGCAGAGCCTCCCACCGCGAATTCCTCCGCCTGCTTCAGAAGCTCCTTCAGCAGGATTTTCCTGCCGCCGCAGGCAATCTGCGCTGCACGCTCCTCATTCGCCTCATCCGTAATAAAAACCGCCGGCTGCAGGACATCCGCAACCTTCTGTGCCCGGGCTGCCGGCTGCCGCACATCGATAAAGCTGTAAAAGCCGCCGGCATAGACAACACCGAACATCGCGATCACGGCGTCCACCGACTTTTCCAGATAAAAGGCCGCCGGACTCTCCGGCGCCATATCCTTCGACAGGAGCTCTCCGACTGCTCTTGCCTTCTGCAAAAGCTCTGAAAAGGTAATGTCCTTCTGCGGATCCCCAAAGGCCGGGCGATCCGGAAATTTCTCCGCTGACTGCTCCAAAAGCTCCAAAACGTTCTTCGTATATATGCTCACATCTTCCTCCTGCTGCTGACGGATCCCGTTTTTATGTCTGCTGTGCAGCGCAGATCCGCCGCGGGAAACACCGGAATCAGCGTTCTCCTTCACTATTCGTCCTGCTCAGTGTACAACATTGCCGCGTGGGTGAACATCCCCCGCAAAAAAGGGCAAACGAAAGCACCTGCCCTGCGCAGTGCAGAACAGATGCTGATATCGGAAAGGCCGCCCGACACGTATGAGGGAGGGAGTGATGACTTCAAGCGGCACGTTTTGTTGGGGGAGGGGCTGCAACAAGGCTGCAGCCCGTTATGAAAAAGAAAAAGCGTTGTGTGTGTCATCAGATGCTCTTTGCTTCATCTGATGTTTCTTATCATACCGGGCACCTGTGAACAAACTGTGTTTGAACTATGGGGATTCTGTGAGGGATTTGTGAAGAGGTTTTTGTTATCATATGATTGTTGAGGTAATGGTAACTAAAAAGGAGTCACTGCAATGATCACAACCAAAGAGGAGCTGCAGCGCGTATTGGCGCTGGAGGCGAAGGTATATGAATACCGCTGGTATTACCGGCTTCCGTTTTATCTTACAGAGAATAAAATTCTGTACTGCCATGCCCGCGCTCTGCGGCTGGCGGAATATGCCTTCAACACACGTGCCTGGAACCGGCACTTTCGGCTCTTTCGCCTCCTGCGGATTCAGACCCGGTATGCCTTATCCATTCCCATGAATGTTCTGGGCGAGGGCTTTTCCATCGCTCACCTGGGACCGGTGATCATCAACGCAGGAAGCTCCATCGGTCCCGGCGCACGCATCCATCCGGGGGTCTGCGTCGGCGCAAACGGCGGACGGCCGCCCAGAATCGGCAGCAACGTGTATCTGGGCCCCGGCGCCAAGGTGTTCGGCGACATTGAGCTGGCGGATGACATCATGGTCGGCGCCAATGCTGTCGTCAACCACAGCTGCCTTACCAGGGGCGCGCATCTTGTCGGCGTTCCCGCAAGAGAAATATAAGAAGAAGCAAGAAAAAGAGAGAACGGATTCCTCCGTTCTCTCTTTTTCTCTTTTAAGAACTCTTTTGCAAAACCGCTGCCGCATCAGTTCCTGCCGAACAGATCCCCGAAGGGGAAGGAGTAGTACTGGCTGCCGGATTCCTGGCTGTCAGAACCCTGCTCTGTGCTTGCCTCCGCGCTGTCCTTGCTGCCCTCCTCGCTCTGCTCTGCATCCCCGGAATCCTCGGACTTGCTGCCGTTGCTGTAGCCGTAGGAGTGTCTGCCGCTGCTCTTCTGCTGCTTCTGGCTTTCCTCGTAGCTGCTCAGTGTCGACTTGTCGCCGAGCGTCACGTCGATCTTCTTCTCCGAATACTCGCCGGAGCCGTCTGCGCGCTGCACCGTAATGGTCACGGTTTCACCGGACTCATAATAGGAAAGCTGTTTCTGGAGCTCTTCCATATCGGTTACCGTGCTGCCCTCCAGTGCAGTGATGATATCACCCTTCTGCATATCGGAGCTCTCTGCTGCGCCGCCCTCGATGATCTGTGCAACGTACACGCCTTCCGGCATGCTGTATGCACTCGCCACCTGGCTAGTAACGCTGACGCCGCTGATGCCCAGATACCCTCTCTTGTCCTCATCAACCGTTGTCTTGGTCTTCTGATTCATCAGATCCTGGATGATCGGCACGGCGCGGCTGATCGGAATGGCAAAGCCCATGCTGTCTACCGTATCTCCGCCGATCTTACTGGAGTTAATGCCGATGACGTTGCCGTTCAGATCCACCAGCGGTCCGCCCGAATTGCCGGGGTTGATGGCTGCATCGGTCTGAATAAAGGTACCGGTAACCGACTCCACTGTCATCTCGCGGTTCAGTGCACTGACAACACCGGTTGTAACCGACTGTCCGTAGCCAAGAGCATTTCCGATGGCAACCACCGGCTCGCCGATCTTAAGATCATCCGAGCTGCCGAGCGTTGCAACCTCGATCTGGCTCAGCGTATCGCTGTCAATATCGCTGAGCTTCACCGCAATGACTGCCAGATCATTGCTGGAATCGGTTCCCTTGATGTTCGCCTCTGCAGTGCTCTCATCGATGAACTGCACCTCCAGGCTGTCCGCTCCGTCTACCACGTGATTGTTGGTGGCGATCAGAAGCTCGTCGTTGTCCTCATCCTCTGCAATGATGAATCCGGTTCCTGTGGAGGTTCCCTCCTGCGCGTAGGTCTGTCCGAAGAAGTCCTGCGTTGTCTGGGTGAAGTTGTTGTACACCGAAACAACGGAAGGCATCACGTCCTCTACGACCTGGGTCACATCCGTCACCACTGCCGTACTCTTTGAAGTCTTCAAGGAATCGCCGGTTGAGCTCTCGCCGCTCGCCTCGCTCGTTTCCTCGCTGGTGTCTGCCGCTGCCTCCTGCGTCGTCTCCTCTGCCTTAGTGCTTTCTTCCTCCGACTCTTCTGTCGACGCGCTCTGAGACTGGCGCGTGGTCTGCGCAGCGCCGTACCCTCCGGCCAGTCCGACAGCCGCTGCAACGATCACTGCAAGAGCAATCTTGCCGCCTCCGCCGTGCTTTTTGCCGCCGTGTCCGTTTCCGGTGCCGCCGGCATATCCGCCGCCGTTTGACTGATAACCGGTGGAATATGCGCTGTGATAGCCTTCACCGCTGTTATTATTGCCTGTACTGTAGCTGTAGCTTCCGTTTCCGGTCTGCCCGGCTGTGCCAGAGGTATTATTTGCTCCGGCATTCATGTTCTCATTAGTATATTCATCCGACATATCAGATACCTCCTTTATAAATCGTAACTATTCCAAGTCCATTCATTCAATCGCTGCTTCGCAGCTATCCTTCCCTTAAAACACTTACGAGTATATCGTCCATATGTGTTCAAAGTGTGTACGAATTCTGGAAAAAATGTGGTTTTGGCCGCCCATTTTCTCTTGAAATTCCGGATGACACGCCTATAATTATCGTCGGTAATTATCTTTGATAACCATAGGAGAAACGCAGATGACCATCGACTTACTCAAGCAGATGATGGATGCCTGCTACCTGGCCAAGCGTGCACGTGAGCTTCTTCCGGATCTTCCGGAGGGAATCGCTTCCTCTTATATCCAGTATCTGGATACCATTGAGAGGCTTCAGCAAGGCGGCACATCGGTAAAGGTATCGGACATCAGCGATGCACTGGGGCTTCCCCGCCCCGGCGTCACACGCACGATCAAGGAAATGGAGGCCGCCGGCCTTCTGAGCAAAACCGGCTCCCCGGAAGACGGGCGCATCACCGTTCTGTCCGTAACGCCGAAGGGCCGGGAGCTGTCACAGACCTACAACACACAGGTTTTCTCCCTTCTGAAGCCTTACATGGAAGAGATTTCAGAGGAGGATGCCCTGTGCATGATCCGCACCATGACCGCATTTCACAGGATTATGACCGAAAGGAGGAATTTACTAAGCGATGAGTGCAGCAAAGAGTTCCGTAAATGATAAATCCGATTTCACACAGGGCAGTATTCTTAAGAAACTGGTTCTGTTCATGCTCCCTGTTCTGGGAGCCCTTGCCCTGCAGGCCGCCTACGGTGCCGTAGACCTTCTGGTGGTCGGACGCTTCGGCACCACCTCCGGGCTCTCTGCCGTGTCCACCGGCAGCCAGGTCATGAACCTTGTGACCTTCGTGGTAACGCAGCTGGCCATGGGCGTCACCGTCCTGATTGCACGGTATCTCGGGGAAAAGCGGCACGATCACATCGGCTCCGTCATTGGCGGGGCGGCCGCTGTTTTCCTGATCCTGTCCCTTGTGCTGTTCGTTGTAATGGTGCTCTGGGCAAGACCCATCTCCGTCCTGATGCAGGCGCCGTCGGAAGCCGTTGCACAGACCGCCAGCTATGTCCGCATCTGCGGGTGCGGCATTTTCTTCATTGTGGCCTACAACCTTCTGTCCGCCATTTTCCGCGGTCTCGGCGACAGCAAATCACCGCTCCTGTTCGTACTGGTCGCCTGCATCTGCAATATTTTCGGTGACCTTCTGCTGGTTGCCGGTTTCCATATGGACGCTGCCGGTGCTGCAATTGCGACAGTGTTTGCGCAGGCCGTCAGCGTTGTATGTGCACTGGTTATCCTCTTGAAGAAGGATCTTCCCTTCACCATCGGCAGAAAGGATCTGCGCCTGAATTCCGAGTGCCGCAGATTCCTTGCCATCGGGCTTCCCCTGGCACTGCAGGAATTCCTGACGCAGCTGTCCTTCCTTGCTCTTTGTGCTTTCATCAACCGGCTCGGTCTGGAGGCATCCTCCGGCTACGGCGTAGCCTGCAAGATTGTTAATTTCGCCATGCTGATTCCCAGCTCGCTGATGCAGTCCATGGCTTCCTTCGTGTCCCAGAACATCGGAGCCGGCAACCCGAAAAGAGCCAAGAAAGCCATGTTCACCGGCATCGGTGTGGGGCTTGTCTTCGGCGTTGCTGTCTTTACGCTGGTGCTGCTGAAGGGTGATCTTCTCTCCGGCATCTTCACCACCGATCCCGCCGTCATTCAGAACGGCTACGACTATCTGAAGGGCTTTGCGCCGGAGGCAATCGTTACCGCAATTCTGTTCAGCATGGTCGGCTATTTCAACGGCAGCGACAAGACACTCTGGGTCATGGTACAGGGACTGGTACAGACGCTTCTGGTGCGCCTCCCGATGGCCTATTACATGAGCAATCTTCCCGATACCAATCTGACGAAAATCGGGCTGTCCGCGCCGGTCTCTACCGCCGTCGGCATCGTGCTGAATGTCGGATTCTTCCTGTATCTGAACCGTAGGGAAAAGCGTCAGAAGGTGTCTGACTGATGTGCTGACGCATCGACTTGCCGTTTAATGGGATGCTGATTCGTTACTATGCAGGCGCTAGCCAGTTTACGATAAGGTGCAAAGGAGGGGCCTTCTCCGGCAGCCCCGGCCAGGAATGGATGATGCTCATGTGTTCCTCGCAGGGATTCTCTATGAAGCGTGCTTCTTCGCATGCTGTTGTACAATCAGCCGGATTGGCTGACGTATAAAACTCAATGAAGGCTGTGTTACGTTAACTTCCGCTTGCCAGTATTGCAGCGCATAGGTATAGTTTCTGTGAGGAGGTGGAGGTTATGTCAAGAATAGTTGAGCAAACCGACAACGGATTTATCGTGCAAACAAGCAATGGGAGGGAATTGGAGTTCTACACCGATGAATTTGACTATTCCGATCCGCTTGTTGGTGATAACGTGGCTATCTATCGCACAAAAGAGGGCGATGCAAGAGTCCGCTTCACGAGAGAAGATTATCAAGAGAAAAAGCCTGCCGAAAGGATGCAGCCGAGAAGCGGTATTACCTGTCCGCATTGTGGAAGCACAAACGTCAACGTCACGTTCGTTCAAGAGCAGAAGCTGAAGAACGATTACGGAAGCTGCTTGTATTGGTTACTCATTGGATGGTGGTGGAAACCGCTTAAATGGTTTCTGTTTTTTATTCCGTCGTTCTTTGCCATGTTCTTTCCGAAGAAGCAGAAGCTCATTACCAAGAATAATAAAACCTGCATTTGTCAGAACTGCGGTTATTCCTGGCAAATCAGATAAAGTTATCGAAGGGTTGGCTATAGCCAACCCTTCATCGACACAGCAATTCGCACGTCTTCATACCCAGCTTTTTGGTAGTCCCGTATTCAGAGTGTCTTTTAACCAAACAAAAGTTTGTCTTGATTTATTCCGCCTGAATGGTATAGTACGCATACGCTTCATTTGAAGCGGCAGATCGTATAAACAGTCCTCAGGTGGTAGACTTCCCAGGATAAGGGAGCAGTCGATACCTGAGGGCTTTTTTGTTGATGCGGAGAAAAAGTGAAAACGACATTTCTTGTTGATGGTGGTTTCTACCGCAAACGTACTGACTATTCCAGACGGTTGTTGAAGCAGATCGATAGCCCGTTCGGTATTGGAGCGCCGAGTGGGTGTTTCAGAATTTTATGTTCCGTCTAGTATCAAATATGATACTATTTAAGCTAAGGAGGCATAGGTGTCGAAAAAGGATAAGTTGTTGAAAAAATTTTTCGCTGAAAAGCCGCCAGTAGACATAACGTGGAATGATTTAGTTGCTGTTGCATCGATCTTCGGCTGCATTCCAGACCGAAATACGAATCACCGTGTGATTAAACACGCTACCGATCCGAAGTGGGTGTATCCAATACCTGTTCATTCTGACGGAGAACCAATTAAGAGGGTCTACATCGTCGAGTTGCGTCAAAAATTCAGCGAGTTGAAATCGGAGGTGCTGGATGAAATATAATTTCAAAGTTTCGCAGGAATTAGTGGAGGGCATTCCGTATTGGATCGCGCGTTGTCTGGATGTAGACACGATCGTCGGGCAGGGGAACACCCCTGATGAGGCTATTGCTGAACTAGAAGAGAATGAAGCAGCCTGGTTGGAATTTGCCCCTGAGATGGGAATTAAAATTCCGGAACCTAAAATTACTTCCCAGCGAAAAAAATACAGTGGCCATTTCGCTTTAAGAGTATCGCCCATCATGCATGAGGTTGCAGTGAATCGTGCAAAAGAGCAGGGGGTAAGTTTGAATCAATATGTTTCTGACGCACTCTCCTATTACAATGGCATGTCTGACATCAAGGAAAGAGAAATCGCCTTTGCACAGGGCAGCGAAACAACCTCACAGATTTTCAAATATAGGAATTCAAAGAATGTCATAAAAGTTGATTTTGAAAGGTCTGTCAGAAAGGAAATGTAACATGATCACCAATTTTAATTATCGAGTGTTGGATGTCCGTGTTGTGAATAATGTCCCGGTCGATACCCCAATATCACTTAAAATGTCTCTGCAAAAAAAGATTGCCTCTTTTGAAAACGGCATCATGAGCGGTAGCTTTCGTTTGGTTATCACGCGGCCGGAATCCATAAACTCGGATACACCCCCGGAAGATTTCCTTGTAATGTATACGATTTCATTTGTTGCCGAGGACTCAAAGAAGGATATTGACGCAGACACTTTGATTCGTTCCGCAGAAAAACTTGTCTATAGCAATATGCGAGCAGAGATAAATTCTCTAGTCAGCGCTATTGGGATGTCTCCGCTAGGACTGCCCCTTTTTACAAGCGATTTCAAATAGAAACGATCGCCTCCACCCGTTTTACGGGTGGAGGCGAACTATCCGGACAACAAAAACCTTGGAAAATCAACAACCGTTGAAATTCCAAGGTTTTTCGTTGCATCGGGGCGACAGGATTCGAACCTGCGGCCTCCTGGTCCCAAACCAGGCGCTCTAGCCAAGCTGAGCTACGCCCCGCAGCGCTTCCCCAGTATATCGGTATTCCAAATCGGATGCAAGTGCTGTACTGTTACCACATTTTCTGCAAATCTGCTTGGTCACAGTTCACTCGTCAGCCAAGCGACAGGGTAGCGGAGAATGTCCAGTCCAAGGGCCGTCGCTAGCTGGCGTTTGTACAGTAACTCTGCTTGGCTCTGAATGGTCACATCAAATTGTACATCGTGAACATCGGCAGATAGATGGAGATAACGATAAATCCCGCAAAGCCTGCCAGCAGGACCAGCAGGGTCGGCTCCAGCCTGGCCAGTGCGTCCTTCGTAGCGGTATCCGCCTCATTGGTGTAGAACTCGCCGATCACCTTCAGGGAGGAATCCAGTTCACCGGTTTCCTCGCCCATTGCACACATCTCCTGCAGCGTCCTCGGGTACTCTGCGCAGCTGCGGATGCACTCGCCCAGAGGATGTCCCTCCTCAATGCGGGAGATCATGGACTGCGTGTCCTCCCGCAGGACAGCATTGTTCAGGGTTTTCGCTGTAATCCCGATGGCGCGGTCCACGTTCAGGCCGGAAGCGAGGAGCATGCTCATGGTGTTGGCAAACTCGGCCGCACCGCTCATTCTGTGGATTTTCCCCAGAACCGGCATATGCAGCTGTATGCTGCCCTGCAGCATTTTTCCCTGATCGGTCTTCGTATACAGCTTCCAGGCAAGGACCAGCGCCAGGATGGCGATGACCATGAATACCCAGTACTTGGAAAAGAACTCCGATGTACTGATCAGCATCTGCGTCATGACAGGGAGGTCTCCTCCCAGCTCGGAAAAGGTCTGGGTCAGCGTCGGAATCACAACCACCATCACAACAATCAGAACGACAATTGCCACGCAGACAACAAAGATCGGATAGGCCAGCGCGGATTTGATCTTGCTCTGCGTTTTGTACTGCTTCTCATAGTACTGGGCCATCTCTGAAAATGACCGCTCAATGTTGCCGGACTCTTCTCCCGCACGGATGGTCTCGATCAGCGTGTCCGGGAGCTTCGGTCCGTTTCTGCGGATGCTGACTGCAAGGCCTGCCCCGCCTGCCACGTCCTCCGCCGTCTGCATGAAGATCCGGCGCAGCATCTTGTCCTCGGTCTGTCCCGCGATCATCTCGAGACATTTTGCAATCGGGACGCCGGCCCGGAGTGTAATCGCAACCTGGCTGCACAGAATGGACAGGTTCTTTAAATTGATGCGGCCGCCGCCGACATCCATGGTCCAGAAGGATTCGCCCTTGTCCTTTATCTTATTGATAGAGAGAATGACCGGAGCAGTCATTCGGATCTGATCCGCTGCCGCATACTGATCCGCTGCCTGTATGACACCGTTTATCTGCATGCCTTCTTTGGTCAGTGCCTTGTATTTGAATGTTGCCATCGCCGTTGTACCACCCTAAAACTTCAGCTTTTTAATAACATAATCCGCATCATGCGCCGCGTCTATGGCCGTCTGAAATTCTATTTTGCCTTCCAGTGCCATATTGATGAGGCAGTTGTCCATGGTCACAGACCCTCTGTCTCCTCCGGTCAGCATGGCCGATGCCATCTGCGGCGTGCGTCCCTCACGAATCAGGTTGCGGATTGCAGGTGTTGCAATCATGCACTCACAGGCTGCCGCCCGCCCGCCGCCGCGCTTCGGAAGGAGCTGCTGCGACAGCACCGCCTGAATGGTGGTGGAGAGCTGCATGCGAACCTGCGGCTGCTTGTCCGCCGGGAATGTGCCGACGATGCGGTCCACGCTTTCGACTGCGGAATTGGTATGGAGCGTCGCGAAAACAAGATGTCCCGTCTCTGCCGCCGTCATCGCCGTGTCCATCGTCTCCGCATCCCGCATTTCTCCGATGAGAATGATGTCCGGATCCTCGCGAAGCGAAGCGCGCAGCCCCGCTGCATAGGACGCAGTATCCGTCCCGATTTCCCGCTGATTGATGATGCACTGATCCGGCTCATAGATGTACTCAATCGGATCCTCGAGCGTGATGATGTGCTCGCTTCTGGTATGGTTGATCTGGTTCAGGATCGCGGCCAGCGTAGTGGATTTGCCGGAGCCGGTCTCTCCCGTTACCAGAATGATTCCGCGCTGATAGCCGGAAAACGCAGAAACAGCATCCGGAAGTCCCAGTCTCTCCAGCTGCGGAATGGTATTGCTCAGAATGCGCAGCGCCGCACTGACATGTCCCTGCTGCCGGAACAGGTTGATACGGATTCGCTCACCGGCAATGGACCTTGCAAAATCCAGCTCACCGATGCTCTTCATGGATTCATACGCCCTGCCTGCCAGCTCTCCCGCAAGCCGCTCGCAGTCCGCATCCTCCAGAGGCTCCGGGTACAGATTGACCAGCTGCCCGTCAATGCGCACCTTCGGCGGCAGCCCGCATATCAGATGTATGTCGGATGCGCGCCGCTGCGCCGCCTCCCTGATCAGCTCCTCGATGTTCATATTTACCTCCCATGCCGCTGTTTTACAGCGGCAGTCCCAAGGAGCATTTCGCGAAGGCGAATTCTCCGACAGGATTGCGAATTTGTCAGTCGGTGACCAGTATGGTCCGCTGCACCTCTTCCACCGTAGTAATTCCCTCTTCCACCAGCTTTTCCGCATTCTGCAGCATGGTCACATACCCGCTGGTTCTGGAGGCCGTCTCACGGAAGGTCTGCTTGTCCGCGCCGGATGTAATATCCTTTCGCAGCTCGTCATTCATAAGGAGAATTTCAAAGGCTCCGATTCGTCCGCGGTATCCGGTGTGGAAGCACTGATCGCACCCCTTTCCGTGGTAAAAATGTCTGCCCGGCCGCATTTTGATAACGTCCAGTGCCATCAGCTTCTCGTTTGGAATGTATTCCTCCCGACAGCTCTGGCACACGCGCCGCAAAAGCCGCTGGGAAATAATGCCCCGAAGGCCTGCCGAGATCAGATACGGCTCCACGCCCATATCCTTTAAGCGGTCGATGGCTGTCACCGCGTCCTCGGTATGAATGGTTGTAATTACGAGGTGGCCGGTAATGGCTGCGCGCATGGCGATCTGTGCCGTCTCGCCGTCACGAATTTCACCGACGCAGATGATATCCGGATCCTGACGCAGGATGGCGCGAAGCCCGCTCGCAAAGGTCAGACCGACCTTTTCATTGATCTGCACCTGTGTGGCTCCCGGGATGTTGTACTCGACCGGATCCTCCAGCGTCACCAGATTGGTGCTCTCGCTCAGCATCTCGCGAATCAGCGTGAACATGGTCGAGCTCTTTCCGGAGCCGGTGGGGCCCACGATCATAATGACGCCGCTCGTGTTGGCCAGGATCCGATCCACCTTCCGGTTGTCTTCCTCAAAGATCATTCCGATGCCCTCTCGCGTGAGCATCTTTTCATCCTTACCCAGGATTCGAATAACAATCTTCTCTCCGTAGATGGTCGGCAGCGTGTTCACACGCATGTCGACATCCTTCCCCTTGATCTTCATGCTGATGCGGCCGTCCTGGGGAATCCGGCGCTCCACAATGTTCATGTGCGACATGACCTTGATGCGGGAAACCACGGAATCCTTCAGATCTGCCGGAATGGTCAGGATTTTATGCAGCCGGCCGTCGATGCGCATGCGGATCTGCATGTCTTCCTCCGTCGGCTCAATGTGAATATCGGAGCAGCTCTCCACCATGGCACGCTCAATGATGGAATTGACCAGCCGGATGGTCGGTCCCTCCTCGGACGTATCCTGCGCGCTTTCCACAACGGCATCCTCCCGGATGCCCGCCTCTGCCCGCATGGCAGCCATGGCCTCTGCCGCATTCACATTTTCGTACAGAATGCTGATGGCATGCCGCACCGCAGATGACGTCGCAATCATGGGTACAATATTCTTGCGGCTGGTGTCCCTGGCACGCTCAATTGCCATGAAGTTCAGCGGATCCGACATCGCCAGAAACAGATTATCCCTGACCACCTGAATCGGAACGATCTCATATTCCTGCGCCAGTGATTTCGGGATATAGCGCGACATGGACGGATCAATGTTTGTTTTCGTCAGATCGATGAAATCGATGCCCAGCTGATTGCGGAGTGCATCGATGAGCTCGCGCTCCGTGATATAGCCGTTTTCAATCAGAACCGTTCCGAGACGCTCGTGTGACTGCTTCTGCTGCTCCAGCGCCTGCTCGAGCTGCTCATTGGTCAGAAGACCGTCCGAAATCAGAATATCTCCCAGTCGTTTGCTTTTCATGCCTGTAATCCCCTTTGCAAATCCGTACCCTGCTCATCACAGGAGCAGGCAGCTTTCCAACCCATTGTACCATCTATGAGCGTTTTCGACACCGCCGGAGTGGTGTGCGGACAACTCCGTCAGGACCCGTCGCTGGCTGACGTCAATACAATAGCCTACATATCCCGAAACCACCCTGCAACGTCCTCGCCGCGCTCCGCTGCTGTGAAAAACTCCGCAAGGAATGCCGAAAACCGCTCTGCACCTTTCCGGTTCATATGGCCGACATCGCTGTAATACTCATTCCCGGAGGCATCATAGTACTCCGGAAGAATGAGGTTGAAATCATAGAATGCATCGCCCGCATCCCCGAAGAGATTCCGGAGCTGCCGGTCGGCCGCAAGATAGTCTTCCTTGCGGTAGATGCTCAGCCAATTCGGATACGGCACGATGATCACGGTGAGCTTCACCTGTTCCCGGCTGCACAGATCTCGGATGCTGCGAAGTGCCTGAAGATTTTCGTCGGAAATGCAGAGCTCCTGCAGGCTGACTGCCTCCTCATCCCATTCGTCCGCTTCCTCCCAGGCTATGAACTGCACATCCGGACTCAGCACCTCCTCCGAGGGCTGGAATCCCTCTTTCGTCCGGTGTCCCGACGCATCCAGAACGCTTCCTGCCCTCTTTTCCCGGAGGGTGAGCTGCACATTTGAAGTGCGGTTGTATACCCAGGGCATCAGGTACGTGAGGCTCGACGGCGTGCCGATAAAGCTGTCGGAGGTCATAAACGTCACATCATCCGCAATGCGTGCCGACAGGGAGCTCTCAGCCTCCGCTTTTCCGTGCCAGAAGCTCTGATCGGCCCGGCTGTTCTCGCTGCGGCTGGTATTCAACAGCTCATGATCCACCACCAGCACTGCGTTTTGAATGCCGTATTCCCGGATTGCAGATGCAATCGCCTCTTCGGAGTTGGCAAGCGACTGCATATTGGTCGCCATGTTGTAGGAGTGCGTGCCGCACGCCTCGTCCAGAACCGAAGGATCGATTCCGAGAAGACACTGGGACGTTCCTGTATAAACCGCATCCAGGGACTCCTGCGCGTGAAAGTTCTCCCACATTTCCAGCGAGGAGCTTTTGAACGGCTCCAGCACGATGCAAAGGCCCGCGTTCAGCAGCAGAAGGAGTGCAATAAGAAGCATCACCTTTCCCACGGTACCTCTGCGGCCGTGCACGCCGCAGGCCGCTCCCGTCTCCGGCACCGGCCCGCCTTCTCTTCGCTGCGCGGCTTTTGATGAATCAGAAATTCGCATACATAAATCCCCCCGCTGACTCTGTAAACAGGAAGGACGCAGCGACCATCAGCATCATCCCTGCCAGCAGAACCGCCCGCAAAGGAAACGGCTTTTCCTGAAAACGGGCATACACATCCATGCCCCGTTCTCTTTGCAGGCTGACCGCAAATACCACTGCAAGTCCCAGCGCTGCAAGTGCATACCCGCCTGCGATATTGAAGGCCGTCGAGCGTTTCAGGATCTGACTCTGAATGCCTCCGATCAGGGCCGCCGGCTGAAAGTGCAGAAAGGTAGCCGCAAAGGCCTGCATGCACTCTCCCGCATCCGTGATCCGGTCAAAGTACCAGCCGATGTTCACGATGAGGAAGGTCCGCACGATGCGAAACCGGTGAACGCCCCGGGAGTCCGTATTCCAGTGCATCCGCCCGGCAAGTCCCTTCCAGAATGGCTCCGTAAGGTCGGAAAGTGCGATAACCAGTCCGTTGTACAGTCCCCAGAGAACATAATGCAGCTGCGGCCCGTGCCAGATGCCCACCACCAGAAAGACCACCAGGTTGGCGATTCCTGCCGGAAGGACGCGTCCCAGATGCCGGCCGTTTTTCCCGAATCTTCCCATGCACCATTTTCCAAACCGCTGCATGGGCTTTAGAAGTGCAAACGGATAAAACAGATAGTCGCGCATCCATGCGCCGAGGGAAATGTGCCAGCGCCGCCAGAAATCGCCGAGTGAAACGGAGAAATACGGCTGGCGGAAGTTGCATGCCAGCTCGACGCCGAATAGTGCGGAAACGCCGGTAACGATATCAATACCGCCGGAAAAGTCCGCATACTGCTGGGCCGAGTACAGGAGAATGGAGAACACAATCAGACTTCCCGGAAGTTCTCCTATGTTCCCGTAATCCAGAACCGCAGCAATGCTGCCGGAGAGCATATCCGCAACCGCATACTTTTTCATGAGACCGAACAGAATCAGAAGAAGTGCCCGTTTGCATCCCTCGCCGTCAAACCGGTGCCGCGCAAGGAGCTGTTCCTGCAGACGGTCATACCGGCCGATGGGCCCCTGCAAAAGCTGCGGAAACCAGGAGACGAACAGCACAAAACGCGGAAAGCTTTTCTCCGCCGCGTATTTGCCGTTATAGACATCGATCAGATAGGATACCGATTGGAAGGTATAAAAGGAAATGCCAAGAGGGAGCAGAATGCCGCGGTTTCCGGGCAGCAGCACTGCAAAATACTTAAGCCATGCCAATATGCCGAAATTCAGCAGCAGACACCCCGCAAGGACCAGCCGCTTTTGGTGCTGCAGACGGCCGCGGAACGCTTTCTGCTGCGCACGGTCCGCAAAGCCCTTCTTTTTGCGCTCTGCAAAATCCGCATCCAGAAATGCCAGAAGCCTTCCGCCTCCGTAGATGCTGGCTGCCGTTGTCAAAAGGAGCAGCAGCGTCCACCCGGAGGACGACGCATAAAAGGCCAGGCTCGCCGCCAGCAGAATGACCCATTGAAAACAAGCCGCCGCGGGGATCAGCCGCGGCAGCAGGTAATAAACCAAAAGACCTATTGTAATAAAAAGGAAATACTGTAACGAGAACAAATCCATGATGCACGTGCACCGAACGCACCGCCGCAAGCTGCATCGGCTTCCGGATGCTGCTCTGCCTTCCGGGCGCTACGTCAAAAAGAAATCCGGATCCTCCTCCACGATCTCTATTTCAAGATAGTCAAAGGGAATCTCCTCCACAAAACTGTCCTGCGTAAATCTGCATTTGGCCCGCTGCCGGAAATCACGGATGTTCTGATCCAGCCAGATCGGCTCTGCAAGATCAAAGGCTCTGCACGCAGCAGTCAGGGCATGCAGCACCTTGTGCGTGCGGGTGTCCTCTCCCGGATCCTCCACCGTCATCTCCTGAATCAAATGACCTTCATGCCACTCCTTGGCCCACAACCGGAACATATCCGCAATCCCTCACCTTGTGTCTGTCCATCTGCAGCCGCTGAACGCTTTCCGGTACCGCGTCAGTCGCCGTACCCGTTGGGGTTCTGACTCTGCCATCTCCAGGAATCCTCACACATCTCCCGAATCCCGTTCTCCGCTTCCCAGCCAAGCTCCTCCCGGGCCTTCGCCGCAGAGCAGTAGCAGGTAGCAATGTCACCGGCACGCCTTCCGTCGATCACGTAAGGAATCTTTTTGCCGGTCGCTTCTTCAAAGTTCTTCACAATATCCAGAACGCTGTAGCCGACGCCGGTGCCGAGATTGTAAATGGAAAGGCCGGAGCCGGGCGCGAGCTTTTTCAGTGCGCAGACATGGCCCTTTGCAAGATCAACCACGTGAATGTAATCGCGGACGCCGGTGCCGTCCGGTGTATTGTAATCATTTCCGTAAACATGGAGCTTCTCCAGCTTGCCGACGGCCACCTGTGTGATGTACGGCATCAGATTGTTCGGGATGCCGTTGGGATTTTCACCCATCGTGCCGGATTTGTGCGCGCCGATCGGATTAAAGTAGCGCAGAAGGATCACATTCCAGGTCGGATCTGCAAACTGAATGTCACGCAGAATCTGCTCCAGCATGGACTTGGTCCATCCGTAAGGATTCGTGCACTGTCCCTTCGGGCACTCCTCGGTAATCGGCACGAACGCAGGATCTCCGTAAACCGTAGCCGATGACGAGAAAATAATGTTCTTACAGCCATTCTGACGCATCACATCCACCAGCGTCAGAGTTCCTGTGATGTTGTTGTCATAATATTCCCAGGGCTTATGAACCGACTCGCCCACCGCCTTGAGTCCTGCAAAATGAATGACTGCCTCGGGCTTTTCCGTCTCGAACACGTGCTGCAGCCCCTCACGGTCCCGGATATCCACCTTGTAAAAGGGAACCTTTTTCCCGGTGATGGCTTCAATCCGGCCCAGCACCTTTTCGCTTGCATTGTAGAGATTGTCCAGAATCACTGGCTCGTGCCCTGCACTTTGCAGCTCAACCACCGTATGACTTCCAATGAATCCTGCACCGCCTGTTACCAAGATCTTCATCTTCGTTTCCTCCCGGAATGTCTCCTTCTTACTCTGCTTCTGCGAAAATCCCATGCTCTGCAGCGTCAGTCTGCGCGTCACATAGGGTTCTGCTGTTTCTTCTGATTGGCCTCGCGGCTTCTCTGCTTTCTGGCCTCCTGCTGCTCGCGCAGCCTTGCCGCCTCATCAAATTCCTTCTGCTGCTGCAGAATCAGCTCCTTGTCGTCAAAGTAATTGATCCGCATGGCATCCTTCACCTCATGAAGGGTTCTGGCTGCCTTCTCCTCTGCCTTCTCGGTTCCCTTCTTCAGGACCTCATAGACATAATCGATGTTCTTCTCGTAGTCGCGGCGGCGCAGGCGGATCGGCTCCAGCGTTGTCTGCAGCACGTTGTTCAGGAATTTCTTGACCTTTACGTCGCCGAGACCGCCTCGCCGGTAATGGTCCTTGAGCTCCTCCATGCCGGCATACTCCGGCAGGAATTCCGCAAAGTGCTCCGGCCTTGCAAAGGCGTCCAGATAGATGAATACCGTATTGCCTTCGATCTTTCCCGGGTCCTCGATGCGCAGATGATCCGGATCCGTGAACATGCTCATGACCTTCTTCTTAATATCCTCCGGCTCCTCCGAAAGGTAGATGCAGTTGCCGAGGGACTTGCTCATCTTCTCCTTGCCGTCGGTCCCCGGCAGACGCATGGACGCCTGATTCTCTGGCAGCAGAATCTCCGGCTCCACCAGGACATCGCACTGATAGGTATGATTAAAGCTGCGGACAATCTCTCTTGTCTGCTCGATCATCGGCTCCTGGTCCTCGCCCGCAGGAACGGTGTTGGCCTTGAAGGCGGTAATGTCTGCCGCCTGCGAAATCGGATACGTGAAGAATCCGACCGGAATGCTGCTCCCGAAGCCGCGCATCCCCAGCTCTGCCTTTACCGTAGGATTTCTCTGCAGTCTTGCCACGGTAACCAGATTGGCATAGTAGAAGGTCAGCTCTGTCAGCTCCGGAATTGCCGACTGGATGAGAATCGTTGTTTTCTCCGGATCGATGCCGGCCGAAAGATAATCCAGTGCCACATTGATGATATTCTGCCGGACCTTTTCCGGGTTGTCTGCATTGTCCGTAAGAGCCTGCGCATCGGCAATCATGATGTTGATCTCATCAAAATCCCCCCGATTCTGCAGCTCCACTCTCCGGCGGAGAGATCCCACATAATGTCCGATGTGAAGGCGCCCCGTCGGACGGTCGCCGGTCAGTATAATTTTGCTCATAGCTTCCTTTCCATGCCGCTGCTCATGCCTCTTTGGGCACGAAGTCACGCCGCGTTGTTATCATAGTTGCAGTTCCCCCGCAATCTTTATGATTGTAACAGATATCAGCCCCTCTATACAATCGATCCGTCCAGATCCACCATGGTCCACCCCTTCCAGTAATCCCGCATGGCCTCCGGATCCGGAACCTGATTGTTCCTGTGCCGCAGCGGGCGTACCAGGATCTTCGGCTCTCTGGCATTCAGTCTCCCGCCCCAGAAGGAAAACGTGGAATTCGCCGCGATCACGCCGTTGCAGTGCGTCATCAGCTGCATATCCAGAAGGTTGTCCTCCTCTTCATTCCAGTCGCAGACGGTCACCGGCTCGCCGTAATTGCCGAAATGGCAGGCCCTGGCAAAGGCAGGGTCATCCGAAAAGATGTAAAAATGGATGTGCCGCCCGCTTCCCATGGCGTTTACTGCCCGTTCCACAAAATCCACAGCCGCCTCATAATACTGCTCCGTGCAGATCCCGCCCAGGAGCGCTTCGTTTGCCTCATCCAGGTAGTCCCCCCGCCGCAGGTGTACGGCGCAGGAGAAGGTGTACGCATCCTCCATTTCCCGGATGGCCGCCTGATTTTTCTCATTGACCTGCGGAATGACGCTCTTCGGGAATACAAAGACCTTCCGCAGCTCGCCGAGAATATCCTCGTAGTACTTCGTGCAGGCAAAATAGCCGTCCAGATACGCATCCTCCAGATCGAAAATCTCCGGGTGATACATCCGGCTCTCCGTGAAGCGCTTTCCTGCTGCCTTTGTGCCGATATGAAGCCTTCGCGCGGCCTTTCCCCAGACGGAATCACTGCCCGTCAGCAGCTCCTTTTCCGAAGCGGTGCACTCCTCAAAGGGAAGCCCGCGGAAGCGGAGCAGCTCGCAGCTTCTGGGTGCGAGCATTTTCTGCTGATTTTCCTCATCAAACCAGGAAAGATCCAGCTTCGCCTCTCTGCCAAGGCTCCGAAGCTTGCAGTACAGCGCATACTGCTGCATCTGATTTCCCAGTCCGCCCTTAACCTCTACAATGATCATACGTATTCTCTCCTGTAAGCGGCAAGAAAGGCCAGAACTGCCCCCTGCCCCCATGCATTGCAGCCGTATTGCTGCCGGTACTGGGCAAAATCGATGCATTCCGCCGACGAATGCTGCACCCGTCCGTTTGCATCCACACAGCCAAGAAGCGAAACCGCTGCTGTCTGAAGCATTGCTTCTCCCTGTTCGTTTGAGAGCCATCCTCCCCGCAGCAGACTGTAGTAGATCATTCCGCTGGCGGACGTATCCAAGGGTCCCTTCCGGCAATCCAGCTGCCAGGAGAACAATCCGTCACTGCGCCTGCGTCTTAAGACCTCCCAGACCAGCTTCTCCCACACAGGGTCTGATCCCTTCTGCGGCGTCCCTTCTCTCCGGCAGCACGCCTGCGCGCTGATTCCCAGAAGAAGCCAGCCAACCGCTCTTCCCCAGCCGATGATGCCATGGCACAGCCCGGACTGCGCGTCGTACCCATGGTACGGAAGCCCCGATGCCTCATCAATTCCATGAAGCGCATAACGGGCAAGCTCTCCTGCTGCCAGCTCCTCCTGTCCCTCCTCTGCATAGAACATAGCCGTCTGTCCGGCTCCATCCGCGTAGATCCAGGAATTACTGCTCCTCTGGCCGTAGACAATCGATCCCTCTGCGTCTCTCCGGCACCCCTCCAGATACCGGTGAATCTTCTGCACGCCTTCCTGCCAGCACGCTTCCCCGGTCTCCTGATACAGGCGCTGCAGGACGACTCCCGTCAGCGCATCGTCCGGATTCTCCACCGGCATGCCGGCAGATATCCATTCGCCAAGGTAATCCGCCGCTTCCTTTGTGTGTCCCGCTTCGACCAGCCCCAGCAAGAGGAGCCCTGCCGGCCAGAAGATCCTGTCATTGCCGGAGGTACCTCTTCCGAGCATGCGCTTGGCAAGGCCCTTCAGCCGTGCAGAAGGCGCAGGGTGCCGCATCCTTTGCAGCTGCTCTTCTGCCTCCTGCGCCATTTTCTCAATGCACGCAGACAGGCTCTCTTGCGTCCATGGGCTTCCCTTTATGCCGTTTGCCTTTTCCGGATTGGCTGATGAATCCATGTTTTGCCCCTTGTCCTTATCCTCCGGCCCCTGGCCGGCAAATGGTTCGATCGGTGACTGCCATTATCTTCCAAGCTTCTGCGCTGCCAGCTGCTTCAGATACCGGAACTCCCCGGATCTGCCGAACAATACGAAGAAAACACCGTTAAATACGATCGTAATGATCACCGCCATTCCCAGGAACCCGGCAATGCTCAGATTTGCCAGCAGCCGGTCTCCCAAAAACCGCAGTCCAACGCACAGCACCGCTACGGTTCCTGCATAGCGCAGGGTTTCCGCAAAATAGCTCATACAGGAGCGGTCAAAGCAGACGCGATAAATAATGACCGGTTTGGTCACATTGGCGATCAGGCCCGAAATCACGGTTCCGACATAGATGCCGGCCAGTCCGATTTTCTGTACCAGCCAGATCGAGAGCACCAGATTGACAGCTCCCTGAATGAGTGCCAGGTACTTGTCCTGCTCGAACACGCCGGCTGCCGTCTTGTAGTTGGACAGCACGATGCGGTCTCCCTTGAAATACAGATCCATCAGGATCAGTGCCACCGCCGCCTCCGGGAGCACCCAGCCATCTCCCAGCCACAGCCGGATCAGCGGCGTCAGAAGGACAAAGAAGCCCGTCACGGCAAAGCCGTACACCCAGCTGGCAAAAAAACGATACACCTTGAACAGCTCATACTGCCGCTGTCTGGTTTCCGTTGCAATCAGGTTGCCGAAGCCGGAAATCACCGAATTGAAAATGATATTGACGAAATTCGTCACCGCATTGATGACAAGGTTGTAATTGTCCACCATTCCGGACATCGCTACCGCAATGAAGGACGAAATGATCAGTGAATCCGTCTGAAGTCTCGCAACATCGCCCACCTTGTGCAGCACCAGTGCCTTCGTCTTGCGCCACACCTCGCCGGACTCCTCCCTGGAAAGCGGCGTCACATTCTTGTCCCGCAGGTACGGATACCGGCGGTCCAGATACCAGGACACGAACACCTTCTGCGCCAGCTGCACGAACATATCCGTCAGAAGATACCACAGAAAATTCCCGGTCAGTACAATGACCGCCATCTGCAGCAGTGACACAATGATCTTGGTGACGGTATTGATATTGGTCTGAATGTAGTTGTGCTGCTCCGCATTGCAGAGACTGTACTTGTAGGAGACAAAGTACGTGCTGACGGTGTTGAACAGAAAGATCAGGTAGTACCCCGTCATCTCACCGGTCGTGATCGCCCCCGGGTCCTTGATCAGATACCGCAGGAACGGCGCAATGCATAGGCCGATCCCCGCCACCACCAATGCGATGGCGGTATACGCCTTCCGGTACATCTGCATATACGACTTGATCTTCTCGGTATCCTTCTGCGCCACCGGCCGGTACAGGGCAAAATTCAATGCCGTTCCGATCCCCAGCTCTGCCATGGAAAGGATGGACAGAATGTTCGTATATAGCGAATTGACGCCCAGCAGCTCCTCGGACAGATGACGGATAAAAATCGTACGCAGTGCAAAGGACATAAGCGCCGTTGCAGCCTGTCCTGCGTAGCCGAATGCAATGTTGCGCTCCGCCAGACGCACTCTTCCGGATGCTTTTTTCTGATTTCCCATTCGGTTACCTCAGCTCCTGCAGTACGCGGTGGACCTCCTCCGCAATCCGTCCGGTCTCCGCACGAAGCCTGGTTGCACTGCCGGCCAGCTGATAGCGGACCTCGTCCTCATTCTCCTGCAGCCAGTGCCATGCATCCAGAAGCTGCTGCGGATCCTTCAATGACTGAACAGGAAGCACATAATTCTCCTCGGTTCCGAACAGATCCCTTGCGATGCCTCTTGCCTTTACGGAGTATCCGATCACCAACGTCGGAATGATGGTGGAATACGCCGCGATGGTCGCATGCGTCCTGGCACCGATGAAAAAGCGGCAGTTCGCGATCACGCCCTTGAGCTTTTCCGCCGGCATATCCTCCACCAGCTGCACACGGCCGGTATCCTTGAATCGTTCGTGAAGCTTTCGAAGCGGTATCCGGTCGTTGCTGCGGTCCCATACAACATGCGGAATCAATGCCACCTTCATATTCGTCTTTTCGAGAATGTCCTCGATCAGTGCAGTGTACCCCGCCAGCGGTGCCGACGGATCCGCCGCATATTCCTCCACCATCGGGCTTAGATTGATGCCGACGGTATTGCCGCTCTCAAATCCCTCCGGCAGTCCGCTCTCATCCGACGGAAGCGAAAATGCCGGATCCGGGCACAGCACCACGCGCTCTGCCGCCTCCGCTCCGTAGGCTTCCTGCAGCACCTTCTGCAGCGCTTCAAAGGAAATGGTCTCTCTGGCAATGATCCGGCGATACCGGCGCAGATCCTCCAGGAGTTCCTTATTGTCCCTTACAAGGAGCTCCGGCTCAATCGAGCACCCCAGGAGAACGGTTGCCGTATTCTGATGCGCAAACATCGCATTGGCTCTCATCAGATCCTTTACCATGCTCGGATAGCAGTAATTGTCTCCCCCGATGGAAATTGCCAGCGCCGGCCTGCCGCTCCCGGTCAGCGCCCGGTACCGGTAGCGAAGGAACGACTCCTGATCCCCCGTCACCTTCCGGTAGGCATAATAGGCCGCATGGATGAGCCGGTTCCGATCAATATGCTGCTCCTCCATGATCCGGACCCTTGCCTTTACCTCAGCCGGAAGGTACCGTTCGTCCTCTGCCGCACAGTTAGTCATCAATGCAAAGCTGTCGACCGGCAGGAGACGCACCAGCGAGTCTACAATCGCCTCGCACCCATGGTTGCCGCTCCCGGCATGCATATACAACGCAATCTCATTCATGCTCATTTTGCTTCATACCCGTGTTTTACCTTCGTGTCCTTTTGTATATGCCGCAGAACACCGAAGGCGCATACTGCAGCAGAAATGATTTTAACGTATAATCCGGCGAAATCCCACTGGCAGCTCCGCCCCTTTTGTGCCCGGCCAGAGATTTCCGGCATTCCTCCAGAAGTGCTCTGCAGCGCTCCTGCTCCCCGCCCGGGAGCTTTGCAATCTTGGAGGCGGTGAGCACATCCGAAACGATCTGCAGCCCGCGAAGGCGCGCCATGGCTTCCGAATTCTCCTTCAGAGACGGAAATTTCTCCAGAAGGAGGAGCTCCGCCTCCCTCCAGCAGCGAATCTGGTCCATGTAGGAGGGTGTAAAGGGGCGTTCCATCGCCCCCTTCGGATTGAAGGTGTAGCGGTACAGCGGGTCCTCCACAAAGGCATAGCAGGTTCTCTCCTCCAGGAGCGACACAACGAACAGCATGTCCTCTCCGATGGTCAGTCCCTCCTCAAACCGGTGGTTTCCGATTGCTTCCCGTTCAAAGAGCTTGCTCCAGACCCGGGTGTCTCTGCACAGAATTCGCTCCGAAACAATTCCCTGCCCGACCAGAAGACAGATATCCTCTCGCTCTTCCGGCAATTCGACCGGCCTTACCGGCTCCTCTTCGGGCTCTTCCTCCGCCGAAACCATATGAAAGCCGCAGCCGCAGATTTCCGCACCCGTTTTCTGATACAGTGCATACAAAAGCTCCAGCATTCCCGGCTCCATCGCATCGTCTGCATCCAGAAAGGTAACCAGCTCTCCGTTCGATGCATCAATGCCGCGGTTTCTCGCCGCAGAGACGCCTTCATCCTCCATGGAAATCAGCCGGACGTCCATCCCCGGCTCCGACTGCCGGACGTACTCCTCACAGAGCAGCCCGCTCGCATCCGAGGAGCCGTCATCCACCAGGATCACCTCCAGGCTCTGCCTTTCGCGAACGGTCTGCTGCCGGACGCTTCTCACCGCCCTGTCCAGCGTCTTCTGTGCATTGTGCACCGGAATAATAATACTGATCATTCTTACCTCCCTGCCTGCAGGAGAAAGATTCTCCGCACAAGCCGGATGCGTGCCTTCGACGGATGCGCCATAACAAGGGCCAGAAGCCGGTTGGCAGGATCCCGGAGCTTCTCTCCCTGTTTCATAAGCCGCTCTCCCGCCTGCTCCTCCCGGCAGATGCGCTGCACGCGTTCCGCGACCGCATCCGCCCCCGCATCGGTTCTTCGAAGCTCATTTTTCAGCACCAGGCACAGCTGGAGCAGGGCCTCTTTTTCCACCTGCATGTGTCCGTTCGGGTATGCCTTTTCCTCCATCACCAGGTGCAGCGTCCGCAGAAGGAGATGCATGTTTCCCTGCATCCCGGGATCATAGCCGTGCACCATCGATGCCGCAACGAAGCGGTAATGGTAATCGTAGTTATCCCTCAAAATCGTCACGCGGTCCGCATCCAGGAACATGGGAACCGTGACATTGACATCCTCTCCCATTCGGATCGCCGGATTTCCAAAGTGCATGTTATCCATGAGGAGCTGTCTGGAGAACAGCTTCATGCAGCGCGATAAGATCACCGTTCGATGCTCGTTTCCCAGGAGTCTGTCCTTAATCTGCCGGGTCAGACGCTCGCCCTCATATACACCGGGCTCCGCGCAGCTGCCCGCCTTCTCACGGGTATGGTTCCATTCCCGTTCAATGACATATCCTCCGCAGATAATCTGCCGGCTAGAGGAATTCCTGTCCAGCGCTGCCGTCATTTTCTCCAGATGATCGGTTTCCAGCCAGTCGTCACAATCCAGGAAGGAAATGTATGCGCCGCAGCTCTCCCGTACGCCCTGCATCCAGGCCGCCATCAGGCCGCCGTTTGCCTTATGAATGACATGCACCCTGGCATCCTTCTGCGCCGCTTCGTCGCAGATCCGGGCGCTTGCATCCGCGGAGCCGTCATCCACTAGCACCAGCTCCAGATCACGAAAGGTCTGCCCCAGAACACTGTCAATGCACTCCGGCAGATAGCGCTCTCCATTATAAACCGGAACGATGACCGACACAGCTGCCGGGTGTCCGGATACCGTTTTTTGCTCCATTGCATTCTCCTGATGTGCTCGATGCGGCAGTTTCCTGCAGAGGCAGTGCCTGTTCACGCAGACGCGCCCCTAAAGGAATGCGGCTGAAATCAGCATTTCTCCAAAAGCTCCCGGTACACCGCTTCCAGCCGGTCCGCATGCCGTTCAAAGCTGTATTCCTGCTCTGCCCTTTTACAGGACGCCGCCGATGCCCTCTCCCAGGCGTCCCTATCCTGCAAAAGTGCGGCAATCGCTTCGCCCATTGCTGCCGCGTCTCCGACCGGGCACAGGACCGCCTGTTCTCCCTCTCCTGTGAGATTCGGGATCCCGCCGATTCTGGTCGTCACCATGGGGAGCCCATACCCCATCGCCTCCAGAAGCGACATCGGCATTGCCTCCATGTGTGAAGGAAGGAGAAATACTGTACTCTCCCGCAGGAGCGTCTCCTTCTCCTCTCCCCGCACCCAGCCGGGGAAGGCAACGTTTTTCTCAAGGACAGCGGGCGAAAGATCAGCGGTAATCAGCTCCCGGTCTCCGACGCCGCCCAGCACAAAGGAGGCCTCCGGGACCTTTTCGGTCACCGTCCGGATGATTTCCGGCATCTCCCGCATTCCCTTCCCCTCCGTCAGAACGCCGAGGTACAGAATCTGCTTCCTTTGGAACCGCTCCTTCATCCGGTCATGCTCCAGCATCTCCGGATGAAGGACGCAGTAATTGGGAATCACATGAATTCTCTCGGCCGGGAAGGTCACGGAAAGGACCTCCTTCCAGTGCTGTGTCAGGACGATCATGCGGCTGCACTTGCCGTAGATGTGCCGGACCAGCCGTTTTTTGGCCGCCGGAGCATTCTCATAGAATTCGTCAAAGGCCGAGCCGTGGATGTGATTGACAATCGGAATTCCCTTTCCTGCTGCCATAAGGATGAAGGGAAGCTTGCGGTAGAAGCTCGGTCCGAAGGAAGAATGAATATGAACAAGTTCCGGCGGATCCTTTTGGAGGACCTCCCGGAACTGTCTGTACGCCTTCAGCGCTTTTTTAAATTTATCCTTCTTCGTGCCGTCGCGGTAGGACTGCACATAGGTGATGCGGAAATCCTTTTCCAGACGACTCCCGTAATACCCGGAGGTGACAGCGGCAATGCCGCCGTGCACCATAGGATCCGGCACAATCATACAGATGTGATGCATCATTTGGCTCCCTTATGCCCCAGGACTACGACAATCGTCTGCAGGAGGATCTTAAAGTCCAGCGTCAGTGACCAGTTGTCAATGTATTCCAGGTCCAGACGAACCACCTCGTCGAAATCCGATATGTCACTCCGCCCGCTGACCTGCCACATGCCCGTCAGACCAGGTGTCATAGACAGGCGTCTGCGATAGTGCTCGTCGTACTGCTCGAACTCGTCCACGGTGGGCGGTCTGGTTCCCACCAGGCTCATATCCCCCTTCAGAACATTCAGAAACTGCGGGAACTCGTCCAGGCTCGTGCTGCGCAGAAACGCTCCCACCTTTGTGATCCGGGGATCATTTTCCATCTTGAACATGAGGCCCTTGACCTCGTTCTCCTGCTCCAGCTCCTTTTTCCTCTTCTCTGCGTCCTGGTACATGGAACGGAACTTATAGATCTTAAACCGGCGTCCGTTCTTGCCGATTCTGGTCTGCGCGAAGAAGATCGGCCCCGGAGAATCCAGCTTAATGGCCGGCGCGATGAACAGTGTCAGAAGCCCCGTCAGCAGAACACCGACCAGTCCTCCCAGAATGTCAAAGGCCCGCTTGATCAGAAGCCGCTTGTAGCTGGACTGGAACCTCGTATAGGTGACACAGGTGTAGCCCCCGTATCCCTCTACCTTTGCCGAAGCGCCGCTGATCTCCGGAAGTCCCAGATTGTACCGGCACACAACGCCCATTTCCTCAAAGCCGTTGATCAGCGGCCGCACATCGTCCCTTGTAAAGCCCGGGACATTCATGAAGACCTCATCAAACGGAATCTGCGTGAGCTTCTCCGTCATCTCCTGGAACCGCTTCATCCGCTGCTCGTCCGTATCCCCCTGCTCGCAGCGAACCGATGCAGAGCCCACAATCTGATAGGTTATTCCCAGATCTGCGCGCAGTCTGGAGATGGTTTCATCCACTAGCTCCGGCAGGGCAACCACCAAAACCTTGATCACCTGCTTCTCGCTCGTCACAACCCGCCGCAGCGCCTCACGGAACAGAATGTGCGCCGCATACATCATCAGCAGATTGATCCAGATGAAATTGATGACCACCTGACGGGAAAGGATCCGTCCCCACTGTGCAAAGAAAACAAACGCGAGCGATGCCAGGATCATCACCCCGTTGTACTGAAGCACGCTCAGAAGCTCCTTAAAGAGGCCTCTCTCCAGAAAATCCCGGTTCCATTCCGCGAAAAAGCTGTAAATGGTATAAAACAGCAGGAACACCACCAGTACCGCATAATGCAGCGTCTTGTTCCCCCAGTCATTGGTGCCGGCAAAGCGCAGATTGGTTGCAATCCAGTAGGAAAGCGTAATGCAGATCAGATCCAGCAGCCACACGCCGTAGTTCTGCAGAACCTTATTTTTCTGATTCATGATGATTGAATTCCTTCCCCCTGCCAAAAATTTCCGACAGATACAGCGCTGCCAGAAGAAGGCCGTAATTGCGTCCGATGTATGCAGATACCAGGTGTGCTTCAAAAACCGTGTACAGCGATAGGCTAAGGAGCAGCACGAATCCCGCCCGGTCCCTGATCACCCTGGAATACTCCATCAGAAGCAGCAATACGCCGATCACAAAGATCGCCGGCAGAACGCCGTACCAGTACACCACGCGAAGCCACCCAAGGTCAAAATAAGCCGTGTTCAGCCGCTGCGAAAACCATTTCCAGGTTGACAGCGTCCCCTCGTGAAAGGTCGTCGTCCAAAGGGACGCAACACGCCCCGTCAATGCGCTGTCCAGCTTGGCCATCCAGCCATGCTTTCTCGGATCAAACAGCCCGCACAGCGCAGAGAAAACAAGGCCGCCGGCCGTCATCAGCTCGCCGAGCCGGTATACCGCATTCGTGCCGGAAAGCCGCCTGCCGTAGTGCAGCACCATCGACAGAACGATGGAAAAGAGCGCCATTGCGCAGGCCGTATTGCTGTGGGTCAGTCCGTATAAAAGCACATCTCCCACCGCCAGCAGAATGTACAGATACAGCTTCATCTTCCGATCATACAGATACAAAGCCAGCATCAGCAGCATCGCCGCCATGCAGTGAAGGGAATTGGGATGTCCCAGTCCCAGATCCCAGCGCGTTTCAATGCCGTGACCGTAATCATAGGTCTGGTACAGATGTCCCATGACGCCGGTAAGCGCCAGCACGACCAGCGCTCCGCACCCCGCCAGTGTTCCAAACAGCTCCAGCTTCATTGCCTTTCGAACGGATATCGTCCCTGCTGCCCGAACGAACACCAATGTCCGCAGGAGATCGTTTCGCCCGCCGATCCGCCAGCAAAGAACCCCCAGCAGCAGTGCCGGAAGCCAGAAGCCGTGCTCTTTTCCGGAAGCCTTCGGAATGCAGCAAACACACCGCACCGCGAACAGAAGAAACGCAAAGCGGTACATCATTCCGTCATATGGATTTGTCCGGCTGCTCTTATCCAGAATGACAACCAGAATTTCAATGCACAGCCCCAGATAGAATAAGCCTGCACTCCATCGATCCAGCCTTGAAAGCACTTTATTCATGGTTATTGATCCGTGTCTCTTTTATCCGTATTCCTTCTGTATCGCGCCTCTTTTATCCGTGTCTTTTCCACGCCACCACCGTTTTCTCGTACAGGCGGGACGTACGGTAATACATCTCCGGTGACTGCACATAGAGCTTGAGGCGCTCCGTGTCGCCGCGGCGCCCGTACCGCTTTCTGCTGCAGAGCTCCAGAATTCTGTCCTTATGGGACAGGATCCGCTTCTCCAGCTCCTTCGCCTGCTCCTTCGTATCCTCACAGGCGCGGTAATCCTCTTCGTAGAACAGCATGCGGCGGTAAAACCAATATTCCGATTCCTCGGCAAGCCGCCCAAAGCCCGCCTCCTCCAGCATGGCAAGGTGGCTGCGCCAGGCTGGAATCTCCTGTGTCAGGGTCCGGACGGCGCGCCCGCTGTTCATAATGCTCTCGCTGCGGTTCTTCACATAATCATACAGGGGCTCCGGCTGGTACAGAACCTTCCGCGCGCGGCACAGCGCATAGGTCGTAAACGGAATGTCCTCTGCACTGGTGCCTTCGGGAAACCGATTGCCCTTCAATATACTCCGGTGAAACAGCTTGCTCCACACCGACGGATGCAGTACAACCCTTCCGTCCGTTCCCTCTGCACCGGAGCGGATGAAATACCGAAGCGCATCCTGCTGTCTCAATAGTATACTGCTCTCCGCAAGGGAGGCAATTCTGGCACCGGCATCTCTTCCCTCTGCCCCTGCCACGGGGGGCTCCCCGCTGCCGGGCTGCGCCGCAGTCTCCCGGTAATTCACTGCCGCCATCTGCGCGCCGGATGCGAGCATCCCCCGCACCAGCGTTTCATACAGTTCAGGGTGCGCGTAATCATCTCCGTCTACGAAGCCGATGTACTCGCCCCTTGCACACGAAAGTCCCGCGTTGCGGGCTGCAGAAACGCCGCCGTTTGCGGTATGCAGCACGCGGATACGGGGATCCTGCCGGGCTGCTTCATCCAGAATGCGCCCCGTTTCATCCGAAGAACCGTCATCCACTGCAACGATGTCCAGATTCTTCCAGGTCTGCCTTCTCACCGAATTCAGAGCCCCCGCAATATACGGTGCCACATTGTAGGCCGTCACGATCACAGAGACCAGCGGCTCCTCCGTCAGAAAATGTCCGGACGGGCTGATGCGGATCATATCGCCGGAATAGATATCCTTCCGTGCCAGCTCGCTTCCGTCCTTCTCGTTGTTCCAGATGGACGGTGCGAATATGATTTTGCCCGGCGCACTGCAAAGCCATGCTCCCCACCAGGAAAAGCTGGAATTCGCAATGATATGGCAGCGGCACAGCGTCATCAGATAAAGATCCAGATATCCGTGATCCTCATCGCTTCCCTTTACCAGAACAAATCGGCCTCTTCCCAGATTATCCGCACGCTCCGCCTGGTAGCGGATCCATTCGCCGGCCTTCTCCTCGTCATTCGAGAACACAAAAAACGTGATCTCCGGATCCAGCTCCTGGAGGCTCCGAATGGCTGTGTTGTAATAGGCATCCGTACAGATTCCGCCGTAGACATCGCCCTTGGCCACATAATCTCCGAATCGAAGGTGGATGGAGGCACTGCCGCCTCTGCCGTTTAAGCCTCTGGCATCGGCATAGTCTGCCGCCTGCCGGATCCGCGCTTCATACCCTGCAGCCTGCTCCAGAATCCGTCTCTCTCTGGCATCTGCCTTTTCCCCCGGCTCCAGGAGCTTTTCCGGAAAGGAAAATGCTCGCCGCACCTCTTCCTCGCAGCCCTCGAAATATCGCGGGCTCTGAAAGCCGCCGCAAAAATATCCGTCCTCGAGCTGCAGAAAGGAGGGATCAAATATAAAATCGCTGTCATCCTTTTCCAGTGTCCTGCGGCCGGTCAGCTTTCTGCGGATTCTGCTGGAAAGAGACAGACTTCCGTCTGTGAGACGCGCGACCTCCTCCCGGGATGCCGTCGGATACTCAATGCCGAACACATGCAGATGCTTCGGCCGTCTTTTCTGCCCGGAATTCCGGAAGGCCTCCTCATCGTATTGCGATACGTCGTCAAACGAGACGGTGCGTCCGAGCTTCTGAAGCTGCAGGAAGAGAGCATATTGAAACATCTGGTTGCCCAGTCCACCTGACATTCTGATGATAATCATACGGCAAGACATTCCTTCCAATAATCAGCCCACTGCTGGAACACGAAGAAGCTCCATAACAGCCCGGAATAGTTCCGTCCGGATCCGGCACCGCCGTCTCCTGCAGCCAGAAAGCGGTTCAAAAGCTCCTGTACAGCCGACGATTCAAAGAGTCCCTGCTCCTCCAGGTAGCGTGTGCTGCAATAGCGCAGAAGCTCTTCCTTAAGCGGCCCCGAAAGCCACTTCCCCAGCGGAACCGAAAATCCCTTTTTGGGCCGCTCCAGAAGGTCCTTGGGAATGTAATCCCAGGCCAGCTGCCGGAGCAGATACTTTTTGGAAAAACCGCCGTTAACCGGATGGTACTTGAGCGAATGATCCACCCGGAAGGAGAAGCGTATGACATCCGGATCCAGAAACGGACAGCGGCTCTCCAGCGAGTACTTCATGGATGCCTTGTCCACCTTCATCAGAATATCCCCCGGAAGGTACGTATCCAGGTCCAGCAGCATCCGCGTGATCTGCCAGTTTGCGGATGGATAATGCGACTCCACCTCATAATTGGCCGGAAGGAAGGCTGCTCCGTTTTCCTGTCCCGGACGGACCAGGCTCCTTGCCAGCTCGGTATAGCTTCCGGCGCCGAACTGTGTTTTCGTCTCTCTTTCGCGGTTTGCGGAAATTACGCGCACGCGGAAGGGATAGCGCTCCTCCAGCTTCTTTCCGCGGCCGACCGGAAGCTGGCCGACGGCATGTGCCGCGCCCCCAAGAGCGTCCAGGCGCTGTGCCAGCCGGACATTGTCGTAAAGCCCATAGCCGCAGAACAGCTCATCTCCCGCATCGCCGGAGAGTGCGACCGTCACTTTCTTTTTGGCCAGCTTCGATACCAGCATCGTCGGGATCTGTGAGGAATCCGCCATCGGCTCATCGAAGAATTTCGGCAGATCACCGACCAGCTCAAAGAGGTCCTTTTCGCCGATGATCTGTTCCTCATGATCCGCCCCGAGGTGCTGTGCGATGGCTCTTGCATAGGGGGATTCGTCGTATTCCTCTTCCTCAAAGCCGATGGAGAAGGTCTGAAGCCGTGCTCCGCCCAGCTGCTCACTTGCAATGGCGCTGATCAGCGAGGAGTCATAGCCGCCGGACAAAAAGGTTCCCAGCGGAACATCCGCTACCATCCGGCGCCGTACCGCTGCCTGCAGATGCGTGCGCAGCTGCTCCTTGGCCTCCTTCTCGTCGGTAATGAGCTCTTTGCTGTTCTCCTCGTACTGTTCCCGGATGCTCCAGTAGCGCCGGGAATGCATCCGATGCTCCCTTACATTCCAGGTCATAACACATCCCGGTTCCACCTTCCATACATTCTCCAGAATGGTGTCCGGCGCATTGATGTACTCCTGAAACAGATAGCGCGGGAGGACATCTCTGCGTATCCGCCCCCGAAATCCGGGGCTCTTCAGAATCGGTGCAAGAACCGAGGCAAATATCAGCTCCTCCCCGTTCTGGTAGTAGTAAAGCGGCTTTTGCCCCATCCGGTCACGGGCCAGCAGCAGCTCCTGCGTGCTGCAGTCATACAGTGCGAAGGCGAACATTCCGTTGAAATGCTCCACACAAGAGCTTCCCCAGCGAAGATAGCCCGCCAGAATGACCTCCGTATCGCACTCGGAGCGGAACGGATACCCGGAAAGCTCGTGCCGAAGCTCGCGGAAATTATAAATCTCACCATTGTAAACAAGATGCAGCCGCCCATCCTCTGTAGACATCGGCTGATGCCCGAGCGGCGACAAATCCAGAATCGAGAGGCGCCTCTGTGCCATGCCGAGTGTCTCTCCCCCCGGCAGCTCCCAGAGCTCTGTGCCGGCGTCATCCGGTCCGCGCTCCTTCATGGTGTCATTCATCAAGGACAGCTGTTCTCTGGTAATAACACGTTTCGAAATGTATCCGCATATTCCGCACATAGGTCACCCTGCAAGCATTACTCGCACATTTTTGGCAAATTTGCTTGGCTCTGAATAGTTACCATGTAAAACTCCTGCATCCTGACAGCCGCCGTCTCCACATTGTAC
>CAVJLL010000008.1:0-72153 GCA_963650385.1 Clostridium sp. CAG:508 | reverse complement strand
TGGAGCAGGAGGGGATATGAAGGAATTGTCGCTGGTTTTTACAGGTGATATCGGTTTTGATCGGTACATGGACGGGAAATGGGAGGATGAGAAGCTGATTTCGAAGGAGCTTCTGGGATTTCTCCACAGCGCCGATCACGTGGTTGCCAACGTAGAGGGGCCTCTTGTTGCGCAGCCGGTGAACCAGGCAAAGGACGGCGTCCGGCAGCTGGTGCATACCATGAACCCGGAGGCGGTGAAGGTCCTGCGGCGCATGCATGCGGACGTATGGAATCTGTGCAACAATCACATTATGGATGCCGGACTGGAGGGGCTGTATGCCACCCGGAAGGAGGCCCAAAAGTGTGGTGCGGCGACCATCGGAGCAGGAAGGAATTTGGAGGAGGCCAGGCAGCCGCTGTATTTTGAAGAGGCGGGCGGCGTCGGGCTTTTTGCAGTGGGCTACCGGAGAGGCTGCAAGCCGGCCGCCGTGGATTATCCTGGGTGCTATATGTGGAACGAAACGGAGCAGATCCGGGAAACTGTGGCTCAGATTAAGAAAAGGTGCCGGTGGTGCATCCTGGTGGCACATGCGGGAGAAGAGTTTACATCGCTTCCCACGTGCTATACCAGAGACAGATACCTCGAGTTCCTGGAAATGGGCGTGGACATTATCGTGGCGCACCACCCGCATGTGCCGATGAATTACGAGCGTGTGGGGAACAAAATTATCTTCTATTCGCTCGGCAATTTCATTTTTGATACGGATTACCAGCGGGCACAGTATAATACGGAGCGGGGCGTTCTGGTAAAGCTTCGTCTCACGGAGGAGGCCTTTGACTTTGAGGCGCAGGGACTTTGTATTAACCGGGAGTCTGAGCGCATTGAGGCAGCGGAGCTTCCGGATATCTTTACAGATGTTCCGGAAGAGGAGTACCGGCTTCTCGCGCCGCTGGCGGCGAAGATGTTCGTGGCGGCGACCAAGCGTCAGCAGATCTATTTGAATAGGGACCGATGGACGAATGCCTCCGAAGAGGAATGGAGAGAGCACTTCGCGGATCCGAAGCGCTCCGGCCGGGTGCCGGGCGAGGCGCTGGACTTTCAGATTGTGTGTCCGATTGCTGAGCAGGCGGAGCAGGGAGACTGGAAGCGGTCCCGGCTGGAAGCAGTGAAGAACTATATTCTGGCACAGATGCTAACAGTTCAGGATTCTGACCGGACCATTCCGGCGGAAACAAGAGTTGGACAGTCGTGCCGGTGAGGAGATGGTATAGTGGGACTTCTCTGGGAAAGAAAAGAACTTCGTACAGAAGCGTACGCGGAAATCACCGGCTTTGAAGGAAGCCTTCGGGATCTGGTGATTCCGGAGCAGATCGAAGGACTTGCCGTGCGGAGCATTGCGGCACATGCCTTTGAGGGCCGCGAGGAGCTTCGGAGCGCGGTCCTTCCGAAGACACTGGTTACGCTGCGGCCGTTTGCCTTTTACAATTGCATCAACTTGAAGACCATGGAGCTGTTCAATACAACCGATGATTATTACGACGGCGTCATCCGCCAGTGCGCTGCACTGGAATGCATCACGGTGCACTGCAGCCGGCCGGATGATTACATAATTGTCCGTTCCATGCTGCAGGATGTGGATGTGACGCTGACGTTTCGGCTCCTTCTGGCAGAGGGAGAGCTGCGGCTGACATTCCCGGAATACGTCAACGAGGCCAAAGAGGATACAATGGCGCGGGCCATCCATTTTTCCATCGAGGGTGCCGGGATGGCGTATCGGGAGTGCGTCGGCAAAAAGAGCATCGACCTTCCGGGGTATGACCGCCTGCTGCAGCGGCTTACGGCATATGATCTGTCAGTGGGTACAGAAATTGCATTCGGAAGACTCCGGTATCCGATCGACCTTTCGGCAGGAGCCCGGGAGGGCTATGAGCGGTTCCTCTCGGAAAACGACGAGAAGGTCCTGCAGGTGCTGGTGCAGGCAGAAAATGAAGCAGAGAGTGAGAATAATCTTCGTCTTATGACGGAACGAAGGCTGATCGGAGAGACGGCACTGGATGCGGCACTGCAGCTGGCGGCAGAGCAGGGAAAGGCGGGACTCTGCGCGCGGTTGATCGCTTATCGGGGCGAATCTGCTGCGCAGGGAAAGGCCGGCAGCGGAGCGCTGTCGCTGGAGTGGTAAACGGACACCGGGAGAGTACAGATATGAGCTATCGGGAGGAGCTGTGCAGCATCGGCGAGAGAATACTGGAGGAAACCAGAACCGAGCTGTATCTGGGAATGCGCTTTTTGGGACCGGCACTGGGAAGCCTGTCCCTTACAATGGACCTTTCCACAACCGGTGTCGGAACGGATGCTTCCTATATACGCTTTAATCCAAAGTGTCTGATGACGCATTACATTGAAGACCCCTATTGGCTTCGGCGCGTGTATCTTCACATGGTGCTGCACTGCATTTTCCGGCATATGTACGGCGCCGGACAGCGAGAGGATGCAGAGCTGTGGGACCTTTGCTGCGATATTGCCGTGGAATCGGTCATTGATTCCATGGATATTCCGGTGATTGCAAGACCGCTCACGGAAAAACGCAGTGCCTGGTATGAGGAGCTTCGCGCGCAGGCAGGAACATTGAGTGCGCAGCGCCTGTATCACAGCTTTATGAAGGAGGAACGGGACTATCCGAGGGAGGCGCGTCTGGAGCAGGAGTTTGCGATGGATGATCACAGCTTCTGGGAGCGCATGGATGAGGACGGAAACCGGAATCCGGCGCAGCTGCCGGAAACGCCGGCCTCATCCATGCCCCTGATCGCGGTGAAGCGGCTTACGGAGGAGGAGTGGAGAAAGCTTGCCGGTAAGGTGCGCCTGGAGCTTACCATGGGGCGGGAGGCCAGTGCGAAAACCGGCGAGTTTACGCGGTTTTTATCCGGTGACTGCTCCAGAAAGACGGATTACCGGGAGTTTCTGTCCCGGTTCATGGTAGTGCGTGAGGAATCCGGCATTGATATGGACTCCTTTGACTACGGCTTTTATCATCTGGGGATGGAAATGTACGGCAATATGCCGCTGATCGAGGAGAACGAATACCGGGAGGCGGCTAAGGTGGATCAGCTGATCATCGTGCTGGATACCTCGGCCTCCTGTCAGGAGTTCCTTGTGCAGGAGTTTCTGAATGAAACGGCTTCGATGCTGCTGGGGGGCGATCACTTTTTTAAGCGGGTGCAGATTCACATCATTGAGTGCGATGACCGGGTGCAGAACGACATCGAGATTCACAGTCTGGAGCAGATGAAGGACTATGCCGGGCACTTCTGCCTGAAGGGGGGCTTCGGAACGGATTTCCGGCCGGCCTTTGCGTATGTGGAGCAGCTGCAGGAGGAGAAGCGCATCGAAAAGCCGAAGGGGCTGATGTACTTTACGGACGGAAAGGGGATTTATCCCTCAAAGCCGACGGGGTACGATACGGCCTTTGTTTTTGTGAAGGATGAGGATCCGGACACCTCGGGGGTGCCGGACTGGGTGATGAAGCTGTTCATATGATGCTCTCCGCCTAGCATCACTGGACGGAAAGCGTGCGGTTGCGATAGAATGAGTCGTCAAAACACCATTTCATATAAGTAAGAAGGTAATATAAAGTGTCCAGAAAGAAGAAAAAGCGCCAGAAGACGCAGGTCAACAGGAAACCGGTACAGGCAGGTTCAAGGAAGCCTGCAGAATCCGCTGCCGTGCAGGAAGAGTCCGCAGAAGAGACCGGTGCACAGGATGTGCAGAAGGAGATATCCGAAGAATCTGCAGCGCAGGAATCGTCCTCTGAGGAACAGAGCAGTGCTGCGGACGCAGCAGAAGCCCCGGAGGATCAAAGCGAGGCGGCTGAGGACGAGGTTACGCTTGGCTGGGAGAAGTCGGAGGAGAAGGCTGACGGAAAGGAAAGCTATCTTCAAAAGCTTCAGGCCATTCTTGCCGCGATCGGAGAAAAGCTCACCGAGTTGTGGAAGAAGTTCCGCGGCTGGAAGCTCTGGCAGCAGGTGCTCGCGTGGATATTGGCTGCGGTTCTGGTGCTGGGACTGGCTGGTTATGGATATTTTCACAGCAAATACCGGCTCATGCAGATCAGCGACGGCGACTTCTCGAGCAGTGAGGTCTCGGCAGAGGGCGATACGCAGGATCAGCTGGAGAATGACGAGCTGCAGTCCAGACAGGATTCCGGGCAGTTGGAGGACACCGACGCCATTGAGGCGACCGGCGAGGTGGAATCCGACCAGAGCGTCTTCAACATCCTGCTGATCGGCACGGATGACCGGACAACAGAGTTCAACGACAATGCAAGAGGCGATACCTGCATTCTGCTGTCCATCAACCGGGAAACCAATCAGATTCACCTGGTGAGCTTTGAGCGGGCCATCGGTGTGAAGATTCCCTACGGAGAGTATGAGGGTCAGTGGGATTGGCTCACACACATGTTCTGGTACGGCGGACCGCGCATGATGACGCAGGTGGTCCGCGAGAACTTCAAAATTGACGTCACCCGCTACATTCGCGTGAATATCCATACCTTTATGGAGCTGGTGGATTCCGTCGGCGGCGTGGACATTGATATGACGGAGGCGGAATGCAACAACATCAACCACCCGGAGGGAACCTTCACGGCCGGCAATATCAAGGGAATGCATGTAGAGAACATTGTGCAGCAGGATCTGGTGCCCGGCGTTAATCACTTAAACGGCGCAACGGCTATGTGTTATGCGCGGCTTCGCGCCATTGACGATGACTGGCACCGCGTGGAGCGGCAGCGGAAGGTCATTCTGGCGGCGGTGCAGAATTTAAAGAAGCTCTCCATCACGGAGCTGGATCAGCTGCTGAACAATGTGCTGCCCCTGATTCAGACGAATCTGACCGAGGCGGACATCGCGAGCCTCCTGCCGGAAGCGGAAACCTTTGTCAATATGGACTATGACACCATTACCTTCCCGCTCAAGCACACCTATGGACTGATGGACGGCATGTGCAGCCGCAAGGTTCTGGCACTGGATTTCGAGACCAATTCGCAGGAGCTGCAGAGCTTCCTGTACGGAGAGACGACGGCGCAGGAGCTGACGGAGAAATACGAATCCACGGATTCCAGCACGTATTCCTACAAGAATTCCGAGTCGTATAAGCAGAACTATGAAGATGCGGAAGCGGTGGTCGGAAAGAGCACCTATGTGCAGACTACCGGAAAATCCAAGCCGTCCCTTGTTGGCTCCGGCTCGGCAGCATCCGGGAGCACCGCGCAGACAATCACAGACCCGGCAGCCGCCGCAGGCGGTGATGCAGGCATTGCAGAGGATGCAGTGCAGGAATCTGCTGCAGGAGAGACAGCCGTATCGGAGACCGGTGAGGGAACAGCCGCAGACACTTCGGCGGCAGGTGCATCGGCATCGGATCTGGGTGTGGTGGAATCGACCTCAACCGACCCGGCAACAGGTGTGGTGACAATTACCTATTACAATGCAGCTACCGGAAAAAGAACGGCGGTTGCTGCCAACACGGCAACCGGCGCTGCTACGGTGACCGTCAGTGATTCGGAGAGCGGGACAACCGCGACGGCGCATGTGGAGAACGGCACTGTGTCGACCGAGGTTACTGCGCAGGACGCTGCTGCAGGGACGGGGACGGCGGACGGAGCCGCTGCGGAAACGTCCGCACCGGCAGGCTCGGCTGCAGGACAATAACGGAATCATTACAATGGGAGAAGGAACCGCCGGCGAAAATTGCCGGCGGTTATACTTTTTTTACTTGCATAAACCGAAATAAATGCTATTCTTTCATGTGTTATGACCGCCGGTCAGTATTTGCGAACCTGAACGGAACCGCAGACCTGCCGGAATGATTGTGCAGGCAGCAGAGGAGGAGAAATGGAAGAGAAGAAAAGCGCAGGGAATTCTGCGATGCTGCGGGTAGCATCCTTTATCGTCGATAAACGGATGCTTTTCTTTTTGATTTACATCATAGCAATTATCTTTTCGTTGTTTTCAGCCAGCTGGGTAAAGGTCAACAACGATCTCGCGGATTACCTTCCGGAGACGACAGAGACCAAGCAGGGCCTGGAGGTGATGGACAAGGAGTTTGTTACCTTTGGTACGGCCAAGATCATGGTGGCGAACATTTCCTACCAGGATGCCAAGAGTCTGCAGAGCCGGATTGAGGACATGGACGGCGTGTCTCAGGTCACCTTTACCGATGAGGATGCGGAGCAGACGGATTTTGTGAAGCATTACAACAACGGCTCTGCACTCTACAGCATCACATTTTCCTATGATGAGGACGATGACCGTGCGCTGGAGAGTCTGGAGAATGTCAAAGCGGAGCTCTCCGACTATGACATCTATGTAAAGACCGGTCTGGGAAACCAGCAGGCAGAGATCATCCAGGAAGAGATCAACAAGATCATGGTCCTGGTTGCGGTCGTTGTGGTATCCGTGCTGCTGCTGACCAGTGAGTCCTACGGCGAGATTCCGGTCCTCTTGCTGACGTTCGGCTCTTCCATGCTGCTGAACTCCGGAACCAACTTCCTTCTGGGAACCATTTCCTTCGTCTCCAATTCCGTATCATCCATTCTGCAGCTGGCATTGTCGGTCGACTACGCCATTATTTTCTGCAATCGGTACAAGGAAGAGCTGAAGGATTACGACGTGCACGATGCCGTTGTGGTGGCGCTGTCCAAATCCATTCCGGAAATCTGCTCCAGCTCCCTGACCACGGTATCCGGTCTGATGGCAATGATCTTCATGCAATACCGCATCGGTGCAGACCTCGGTGTTGTACTGATCAAGGCAATTCTCTTAAGCCTTCTGTCTGTATTCACGCTGATGCCGGGCCTTCTGGTCCTGTTCTCGGGAGCTATGGCGAAGACACAGCACAAGAGCTTTGTTCCGAAAATCAGTGCAGTTGGCCGGTTCGCCTATATGTCCCGCCATATTCTGCCGGCCATCTTCGCCGTTGTTTTCGTTGTGTTCTGCGTTCTCTCGCAGAGCACACCCTATGTATACGGCTATTCCACACTGGATACGCCGGTGCAGAACGATCAGCAGAAGGCAGAGGAGCTGATTGCGAATAACTTTGGCTCCGAGAACTACTGCGCCATTGTGGTGCCGGGCGGCAATTATAAGAAAGAAGCCAAGCTGATCGCAGATCTGGAGGCCTATACCGAGGTTGATTATTGCCAGGGCCTTGCCAACACCAATGCCATGGACGACTATATGCTGACCGATGAGCTGACGCCCCGGGCATTTTCGGAGCTCCTGGATCTGGACTATGAGGTGGCGGAGCTCCTGTACACGACCTATGCGGCAGACCAGGAGGAATACGGACGGATTGTCGGCGGCATTTCCTCTTATAAGGTTCCTCTCATGGATATGCTGATGTTCGTCTACGAGAAGTCCGAGGAGGGATACGTCACACTGGATTCCGACGTCAACGAAACCCTGACCAGCGCATACCAGCAGATCAGCGACGGAAGAAAGCAGCTGGAGGGCGAGAATTACGATCGTATCCTGGTCTATATGACGATTCCGCTGCCGGAGCAGGACGATGCTGCATTTGATTTTGTGGAGACGATGCATAATCTGGCACAGTCCTACTATGAGGGCGAATCGGTCTATGTTGTCGGTGACTGCACCTCGCAGCGAGACCTGCGGGATTCCTTCCAGCTCGATAACGTTGTCGTCAGTGTGGTCTCCATCCTGTTCGTGCTGGTGATTCTGCTCTTTACCTTCAAGTCGGCCGGACTTCCGGTGCTGCTGGTCGCTGTCATCGAGGGCGCTATCTTCATTAACTTCGGTATTCCGACGGTGACGCACGACAAGCTGTTCTTCATGGGATACCTGATCGTCAGCTCCATTCAGATGGGCGCCAACATCGACTACGCCATTGTTATTTCCAGCCGCTATACGGAATGCCGCAAAATGCAGGATCGGAAGAGCTCCATCATTGAGGCATTGAACTTCTCCTTCCCGACCATCATTACCTCCGGCTCCATGATGATTCTGGCCGGTGTATTCATCGGACAGATGACCTCCGATGCCTGCATCGCCGGCATCGGTCAGTGCCTGGGCCGAGGCACCATGATTTCCGTTATCCTGGTTATGTTCGTTCTGCCGCAGATCCTTCTGATCGGCGACGGCCTGATTGCAAAGACCACCTTTGAGATTGAGCGGCCCATTAAGACCAAGGAAGAAAGCGGCACGGTGGTCATCAACGGTGCTATCCGCGGAACCATCAACGGAACTGTCATCGGCACGATGAACGCAGTGGTTCGCGGCGACGTAAAGGCCATGGTGGTCTCCGGCAGCATCGGCAAGGTGAATGATCCGAAGGCCGGAACCGATGAGCAGGGCAAGCTTCCCGGACCTGTGGATGCGGACGCAGAGGAAAAGAGCGGCGCGAAGGACGACGAAGCAAAGGAAGATCCGCAGAGGGCGGAAGAGTTTTACGATGACGACGCGGATGACGCGCAGGAAGGAGAGGACAATGAATAAGTCAAGAATACCGGTTGTACTCATGACGGCAGCACTGACAGCCTCTTCATTCGGAGCGCTCCCGGTCTGCGCCTCCAGTGTTACAGACCTGGAGCAGCAGGCGGAGGACCTTGTCAACGAGAGCGTTATCAAGTCTGCTTCGGGCGATACACTGGAAACGGAGGAAGACGAAGAGGATACCAATGCCAATAAGGCAGATATCTCCGGCACGGCGGCGGAAAGCTATGAGACCGTCACCATCAAGAACGTAAAGGAATTCCAGGAGTTTGCCAGAAACTGCCGGTACGACAGCTGGTCACGGAACAAAAGCGTGGTTCTCGAGGCAGATCTGGATTTCTCCAAGGAGGATTTTGAGCCGGTTCGAACCTTCGGCGGCATCTTTGACGGAAACGGACATACGATCAGCGGAATTTCCATAACGGGCGATGTTGCCGAGACCGGTGTGTTCGGAACGATTCAGAATACCGGATCCGTTTCCAATCTGAAGGTGCAGGGCGTGATCTCGCCCAATGGTTCCCAGGGCAAGCTCGGCGGCATTGCCGGCCTGAATTACGGCCAGGTGCTGCACTGTTCCTATGAGGGACGCATCGACGGAGAAAGCGAGCTCGGCGGCATTGTCGGGCGCAACGGCCGCAGCGGAACGATTTCGGGCTGCCACGGGACCGGTGCCATCACAGGAACCTCTGCCTGCGGCGGCATTGTCGGCTACAACGAGGGAACGGTCCTGAGCTGCACCAATGACATCAATGTCAATATCACCTACCAGGATACCAGCATGACGCTGGATCAGCTGACGGAGACCATCGACAATATCCTGGCGAGCGGAGACCTGACCAATTTTGAGAATCTGGAGATCAATTCGGATACGGGCGGCATCGCCGGATTTTCCTCCGGTGTGATTGCCTCCTGCACGAACAATGCGCAGATCGGATATGAGCATGTCGGCTACAACGTGGGCGGCATCGCCGGCCGCAGCTCCGGCTATATGCAGGACAATACCAACAACGCAGAGGTCTACGGACGCAAGGATGTGGGCGGCATTGTCGGACAGATGCAGCCGTACCTGTCGGTGAGCTTTTCGGAGAGCACACTGGATCAGCTCGATTCCCAGCTGGATGAGCTGAATTCTCTGGTGAATGCCGGGCTTAACAATGCGGACAGCTATTCCAGCAATACGACCAACCACCTCACCAACATCAACGGCCTTTCCAAGATCGCGCAGGATGCGGCCAAGGGAATTGCGGATGAGGGATCGGATGAATACGACAGGGCTGCCGATAAGATAAATAATGCCGTTTCGACCCTCCAGAGCTCGCTGCGCACATTCTCCGATGTTACATCAAGGGTCTCGAATTATATGAATCAGGTGGAGAACTCCATGTCCTCTCTGACGAGCAATACCAGCGCTTATCTTGACAAGCTGAAGCTCTCGGATGAGGACCGGAAGTCCATGGAGCAATACGTCCAGCAGTTCAAGGATGGCGCCAAGAAGGTGGAGGACGGGACAAAGGCCCTTTCCGAGGCCGTGCAGAAGGGACCGAGCGTGGACGACATGAGTACCGCCAGGCAGAAGGAGACGCGGGAAAATGTCAGGAGCGCTCTGAAGCAGATTCGGGAAGGCTACGCTGAAATGCTCTTGGCTGTGCAGGGCATGGATGAAATCCTTTCCAAATACGACAACGACGCTGCCCGGTCCGCAAGAGAAGATCTGCAGAAGACAAAGGATACGCTGAACGATTTCCAGAATGAAATCAGCAAGGCAGAGGACAGCCTGAATTCTCTGGAAAGTGACAGCTCGGCGGACAAATTCGCTGACGGGAGCTTTTCGGCCGGCGATCTGGAGAATCTGACCAAGGACCTGACACAGCAGCAGGCGAAGCTCCTGGAGAGCTATCCGGAGCTGGAAAATGCAGAGCTTGGCGGCAAGTCTGATGAAGAGCTGGAAAGCTATTTCAAGGAAAAGTATGAGCTGAGCGATGAGGATGCCCAGGCCTATCGAGAAAAGTACACTTCATGCCGGAGTGCATACGAGGATATCAACAAGCAGATCACAGAGCTGAACAAATCGTCTGCGGATATCTGGACGGATTCGAAGGCTTTGGAGCAGTGGGCGGAGAAAAATGATATTTCCGGGCTGATCAGCAATATCACAAAGGGCCTCAGTGATCAGGAGTCGTCCCTGAGCGGGATGCTGCAGATTGCCGACAAGTACGGCAAAAATGCACTGAATACCTCCGGGGTAGCAGATTCTCTCAAGAGCGCTGCAGATACATTGAAAAACTATCCGCAGATTTCCGGTGATCTGACCAATGCGATGAATTCACTGGCTTCGCTGGATCTGAAGATCAACGGCGTCAGCGACACGATGCGCAACAACGGCAATAACCTGTATGAGTCGCTGAGTCAGCTCTCGAATGAGATGCAGTCGCTGAGTGATTCCATCAGCTCCGAGTCGGATGAGGGAATTGATAACCTGCGGGCCATCACCTCTCAGTTCGATTCCATTCTCCGGACATTGGAGGATGCGGCGGATGATCTGACGGATACGGACAAAGAGGATACCCTGCAGGACGTATCGGATGAGGATGTGGAGGACACCTGGCAGGGACGTGTCACGGCCTGCACCAATTACGGGACGGTAGAGGGAGATACCAATACCGGCGGCATCACCGGCATGGTCGGCGTGGAATACGATCTGGATCCGGAAACCGATATTCACCAGACCGGCAATACCTCGCTGGATTATGTGTTCCGCGCAAAGTGCATTCTGGACTCCTGCACCAACCGCGGAACGGTGAAGAACAAAAACAATTACGGCGGCGGCATTGCAGGGCACATGGAAATGGGACTGGCAGCCTCCAATGCAAGCTACGGAACGCTCGAGTGCAGCGGAAGCTATGCCGGCGGCATCACCGGCTATTCCGTCGGTGTTGTCCGGAACAATACCGCCAAATGCGATGTAAAGGGCAGCAAGTATGTCGGCGGTATCGTCGGCTACGGCGTTACCGTCCGCAGCAACCTTGCCATGGTCAACATTAAGGATGCCAAGCAGTACATCGGAGCCATTGCAGGACGTGTCAAGAACGTTGATGCGGATGAGGTGTCGGACAACTACTATTATGCGGAAGCACTGTACGGCATTGACGGCATCAGCTACCAGGGTATTGCGGAGGGCGTGACCTACGAAGCGCTCCTTAGCCAGGAGAATATTCCGAATACCTTCCAGGAACTGGTTCTGACCTTCAAGGCGGATGATGCAGTGGTAAAAACCATCACCTGCCAGTACGGGGAGAGCATCTCGGAGGACCTGATTCCGCAGGTTCCGCTGAAGGACGGCTTCCACGGCGTATGGAGCCGGACGGATTATGCCAAGATTACTTCGGACGAGGTGATTGAGGCGGATTATTCCAGAGTGAATACGCTGCTGTCCTCGAACCAGAAGCGTGCCGGCGGTCTGCCGGTCATTGAGGTGCTGGGAAACTTTCAGCAGGAGGATTCGCTGATCCTCACGGATATGGCGGCAGAATCCGGCGAAGCGGAGCGGTGGATGGTTTCCATGCCGGAGGACGGACAGGATACGCATGAGATTCGGTTCCTTGCCTCCGAGACGGGGAAAACCCCGACCATCTATCTGATTCAGAACGGTGAGAAGGTAAAGGCCGAGACGTCGGAATTCGGACAGTACATCAGCTTTGAGGCGGAAGGAACGGATGTGACGTTTGCAGTTTCTGCAGGAAGGTCTCAGAGCATGCTGATGAAGCTGGCAGCCATTCTGGTGGGCGCGGCTGCCGTATTCGGACTCTTCCTGCATCACGTTCTCCGCAAAAAGCGCCGCAGCAAAAAGGACCGCCTGCGCAGCAGCAGACGAAAGGCTTCCGGAGGAAAGCGGGCAAATGGTGATGCAGCGTACGATGACGACGAGTGGCTGGATGACTTCTAAGGTGACTGCCGGGAGCAGTAAGTAAAAGAACGGATTGCAATAAAAGAACAGATGTTACAACATCAAAAAGGTCCGCAGCGGAATGATTTCCGCTGCGGACCTTTTCTGACGGACGTTTTTAATGAGCATTGCTGTCGATCTGACCGCAGTCAAATTTGGAATGCAGGATGTGCTGCGCCGAGTAAATGCCGTAGTTGCCGGAGAACAGATAGGTGACGGCGATGGCCAGCAGATAGAAGCCGGAGCCGCCGAAGCCGAACATTTCACAGCTGATCAGGAGCGATGCAATGGGACAGTTGGTGACGCCGCAGAATACACAGGCCATGCCGATGGCGGAGCAAAGGGATGGGTCTGCTCCCAAGAGAAGAGCCGCGGCATGTCCGAAGGTTGCGCCGATGAAAAGCGACGGAACAATTTCACCGCCCTGATAGCCGCCGCCGAGAGAAATGGCGGTAAAAAGAATTTTTAACAGAAAGGCCCAGGAAACGATGGAAAAGGAAGGGTCATTGATGCAGGAGGCGATGATATCGGAGCCGGTGCCGTTGTAGGTCTGATCGCCGACCAGTATTGTGAGGAGGAGAATCATCACGCCGCTGAGAAAGACCCGCAGGTACGGATTGGGAATCCGGGTGGTCATGATGCGCCGGGTGCGGTGCATGACTCTGCAGAACAGGACGCTGACCAGTGCACAAAGACACGCAAAAAGAAGCGTACTGCCGGCGGTAAGGGGCAGCAGCTCGGCAGAAGGCTCTACGGTGAGAATGGTTTCACTCACACCGAACAGTCCGGCGATGTAATGCGCAGTCAGTGCGGAGATTACGCATGGAACCAAGGCAGCATAGTACATGATGCCGACGGTGCTGATCTCCATGGAGAGCACCGCTGCCGCCAGCGGCGTGCCAAAGAGTGCCGAGAAGGCAGCACTCATTCCGCACATGATGACGCGGCGGCGTTCCGATTCCTTAAAGTGAAATATCCTTCCGATCAATGTGCCCAGAGACCCGCCGACCTGGAGTGCTGCGCCCTCACGTCCGACAGAGCCGCCGAACAGATGGGTCACCACGGTGGCGAAAATAATAAGCGGAGCCATAGCGGCAGGCAAAGGATCCCTTTCCCGGATGGCATCCAGAACGCGGTTGGTGCCTCTGGGCTGCGGGTATCCGGCTGTGCGGTAAACCCAGACAATGAAGAGCCCTGCAAAGGGCAGCAGCAGCAAAAGCCGGCCGTGCTGCAGGCGGAACGCGGTTGCGGCAGTGATGGCATTGGCAAAAACAGAGGCAGCAGCGCCGATGATGACGCCGCAGATGCCGCCGAACAGAATCCAGCGCACGCCGGTCAGAAACTCGTGAAGAAGCTCCATGGAATAGGTTTTTATTCGAGACTGCATGTGTCTGGTCCTTTCTGCAACTGCCTATTCAGATACGCACAGTTTATGCAAATTTGCCTGGCTCCGAATAGTTTAGCACTTTCTTGGCGATGTTGATGTCAGATGATTTTAAGATAACTTCGTCTGTGCTAGTATAACGGACGGAGAATGAAAGGAGAATATATATGAAATCTCTTCTGAAATATCTGAAGGATTACCGGAAGGAAACGATCCTTGCGCCGCTCTTTAAGCTCCTGGAGGCGTCCTTCGAGCTGATTGTCCCCCTCGTCATGGCGGCCATTATCGATACGGGAATCGGAACGGGAGACCGCGGCTATATTATTAAAATGTGCGGCGTTCTGATTCTGCTTGCCGTTGTCGGACTTGCGTCCGCCATTACGGCACAGTGGTTTGCCGCCAAGGCGGCCACGGGCTTTTCGGAGAAGGTGCGTCACGCGCTGTTTGCACACATCCAGGAGCTGTCCTTTTCACAGGTGGATCAGTTCGGAACGGACACGCTGATCACGCGCATGACCAGTGATGTCAATCAGGTTCAGAACGGCGTGAATCTCGTCCTGCGTCTGTTCCTGCGGTCACCGTTCATTGTGTTCGGAGCAATGATCATGGCGTTTACCGTGGATGTGAAGGCAGCACTTATTTTTGTTGTCACGATTCCGGCTCTGTCGGTGGTTGTCTTCGGCATCATGCTGTGGACTATGCCGCTCTACCGCAAGGTGCAGGGACGCCTGGACCGGATCATGACAGCCACACGGGAGAATCTGACCGGTGTGCGGGTGATTCGTGCCTTCGGCAAGGAAAACGAAGAAATACAGAGCTTTCGTGACAGCAATGCACAGCTCAGCCATATGCAGCAGCACGTCGGCAAGATCTCCGGCCTGATGAATCCGGCAACCTACATCATCGTCAATCTGGCAACCGTCTATCTGATCTATACGGGAGCGGTCCGGGTTGATATCGGTGTGCTGACCCAGGGACAGGTGGTGGCTCTTCTGAACTACATGTCACAGATCCTGGTGGAGCTGATCAAGCTCGCGAATCTGATCATTCAGGTCACCAAGGCGGCTGCCTGCGGCGACCGTATTGCCGACATCCTGAAGGTTGACCCGGATATGGAGGATGGCAGGCTGGGCGCAGAGGCAGTGCGGGACGGCGAATATGCGGTGGAATTCCGCGATGTATCGCTGTCCTACGGAGGAGGCGCGGAAAAGGCGCTCGAGCATATCTCCTTCCGCGTTCGAAGAGGCGAGACTGTCGGCATCATCGGCGGAACCGGAAGCGGCAAATCGTCGCTGGTCAATCTGATCCCGCGCTTTTATGATGCCGGCGAGGGAGAAATCCTGGTCGGCGGGCACAACGTGAAGGACTATCAGCAGGAGCAGCTGCGCAGCCGCATCGGCGTGGTGCTGCAGAAGGCAGTGCTGTTCAAGGGCACCATTGCGCAGAACCTCTCCTTCGGCAAAATAAATCCGACCCCTGCCGAGATGGATGAGGCCCTTACGATCTCGCAGGCGAAGGAGTACGTGGATCTGAAGCCCGGCGGCACGGCATTTGAGCTGGAGCAGAACGGCCGGAACCTGTCCGGCGGCCAGAAGCAGCGCATGACCATTGCCAGGGCACTGATCCGGAAGCCGGACATTCTGATTATGGATGATTCGGCATCGGCATTGGATTTTGCAACGGATGCAAAGCTCCGTATGGCGATCCGGGAAATGTCGAAAACACTGACCACCTTTATCGTGTCGCAGCGCGCCGCTTCGGTGCAGTACGCGGATCAGATCCTCGTCCTGGATGACGGCAGGCTTGTCGGTATTGGAACGCATGAGGAGCTCCTTGCCGGGAACAGCGTTTATCAGGAGATCTATTACTCACAGTTTCCGAAGGAGGATGCAGTATAATGGCAGGACAGAATAAGAAAAAAGCAGATCACGGCGAGCAGCGCGTGATTCTGCGCAAGGTACTGAACTATCTGGGCCGTTACCGCAGATACCTTTGGGCATCCCTTCTGCTGGCCTTTCTGACGGTGGCGCTGCAGCTGTATATCCCGAAGCTCACGGGTGAAGTTGTGGATTACATCGTCGGCCCTGGGGATGTGGATTTTGCCGGAGTCTGGAAAATCATTGTGCGCATTGCAGCCAGTGCACTCGTTGCAGGGCTTGCCCAATGGCTGATGAATCTGTGCAACAACCGCATGACCTATGATGTCGTGCGGGACATTCGCAACGATGCTTTTGAGAGAATCGAACAGCTCCCTCTTGGCTACATCGACTCCCATCCCTACGGAGAGATCGAAAGCCGCGTCATTGCCGATGCGGATCAGTTCGCAGACGGACTTCTGATGGGCTTTACGCAGCTCTTCACCGGTGTTATTACAATTCTGGGCACGTTCTGCTTCATGCTCTCCATCAATGTATGGATCACGGCAGCGGTCGTTGCGCTGACACCGCTGTCCTTCCTGGTGGCACGTTACATTTCCACGCACACCTATACGATGTTCCGCAGACAGTCGGAGATCCGCGGTCAGCAGACCGGTCTGATCAACGAGATGGTCGAGGGGCAGAAGGTCGTGAAGGCTTTCAATTATAAGGACGAGGTGGTCCGGGAGTTTGATGCGATCAATACGGAGCTGACGACAACCTCGCTGAAGGCGATTTTCTTTTCGTCCATCACCAATCCGTCCACACGGTTTATCAACAGCACGGTTTATGCGGTGGTGGGCGTGACGGGCGCGATTGCTGCCATCGGCGGGCATCTTAGCGTTGGACAGCTGACAGCCTTTTTGTCCTATGCGAGCCAGTATGCCAAGCCCTTTAATGAAATTTCCGGCGTTGTTACGGAGCTGCAGAATGCCATTGCCTGCGCGGGAAGGGTTCTGAACCTGATCGAGGAGGAGACGCAGATCCCGGATGCTGCCGATGCTGCTGCTCCGGATCATTTTGATGGAAATGTGGAGCTGGAGAAGGTTGCGTTTTCCTATACAAAGGAGCAGAATTTAATTCGTGATTTTTCACTGCAGGTGAAGCCCGGACAGAAAATTGCCATTGTCGGTCCCACAGGATGCGGTAAGACAACACTGATCAATCTGCTGATGCGGTTTTATGATGTGGATGAGGGCGCCATCTGTGTGGATGGGACAGACGTCCGCAAGATAACGCGCCATGCTCTGCGCAGCGGCTACGGAATGGTGCTGCAGGAAACCTGGCTGAAAACCGGGACCATCCGGGACAATATCACCATGGGCAATCCGGAAATTTCTGAGGAGGAGATGATCCGCGTGGCGAAGATCTGCCACATCGATTCCTTCATCCGCCGCCTTCCGAAGGGGTATGACACGGTGGTGTCGGAGAACGGAGAGGATTTCTCCCAGGGACAGAGGCAGCTTCTGTGCATCGCACGCGTGATGATGAGCAAGCCGTCCATGCTGATTCTGGATGAGGCAACATCCTCCATTGACACCAGAACGGAGCTGAAGATCCAGGATGCCTTCAACGCGATGATGGAAGGGAGAACGAGTTTTATTGTGGCTCACCGCCTTTCTACGATACGCAATGCGGACTGTATCCTGGTCATGAAGGACGGTCATATCATCGAGCAGGGAAATCACAATGCATTGATGGAGGCGAAGGGCTTCTATTACAATCTGTACCAGAGTCAGTTTCTGGGAAAGGCCATCTGAATTCCGATGCGCTGCATACGCGGAGGAAAGGCTCTTTGACGGTGAATCCGCGGATGGTTCTGAATGACAGAACGGTCATAAGCAGCTGCGCCGGATTAAGAGCAGGAATGGGAAAAGGAGAATAAATGAAGAAGAGTACAGTGATGGTTCTGTCTGCTGCGTTGGCAGCGAGTATGGCATTTTCGCCGGCAGTGAGTGCGTCGGCTGCAGCGGCGACAACGCTTACAACAGCAGCACAGGCGACATCGGAGATTACAGGACTCCCGATTTCCACGGCAATTGCGGCGCAGCGCCCGGTTGCGGTCATGATTGACAATGATACAAGAGCGCTTCCGCATTACGGACTGGCAGAGGCGGACGTTGTGTACGAGATGATGAACTCCACACAGAACAACCGCGTAACGCGCCTGATGGCCATTTATAAGGACTGGCAGAATGTGAATCAGATCGGCAATATACGCTCCACGCGGCCGACGAACATCCTCCTGGCATCGGAATGGAATGCGGTGCTCATCCATGACGGAGGTCCTTTTTACAACAATCCGTATTTCAAATCCACCGGCATCAGTCACCTGTCCGGGTCCTTCTCCCGTGTGAAGAACGGAAAGGCATCCGAATTTACGGAGTATGCAAAGGGGACGGAGATCAGCCGCAGAGTGACGCAGGCTGGCTACTCCTCCGGATACACGGATGCTGCGGCGGCAAGCCACTGGAAAATCGGCACAACAGATCTTTCCTCTGTTGCGGGTGCATATCCTGCGACGGTGGTGAAGCTGGGCTGCTTTAAGCTTACCAAGCCCTACCTTCTGTACAATGCAGCGACCGGGACCTATGACTACTATGAGAACGGCAAGCTGTCGCAGGACGGCGAGGATAAGCAGACGGTGTCCTTCAGCAATGTGATTCTGCAGGACTGCACCTTCACACAGTATGATAAAAACGGATATCTCATTTACAACGTCATCGGAACCGGCGTTGGCTATTACTGCACCGGCGGCAAGATGGTCCCGATCCTGTGGAAGAAGGATTCGGAGACCGGCATTACCAGATACTACAATGCAGCAGGCGCGGAGATGACGTTGAATGCCGGTAAGACATACATCGGCATCTGCCCGGCAGATGACTGGACGAGCGTAGAGGTTGGGTAAGCTCTGCTCAACAATAAAGGAAGGCCCGGATCCCTAGTGAGGGGTCCGGGCCTTCCGCGCGTTTTCAGAAAGCTGCGCAGCAGCGATTTTGCAAATGGACGCTGAATAATTGCCGGTATACCGGTTTTGCATATCAGTTCTTCTGAAAGCGCCGAATCAGATAGAACAGTCTTGCAAAGTAAAAAATAATGCTGCACCAGCCGGATACGGCGAGTGTGAGAACGGTTTCGTTCGGGACAAGCTGCAGAACCTGCTCCGCGCTCATGCAGGCGAATGCGCCCAGCAAAAGGCCGATAAACAGCCCGAGAATCAGAAATGCATGCAGATGATAGCTCATAACAGTCTCCTTTGGGGATCCAATATCCCTCGTCCTTATCAGACTAGAAGAAAAAGAAAACAGAAGCTATCGCAGCGGTGTTATGAAATTGTAAGAAGCAGGTAAAATGCCCGGCGGACTGCATGGCTTTGCGGGGGAATCGGCGCTGCCGCGTGCCCGTAAGCACTGCATGCTGCGGCGATCCTACAGCTCCTCGGACTGGAGCTTGCGGAAGGCGGACGGAGAGGAGCCCTTCTGCTTACGGAAGGCCTTTGTAAAGGCTGCGCTGGAGGAGAAGCCGGAGCGGAAGGCAACCTCTGTGACAGACATTTCCGGATTCATCAGCAGCTGCTCTGCCAGTGAAATCCGCTTGCTCAGGAGATATTGATAGAAGGACATATCGGTGTAATCACGGAACAGCCTCTCAAAGTAGAACTTGGAAAAGCCGGAAAAGGATGCAGCCTGCTCCAGCGACAGCTCTTCGCTGCAGTGCTGGGAGATGTAGCTGCAGATCTTCTGCATGGCTTCGTTGTGCGCCAGCGCACGGGAACGATCGGCGCCGCTCTGCGCTGCTTCTGCGGACAGCCTTTTGCTGTGAGAAAGGAGGGAGAGCATCTCCAGCGTCTTGGCATAAATGGATGCCTCCATTAAAAGAGGACTCTGCAGGTACAGCTCCTTGATTTCCAGCAGATAGCGGTGAAGCGGATCGTGGACAAGAGGAGAATTCTCCTGCGTGATAAGGCAGCAGGGGGAGAGCCGGGAAAGAACGGCCTCCAGGCCGCTGATTTCACGGAGGGGCGACCAGCTGATCTGGAAAATAATGCGCACGCCGGCCGGGGCAGCCAGAAGGTCGTGGATGGTTCCGGGCGCAATGAACAGCATGTCGCCCGGCTGCAGCACGTAGGCGGTGTCGGCACAGATGGCGGAATAGGAGCCCTCTAAGGGGCACAGCACCTCCATGTCGCTGTGCCAGTGGGGCGGGTAGTGCTCACATTCATCATTCACGTACAATCGAATGTGCGTGTCAGGTTTGTAATTTACGGTTTCATGAGTGCCGTTCAGAATTTCAATCATGGTGCTTCTCTCATTCCGGAATATGGTGAATTTGTACATTCTGTGAGCAAGAATCGAAATGCCAAATCTTGCCATACCATGTTATAACACAAAACAACAAAAAATACAGAAAATCTGCCGGAATTCAGAAAAACACCGCCTCTATGCTAATGCGATTGCGGCGAGCGGTGTGAATAATACACAATCATAAATGTTGAAATACGACAAAATTAGACTATATGCCATGGCACGGCACATATACAGAGCAAGAAATGACAAATAAAGGACAAGATAGTTTATGCACATATTGCAAAAGGTTGCTACCATATGGTGCATAGAATTTGTTCGTTCTGCTGAGGCAGAACAATACTTGGGCCTTCGGGCATGGCAAGGGAGGAAGACAATGAAGAGACAAATTGCATTATTGCTGACAGCAGCTATGACGACGTCACTTCTGGCAGGCTGCTCTGTTTCTACAGACACAGGGAGCTCCGGAACCTCATCGGATGCAGCTGCTTCGGAGACATCGGATGCATCGGCATCCTCGGACACGACCGCTTCTTCGGGCACGGCAGAAGAGATCACCTGGATGTTCTGGGATGACCTGACAGCAACCGAGGATCTGATTTCTCAGGGCTACGAGCAGACGGTAGAGCGCTTCAATAAGGATTATGAGGGCGTCTATCATGTAACGCCGATCACAACGAACCTGGAGGAGTATTACACGAAGCTGAACGCATTGGTTGCATCCGGCGAGACACCGGACGTATTCATCGTCAGCCCCGGACCGAACCTGGACGTATACGTTGAGCCCGGCATCGCCGCTGATCTGACCAGCTACCTCGAGGCAGACGGCTGGAAGGATACCTTCTCCAGTGATGCGGTTTTTGCACAGCAGACCTATGACGGCAAGATTTATGCAGTTCCGCTGAACATTGCAGCTGCCTGCGTCTTCTACAATACAGAGATGTTCGAGAAGGCCGGCTGCGAGGTTCCGACGACCTGGGACGAGCTGATTGAGGACTGCAAGAAGCTTCAGGATGCCGGCTATACACCGGTTACCATTTCTGCAGGAACGGCATGGTGCCTGTCGATGTTGGCTGGGTATCTCTGCGACCGCGAGGGCGTGGATCTGACCAAGATCGAGTCCGGCGAGGAGAGCTGGAACAACGAGAAGACCGTAGCAGCAGGCGAGAAGCTCCTCGAGCTGGCACAGTACTTCCAGCCTACGGCAGCCGGTGACACCAACGATGTAGCTACAGCAGCCTTCTACAATGAAGAGGCAGCAATCCTGATCCAGGGCTCCTGGGCAATCGCACAGATGAACGGCAACAACCCGGACATCGAGAGCAAGTGCGGCGTATTCCAGTTCCCGGCAATCGACGGCGGCAACGATTCCGGCCGTGTCATTGCAAAGTCTGACTCGCTTGCCATGAGCGCGACGACAGAGCATCCGGAAGCAGCCATCGCCTTCATGAAGTACTTCACCGATGACACCGCTCAGAAGTACACCGCAGAGATTGGCGGAAAGATTCCGGTAACCAGTGTAGAGTACGATGCCGACAAGGCTCCCAAGCAGCTTTCCTACGTAATGGATGTATTCCAGAATGCATCGGCTACCTTTGGCTTCTACAACGAGTCCCTGGCAACTACAGAGGCAGGCTCCAAGTTTGACGACACCATGGTTTCCATGTATCTGGGAGATTACACACCGGAAGAGGCCTTCCAGACGATCGAAGACTGGTATGCAGACACCAATCCGGGCGGCGTTCGCGGATAATACGGACAGCTAAAGATATACAGCTAGAGCAAAGCAATCGGCGGGGCCGACCGAGCAATCGGCGGTTCCGCTTTCTTACATCAAGAGTCGGGAAAAGGAGCAGCGATGGATAAGCTCTTACGGAATAAAAAAGCAATTGCCCTCTTTGTGGGGCCGGGATTCATACTCTTCACATTGGTCCTGTTCATTCCCATTTGCCAGTCAGTCTATTATTCCTTCTGCGATTATAATGCGCTGACACCGCCGCAGTGGGTCGGCCTGAGCAACTACAAGGCGCTCATGAAGGATGAGGTCATGGGGCTGGCCATCAAGAATTCCCTGTTTTTCCTGGTATTCTCCTGCGTTACGCAGCTGATTATGGGATTGATACTGGCAGGACTTCTGACGAACATTCCAAGAGGACGGAATCTGTTTAAAAACGTGATTTATCTGCCCTGCGTTCTTTCCTCCTCTGCACTGGGACTTCTGTGGATGTTCATTTTCAGCCCGAAGCTGGGCATCAATCAGCTCCTTTTAAAGTTCGGAATTGAAGGACCGCTGTGGCTGATGGACACAAAGGGCTTTATCATCCTTCCGATGCGGGTGATCGCCTTTGTATCCCTGTGGCAGTATGTCGGACAGTCCATGATGCTGTATATGGCACAGATTTCCGGCATTGACAAGTCTTTGTATGAGGCATCCTACATTGACGGCTGCACGAAGGTGCAGACCTTCCGCCACATTACGCTTCCGCTGATCAAGCCGATGGTGGGAACGGCGATGAGCCTGAATGCGATCGGATCGCTGAAGTTCTTCGATCTGGTGTACAACATGACGGAGGCCGGACCCAATCACAAGACAGAGGTGCTGGCAACGCACCTGTACACACAGGGCTTTAAGTACTTTAAATACGGATATGCCAGTGCCATCGGCGTGGTTCTGCTGATCCTGTGCCTGCTGGTAACCTTCCTCATAACCAAGCTCTTTAAGGATGACAATACGTGAGGGGAGGGAAGAGAAAATGACAAAAGTGAATGCTGCAAAGAAAACAAAAGCACATAAGGAAAAAGAAAAGATTCACTGGACACCGGCGTTGGTGCTGATATACATCCTCCTTGTTTTTATGCTGGTGATTTATCTGGCTCCGCTCCTGTGGACGCTGATGGTATCCTTCAAAACCAACAAGGAAATCTTCGACGCACCGTTTGCACTTCCGCAGGTGCTGCAGCTGGGGAACTACATCGTAGCATGGACGGCAGGACACCTTGGAACGGCAACGATGAACTCCTTCATCGTATGCGTTGTAACACTGGCGCTGTCCATGGTGCTGGGAGCGATGATCTCCTTTGCTATCGGTGTTATGCGGTGGAAGGCAGCCGATGCGGTGCTGACGTATTTTATGATGGGCATGATGATCCCGGTGCACTGCGTGCTGATCCCGCTCTTTACGCGTTTTGCCAAGCTGGGACTCTCCAACAGCCTGGTGGGTCTGATCATTCCGTATCTGACCTTCTCGCTGCCGGTTACAATCTTCATCATGACGGGATTTTTCCGCAGTATGCCGCACGAGCTGATCGAATCGGCCTGCATTGACGGCGCAAACATTTACCAGATTTTCGGCAAGGTTGCACTTCCTCTGGCCAGAACCGGGTTCTTCGTTACGGGACTTATGACGTTCGTCGGCAACTGGAATGAGCTGCTGCTGGCGATGGTTTTCATCTCGGATGATACCAAGAAGACGCTGCCGGTTTCGCTGTCCAAGTTCGTGGGTCCTTACAACACCAACTATTCACAGATGTTCGCCGCCATAGTACTGGCGGTGGTTCCCACCATTGTTGTCTACTGCTGCTTCAGCAACCAGATCGTTGACGGTCTGACGGCCGGCGCAGTCAAGGGATAACGGGGTTTAACAAACCTTTTACATTCCGGAGATTCTGAATTTAACAACGCTCCTTTAGGATGAGCACTGTCGGATGAGCAAGGTCGTAACAGACCGGAGGCCTCGCCCGGCAGTGCTTTTTTATTCGATCGTTGCCGCAAGGACGCGGCAGAAAGAGGAGATTATTATGAAATTTCAGAAACTGACGGGAACAATGATTGCAGCAGCACTGGCTGCCGGCATGCTGGCAGGCTGCTCTTCCAGCACGGCAGATACCGCCGCAGAGACAGCAGCATCGACGGAAGCAGCTGCACAGACAGCATCGACCGAGGCGGCAGAGGGGGAGACTTCCTCTGAGACAGCAGCCGCAGAGAGCGTAAGCGGTGAGGTTACCGCAGCAGGCTCTTCTGCACTTCTTCCTCTTGCGCAGGCAGCTGCAGAGAAATTCATGGACATCAATCCGGACTGCGTTGTTACCGTAAACGGCGGCGGCTCCGGTGAGGGACTTAAGCAGGTTGCAGACGGAGCCATCGACATCGGAAACTCGGATGTATATGCAGAGGAGAAGCTGGATGCAAGCGCAGCTGCAGGACTGGTTGATCATGAGGTATGCGTCATCACCATGGCACCGGTTGTCAATGCAGACCTTGGTGTAACGGATCTTACGACCGAGCAGTTGACCGATATCTTCACCGGCAAGATCACCAACTGGAAAGAGGTCGGCGGTCCTGATGAGGAGATCCTTCTGGTAACAAGACCCAGCTCCTCCGGAACCCGTGCTCTGTTCAAGAACTGGGCAATCGGCGGCGAGGAAGAGGCTTCCAATGAGGCGCTTGAGACCGACGATTCCGGCACCCTCCTTCAGACGGTTCAGCAGAACGCCGGCGCCATCGGCTATGTAGCGTTGTCCTATCTGGTAGACAATGACAGCGTGGCAACCGTTTCCATCGACGGCGTAGAGCCGACCCTGGAGAACACCTACAACGGAACCTACAAGGTATGGGGCTTCGAGCACATGTACACAAACGGAGACGGCTCGGAGCAGGCACAGGCCTTCATCAACTACATGATGGGCGACGAGTTCGGTACAGAGATCGAGGCAATGGGCTACGGCGTATCCTCCAAGATGAGCGACGAGGCTCTGGCTGCTCACGAAACCAAGTAAGCCGGTAAAACCAATCGATGTCAGACAACGGCGGCTCTTCCTCCAAACAGGTGGGCCGCCGCTGGTTTGCAGTATCTCCCGCGGAATCGGCAAAGGAGGATCTTATGAAAACCAGGACCGGCAGGTTCGAGCACTTCCGCAAGGAAGGACTGGGGAAGGGCATTGTTACCATCTCCGGATTTTTCATCATCGCACTGACGCTGGCGATCGGTGTGTTCCTGATTTATCAGGGAACCGGAACCTTTACGAAATTTCATCATTCCCTTCTGGAATTCCTCTTCTCCAGTGAGTGGGCTCCGATGGATACAGCATCCGAGGGCGGCGGAAAGGTCGGCTGTGCCATCTACATTGCAGGCTCGCTGATGACCTGCGGACTGGCGCTTGTGATTGTGACGCCGTTTGCCCTGTGTGCGGCCATCTTTATGACAGAGATCGCTCCGGAGGCCGGCACGAAGCTGTTCCAGCCGGCCATTGAGATGTTCGTCGGGATTCCCTCGGTCGTGTATGGCTGGATCGGCCTTACGGTACTGGTTCCGTTTATCCGTGATGTTTTCCATGCCAGAATGGGCGGGTATTCGGTCCTGGCAGCCAGCATTGTCCTCGCCGTGATGATTTTCCCTACGATTACAACTGTAGCGGCGGATTCCATCCGCAGTATTCCGGCCCATTACCGCAAAGCGGCTTACGGTCTGGGATCGACCCGGTGGCAGGTGATTTACCGCATTGTGATCCCGGCGTCGAAGTCTGGTATTTTTACCGGCATCATTCTGGGACTGGCAAGAGCCTTTGGCGAAGCACTCGCCGTGGCTATGGTTATCGGCAAAACAAGGGCCTTCCCGAAAAATCTCCTGTCCCCGACCAACAATCTGACAGCGGCCATTGCTGCCGACATGGGCAACTCGGCAAGCGGCGGCGAGCAGAATATGGCCCTGTGGTCGATGGCACTGCTGCTGTTCCTGATTTCCATGTTCTTTATTTTCCTGATTCACAGGATTGACGCACAGAGCAGGAAAAAGATGGGTGCATAAGGAAGGAAAAGGCGCAGGAAGTGTGATGGAAATGCCGCGGGCAGCGGCACAGAAGAGGTAACAATGAACGAGACCATGAAACGCCGCATCCGCAGCGCGGAGCGCGTCAATACGATTATGACCGGTGTATTCTACGGCGTCGGCGGATTCTTTCTGATGCTGATCCTGGTGCTGGCGGGATACATCATTGTGCGGGGAATCCTGAGCTATTATCCCGGAGTTCTGTCCTTTACGTCAGAGGGGATAGGAAATCAGCTGTTTAATACGGTATATCTTGTATTTCTTTCGCTTCTGATCAGCGTACCGATCGGCGTGCTGGCGGGCATTTACATGGCGGAGTATGCAGGCAACAACAAAGGGACCAAATTCATTCGAATCTGTATTGAGTCCCTTTCCTCCCTTCCGTCCATTGTTGTCGGACTGTTCGGCTATCTGGTATTTATTCTGATGACGGGTGCGAAGTGGAACCTGATGGCGGGTGCACTGGCTGTTTCGATCCTGAGCCTCCCGTCGATCACAACGACGACAGAGGATGCGATGCGTTCACTTCCGAAGAGCTACAAGCAGGGTTCCATGGCACTCGGCGCCACGCACTGGGTGAGTATTGTGAAGGTTCTGCTGCCGGCCTGCCTTCCCCGCATCATTACGGGCGTCATCCTGGCGGCAGGGCGCGGCTTCGGTGAGGCGGCAGCGCTGCTGTATACGGCGGGTCAGAGCACGAGGCTGAACTGGAACAACTGGGATCTGACATCCAAGACCTGTCCCTTAAATCCGTTCCGTCCCGGAGAAACGCTGGCCCTTCATATCTGGGTTATGCGGACCGAGGGCGCATTGAATGCGAATTCGGAGAACATTGCAAACTTTTCGGCAATGATACTGGTGCTGCTGGTCCTTGTTTTCTCACTGATTGCGAGAGTCATGACGCGGCGCATCAATGAAAAGCAGTCCGGCACACAGAAAAAGCTTCACCGGCAGCAGTAGAGAGAGGTAGAGATGGAAGAGAACATGAAGTTTCAGATTAAGGATCTGGATCTGTATTACGGAGAGTTTCAGGCACTGCACAGGATCTCCATTGATATTCCGGCGAATGAGATTACAGCGCTGATCGGGCCCTCCGGCTGCGGCAAGTCCACGTTCCTGAAGACCTTAAACCGCATGAATGATCTGGAGGACGGTGTCCGGATTGACGGCGATGTGAAGCTGGACGGAGTGGACATCAACAAGGACATGGATGCCATTGAGCTCAGAAAGCGCGTCGGCATGGTGTTCCAGCAGCCCAATCCGTTTCCGAAGAGCGTGTACGAGAACGTTGCCTACGGCCCCAGGATCAACGGCATTCATAAAAAATCAGAGCTGGATGCCATCGTAGAAAGAAGCCTTCGCCAGGCAGCCATCTGGGACGAGCTCAAGGACCGTCTGCACAAGAGTGCACTGGGGCTTTCCGGCGGCCAGCAGCAAAGACTCTGCATTGCCAGAACCCTGGCGGTGGAGCCGGAGGTCATTCTGATGGATGAGCCTACCTCTGCGCTGGATCCGATTTCCACGTCCAAGATTGAGGATCTTGCCATTGAGCTCAAGCGCAATTATACGATCGTCATCGTTACGCACAACATGCAGCAGGCAAGCCGCATTTCGGACAACACTGCATTCTTTCTTCTGGGCGAGCTGATCGAATACAACAAGACACAGAAGCTCTTCTCCATTCCTTCGGATAAGAGAACAGAGGATTACATTACAGGACGCTTTGGCTGAGCCGGGAGGGAACTACATTGAGAAATCGTTTTGATGCACAGCTGCAGCAGCTGAATAAAATGCTGATCCATATGGGGGATCTGTGCGGGATTGCCATTGAGAATGCGACAAAAGCCCTGCAGGATGGTAATATAGACATGGCCGGCGATGTTATGGCGGCAGATGCGGAGATTGATCAGGCAGAGCGGGAAATCGAGCGTCTGTGCCTGACGCTCCTGCTCCAGCAGCAGCCGGTGGCAAGGGATCTGCGGCAGATTTCGGCGGCTTTGAAGATGATTACGGACATGGAGCGCATCGGTGACCAGGCCTCCGACATTGCGGAGATCGTGGTCAGCGCGAAGATGGCAGAGGCTACGGATTTTCCGAAGATTGTGGAGATGAGCGTAGAGGTTACGCACATGGTCGAGAACAGTATCAAGGCCTTTGTGGACAAGAATCTGGAGCTGGCAGGGCATGTGGAGGCCAGCGACGATGTCGTTGACATGATGTTCGATTCCGTGAAATCCCAGCTGATCGACTACATCGGAGAAAACCAGGGACAGGCTGCCCACAAGGCCATTGATCTGATTATGATTGCCAAGTATCTCGAGAGAATCGGTGACCATGCCACCAACATTGCGGAGTGGGTTACCTTCTCCATTACCGGCGTGCATGAGGCAAAGCTTGATACCAAGCCGCCGTTTGAGACGGACAAGGCATAACAGGGGTTGTGCGGCACTAAAGAAGAGAATATCCATGCACAGCTGCTGCGTGAGTACAAAGGACAAAGGTACATGATCTACTGCGTAGAGGATGACGAGAACATCCGCGATCTGATTGTATATACACTGGAGAATACCGGCTTCAAGGCAAAGGGCTTTGAGGACGGCAAAAGCTTCCGGGAGGCGCTGCGCATGGAGCGCCCGGAGCTGGTGCTCATGGATGTCATGCTGCCGGGAGAGGACGGGATCGCACTTTTAAAGAGCATCCGCAGCGGGAATGAGACCTCGCGCATTCCGGTGATTATGGTGACGGCCAAGGGGGCGGAGTTTGACAAGGTGAAGGCGCTGGATCTGGGCGCGGACGACTATGTGACAAAGCCCTTCGGCATGATGGAGCTGGTCAGCAGGATCAAGGCTGTGCTGCGCCGGAGCGGTGCAGGCACAGGGGATGAGAACATCCTGGCATTGGGTGAAATTGCCATGGATACCAAGCGGCACCAGGTGAGCGTAGCGGGCGAGCCGGTGGCGCTGACGCTGAAGGAATATGAGCTTTTGAAAAAGCTCCTGATGAATTCCGAGGTGGTTCTGACAAGGGATCAGCTGCTCGAGGACGTCTGGGGATACGATTTCGACGGAGAGACCCGCACGGTGGACGTACATGTACGGACGCTGCGGCAGAAGCTTGGGGAAGCGGGGGACCGGATTGAGACCGTGAGAGGGGTCGGATACCGCATTCGGACCTGAGGCCTTTTTACGGAAAATGCGGCGGACGAAGACGTTTCTCCTGCAGGATCTGCGGAGAAACGGTTTGCCGGGATCTTCGGAAGGAAGCATGCATGAGAAAGAAAATCCAGAGGAGTATGTTCATGGTGGTTGGCGCCACGCTGGCAATTGCGTACGCCATCACCATTTTCTTTGTTTATGGGAGAATCCGGTCTCTGGCACAGGAGAGTACGCAGAGAGTGGCGGAGTATACGGCGGCTGCCGTGAATATCTCCGGAGAAGCGTATCTGCGGCAGCTGGACGATGTGGAGAAGAATACGCGCATCACGCTGATCGGTTCGGACGGAACGGTTCTCTATGACAGCGTGCAGGACGACTATACGCTGGAAAATCACAAGGGGCGTCCGGAGGTAAAGGATGCACTGGCAAGCGGAGTCGGACAGGATGTCCGGCATTCGGATACCGTGGGACAGGACATGTTCTATTATGCGATACGCTTAAGTGACGGGAACGTTCTGCGCGTGTCCATGGCTGTACGCAGCACGACGAATACGGCCCTGACGCTTCTGCCGGTGATGGGGGTGATTGCCGCAGCTATGCTGGCTTTTTCCTATCTGATTGCCAAACGGCAGGCGAAGGCACTGGTGCAGCCGATCAATCAGCTGAACCTGGACCGTCCGCTGGATAATGAAATCTATGAAGAAATGCGCCCGCTTTTAAAGCGCATTGAGGAATCCAACCGCGCGAAGGAAGCGGTGGCGGAAATGCGGAAGGAGTTTTCGGCGAATGTTTCGCACGAGCTGAAAACGCCGCTGACATCCATCTCCGGCTATGCGGAGATCATGCGGGACGGATTGGTGCGGGCAGAGGATGTTCCGAAGTTCTCGGACCGTATCTACCGGGAAGCGCAGCGGATGCTGACGCTGATTGACGACATCATACAGCTATCCCGTCTGGATGAGGGAAGACTGGAGCAGTCCGAGGAGTCGGTGGACCTGTTTGAGCTCTCCCACGACATTGTCAGTCGGCTGGGAGCAAAGGCAGCCGACTGCGGCGTGCACGTGGAGCTGACGGGAGAGTCCTGCAGCATTTACGGTGTACGAAGACTTCTGGATGAGATGATTTACAACCTGACGGAGAACGCCATCAAATACAACCACCGGGGCGGCCGCGTTACGCTCTGGGTCGGAAAGCTGATGAACACGCCGGAAGTGATTGTCACAGACAACGGAATCGGCATTGCAAAGGACCAGCAGGAGCGGATCTTTGAGCGCTTTTACCGCGTGGATAAAAGCCGCTCCAAGGAAACGGGAGGAACCGGCCTCGGTCTTTCCATCGTCAAGCACGGCGCGGAAATCTCCCATGCGGACATCAAGGTGACCTCTGACCTTGGAAAGGGAACCAGAATGGAGCTGGTGTTCCATCAGTAAAACAGAAAGGAAGCGCAGAAGCCTTTACGCCTTTTTACATACTTTACATGGATTTTACAAAAAAGGACTGGAGATTTTACATGAATTTAATATGATAACTTCGGGTAAGAAGAAAATCAGGGAATGTGAAAAAGGAGAAATCGTATGTCGAGTGCGATAACAACGCTGTTTGGACTGTTGGGCGGTCTGGCTGTTTTTCTGTACGGAATGAATCAGATGAGCGAATCGCTGCAGAAGGCGGCCGGAGAAAAGATGCGCAGCATTCTGGGATTCCTCACCAAAAATCCGCTGATGGGAGCATTGGCGGGTGCACTGGTAACCGCTGTGCTGCAGTCCTCCAGCGCGACCACCGTTATGGTCATCGGCTTTGTCAGCGCCGGCCTGATGGGACTGCCGCAGGCAATTTCGGTCATCTTCGGAGCCAACATCGGCACCACGATGACAGCGCAGCTCATCGCCTTTGACATCGGTGATTACATTTACCCGATTCTGTTTATCGGATTTCTGGTGCAGTTCCTTGCCAAGGATGAGAGAGTCAAGAATATTGCAATGGTATTCTTCTCCTTCGGTCTTCTCTTCGAAGGCATTCAGATTATGTCATCGGTCATGGAGCCGCTTGCAGCCAGTCCGATATTTACGGAGCTGATGAGCAAGGTGCGGGATGTTCCGATTCTGGGTATTCTCCTCGGCCTAGGCATGACGCTGGTGGTGCAGTCCTCCTCGGCAACCATTGCCGTGCTTCAGAGCTTTGCGTCGCAGGCCGGACCGGACGGCGTGAGCAGCGTCATCGGCCTTACTGGCGCGATACCGATCCTTCTGGGAGACAACATCGGAACGACCATTACGGCACTTCTGGCGTCCATCGGACAGAGTAAGGATGCCAAGAGAACCGCTGTGGCACATTCGTGCTTCAACATCAGCGGATCCATTGTGTTTGCATTTCTGATTCCGTGGTTTGCAAAGTTTGTGGAATGGATTTCACCGAAGGGGCCGGAGATCGAGGTGATTTCCCGGCAGATCGCGAATGCACATACGACCTTCAACGTGGTCTGCACCATTGTGTGGCTGCCGCTGATTGCAGTGATGGTGAAAATTGTCTGCCGCATTGTGCCGGACCGCGCTGCAGCCGGCGGGGAGTCGGAGCTGGACGGACGTCCGATGTTTCTGGACCTTCGCATGGTGACACAGCCCCAGGCTGCGCTTCTGTTGGTTTCCAAAGAAATCCGGCGCTGCATCGACCGCGCAGAGGCGCTGCTGGACAACATGAACGACACGGTTCTGGGCGGAATGCAGCAGGGGGCAGATCCTGCCGCACTGAAGGAAAAGGAAAAAGGATTTGCGCAGCGGTATCAGAATGACAAGGCTGTGCAGACAAGCGTGGTCTCCTATATTACGGAGCTCTTTACAAGCGGCTCTCTTACACCGGAGCAGGCGGATCAGGCAACCGCTCTTTTGTCCGTCATCAGCAATATTGACCGCATATCGGACCGCTGCAGCGATATTGTGACCGGAATGTCCAGTCTTCGTGCGGAAGGGAAAAACCTGTCCGGGGATGCCGGTGAGGAGCTGAATAAGTGCTTTGCGGCAGCAGGGAATCTGTACCAGCTGGCGGTAGGACCGCTTCAGTGGAAGGCCGGCAGCAGGGAAGATCCGTCCAAAATCACCAAGGCCAAAAACAAGCTGCATAAGGCAGTCCGTCAGTTTAACAAGGCACATTTAAAGCGTGTGGAGAACGGAAAGTGCACGAAGGAGATGACCGGCATCTATTCGGAAATTCTCTACAACGTGGATCGTATCGCAGACAACTGTGTCAGCATTTCTGAGGAGGTGCTGGATCACTCCGAGCATTTGCCGGAGCTGATGGAGGCGAAGGCCGTCACGCTGTAGATTCGGTGTTTGCTGCATAGGTGCCGCACTGCCGCTTGGCTGGCGAGTGTACTGTTACGCCACGACGGGGCCTGGCGGAGAATGCCGTGTGTTATGCTTGACGAACCTCCTTTGGAAAGGTAAAGTTCTGAGAAAAGGGAGTAGCTGCCTGGACATGTACGGCACGTGGTGAGTTTGTGAAACGCAGACGAAATGCACAGATGCAGTACAAAGGACAGGATCCGGTATCGTCAGTACGGCCTGGTTATTCTGAGATTGATGTACTCGGCCCGGTACCGGAACAGAAGAGAGCTTGTGTATTCTGGCGGCAAGACTTTTATTGCAGGTTAATGCGGTAAAGGTCTTGCCGCTTTTGTATTGCCGGGACATCGATGCTCGATGATCGATGTGCGGAGGAAGGAATCCTGCAGGTTCTTTATCACAGCGGGCGGAGAGGCTCCGCCCCGGAATTTCACGCTATGGAGGTAGCAAATGCAGCAGCTGATGGATTTATTCGGAAACGTGACCAATCTGACGTGGCAGATGGTCGCCATGTGGGGAATCGGCGGAATTCTCATATGGCTTGGAATCAAAAAGGAGATGGAGCCTACGCTCCTGGTTCCGATGGGGTTTGGCGCGATTTTTGTGAATCTGCCATTGTCGGGAGCGGTTACGCAGACCATCGACGGCATTCTCACGGAGGGACCTTTGGATATTCTGTTTAACTCCGGAATTTCCAACGAGCTGTTCCTGCTCCTGTTGTTCGTCGGCATCGGCGCGATGATTGATTTCACGCCGCTTCTGGCAAATCCTACGATGATGCTCTTCGGCGCAGCGGCGCAGTTCGGCATTTTCTTTACGTTAAGCCTGGCAACCCTGTTCGGATTTTCCCTGCAGGATGCGGCTTCGGTCGGCATCATCGGTGCCGCAGACGGCCCGACATCCATCTTCGTGGCAGATTATTACAGCTCGAAATATCTGGGCGCGATTATCGTTGCCGCATATTCCTACATGGCGCTGGTTCCCATCATTCAGCCTCCGGTTATTCGTCTGATTACCACAAAGGCAGAGAGAACCATCCACATGAACTACCAGGCAGGAAGTGTATCCAAGACGGCAAAGATCCTCTTCCCGATCTGCATTACCGTGGTAGCGGGTCTGATCGCTCCGCGCAGCGTGGCGCTGGTAGGCTTTCTGATGTTCGGCAATCTGATTCGTGAATGCGGCGTGCTGGATTCGCTCTCGGATACTGCACAGGGAACACTGGCAAACCTGATCACACTGCTCCTGGGCATTACCGTTGCATCCCAGATGCGTGCAGAGAACTTCCTGAATGTGCAGACGCTGTTCATCCTTCTGCTGGGACTGGTTGCTTTTATTTTTGATACGGCCGGCGGCGTTCTGTTTGCCAAGATTCTGAATCTGTTCCTGAAGAAGAAAATCAACCCGATGATCGGTGCCTGCGGCATCTCCGCGTTCCCGATGTCGGCGCGTGTCATCACACAGATGGGCCTGAAGGAGGATCCGACGAATGTCCTGATCATGCAGGCCACCAGCGTCAATGTATCCGGCCAGATTGCGTCGGTAATTGCAGGAGGACTCCTTCTGAGCCTGATCCCGCTGCTGTAAGACGGCAGGGAAGTGCAGCACTTTGAATTGATAATTATTCAGAGCCAAGGGATTTTGCGAATGGGCTCTGAATAACTACTTGAATTGTTTTGATACAGAAAAGGAGAAAGGCAGATGCTTGCGAATTTTATAGAATCGTTGAAGGTTATGGGCTTTGGCATGCTGGGAATCTTTGTGGTGGCAATTGTCCTGATTGTTATTATGAAGGTGCTGACCGCACTGTTCCCGGTGAAAAAGGAAGAAAAATAGGCGGTAAAAGCCTGCGTATTGTGCGATTGCGTGTGGAAAATATATAATTATCGTATCTGTTTAGCACCTGCTACATTTCAACGTGAATTGACTGCTTGCAGGCATATTCACGATTGAAATTGGCAGGCGGCCAAGGTCCGAAGGACCTCTGGCCAGCCGCATCGAGGATTTGCGAAGCAAATTCGAGATGGGTGCTAAATAATTACTGATTATCAAAACACACCGCGCATGCAGCGGGAAAGGGGACGATTATGAGAAAAGGATTCATGTACACCGTTCTGCCGGGGGCGCTGGCCTGTGTGACGGCACTGAACCCGGTCATTGCCTGTGCACAGAGCAGTGCAGACGTGACGGAGGCGGCAGATTACCTTATGGACAGTCCGTCGGAGACAGACCGGGCGATTGAAGAGACTGCACCGGATGAGTCACTTCCGGAAAAATTTGATTTAAGAGACCGGGGCGTGGTTACGCCGGTTAAGTTTCAGAATCCGTGGGGAACCTGCTGGGGCTTTGCTGCGATTGCAGCAGCGGAGACGAGCATATTGACGAGCCTTGGCAAGACGTACGAAGAAACCGGACTTGACCTCTCTGAGCACCATGTGGGGTATTTTGCAAGAAGCTATATGAATGACGGCTCTTCGCAGGACGGAGAAGGAATCCATATGGTGGAGGGGCTCGACAGAGATGCCCTGAGCGTAGGCGGAATGATGTTCACGGCTACGTCGGTCTTTTCCAGCGGAATCGGTGTTGTGGATGAGGAAACGGTTCCCTACCGGGGAAAGAACAGCAAGACGGACGCGTTTTTGCTGGAGAACATCTGCTACAGTGCGGATGACGACTGGACGATCCCGGATGATTATAAATTCCTGCAGACGTATGAGCTGATCAATTCCGACGTGCTTCCGTCTCCGGCGGTCTACGCGGCGGACTGTGACGTTGCGGAGGAGAGTGATCTGGATGCGCGCAACGCCGCGTACATAGGGTATGACCAGAACGCTACCGATACGATCAAGAAGGTCCTCATGGAGGGCAAGGCGGTGTCGATTGCCTTCGCGGCGGACATGTATATGCCGGCGGATGCACTGAATGGTGACCTGAATCCGGTCTATCTGAATACCGAAGACAATAAGTGGACGCATTACACCTATGACAGTGCACAGCCCACGCATGCGGTGACCATCGTCGGATGGGACGATACCATCAAGAGCACGGATTTCCTTGACCATTCGGACGATATCTGGGGAGACGGAGAAGCGCATCAGCCGGAAGGAGACGGTGCCTGGATTGTCAAGAACAGCTGGGGAGCAGACACGGAGGAATTCCCGAATAAGTTCAGCTGGGGCATCGAGGATGAGAACGGCAAGGCAACCGGTTATTTCTATATCTCCTACTATGACAGGAGTCTTGACGCGGCGGAGGTTTTTGATTTTGACACCGGCAGCGAAGAGGACAAAACCGGTTACATTATTGATCAGTATGACTATCTGCAGACGGACGCAACATCCGGCTGGCTGAGCGATACAAAGATGCAGATGGCCAACGTATTCACGGCGGAGTACGATGAGGTGCTGGAGGCACTTTCCTGTGAGACCGATGCGGAGAATACGAGCGTAGAATTTGAGGTATATCTTCTGGACGAGAGTGCAGCATCACCGGAGGACGGACAGCTGGCCGCCATGGTGAGTGCGGATTTCGCACACGCAGGATACCACAGGGTGGATGTGAGCAACCCGGTCAGCATTGCCAAGGGACAGAAGTATTCTGTCGTCGTGACGCAGAGGGTTCCTTCGGACGGAGAGGAATGCTACGCAGTTTCCACCAATTCCACGCAGACCAGCAAAGAGGGCGTCGAGGAGTACAATCGTAAGATACACTTAGAGAACAGAGGCAGTGAGCTCTCGGAATACGAGGATCAGCTGATGGGCTACTACAGCGTTGGCGTTATCAATCCGGGAGAGAGCTATCTCTATCTGGATGAGACGGGCGGCTGGACGGATTTCTCGGATGTTGTTGCAGCCATCAAAGAGGACGAGGACTACACGGATTATGTGTACGACAACTTCCCGATCAAGGCATACCTCGCCTTCGCAAATGATGAGGAGATGAGTGCAGAAACGGGCGGCGAGCTTCCGGATCTTGGCTATGCAGAACCGGCCGGCAGCATCCATACAGTCACGGTGATCAAGCTTGCAGCCGTGCTGCTGCTGATCATTCTGTTCATTGTATGGATGGTTCGCAGACACAAAAAGCTTCGCAGAATGAAACAGCAGCTGGCAGAGCAGGAGAAGGAGATTGCACAGCTGAAAGAGGAAGTGCAGAGTCTGAAGACGGAGAAAACGGAAGAGACAGAGCCGCTGCAGCAGGAAGAGAATGCAGCACCGAAGGAACTGAAGCCGGATCAGCCGGAACAGAAGTAATACATTGAAAGCGATGCAGTTAATGTAAGCGGCTGCAGAAAAGCAAAAAGACAGGCGCCCGGGATGCCGATGAGGCATTCCGGGCGCTTGTTAATGCAAGCATTACTCGCGCATTACTTGCAAATTTGCCTGGCTCTGAATAGTTATCATTTCATACATGGAGCATGCGGCGCACCTTGCGGACGGCCTTGCGGCAGAACCGCCCGACCGTCAGATCGAAGCGGTGTGTGAAACGCGTCCAGGCCGTAATGGGCGGCAGGATCAGGTATTCGTACTCGTTGCGGTGCTCCAGAAGATAGGCGGGATACGTTTCATCGAGCTCGACACGGTGAAAGCTCGCGTTCCGGCCGAAGATATCCTGCCCCAGCACGAGCTTGTCCATGGTCTCGGCAATGATCTCCGCATCGTTGTATTCCTGGTGGGCGGCCGCACGGATTTTGGTTCCGATGCGATTCAGCACGTTGGTCTCCTGATGTCCGCCCATATAACCGAAGTGCCATCCGCCGTCCTCTACGCGGACGGAACGGGAATCCGTGACCGGAATGAGATCCCGCAGGCGGACGATGCCCTCCGCCGGAATGCTGCGGAGGCTGCAGATTTTGGTGCCGAGCCACTTTCTCTCCTCCGGAGGAACATCCGGAAACTCGCCGGTGATGGAATGAAGCCGCACCGGCTGCTCCTCCATATTCAGAAAGACATAAAAATTCCGCTGGGCAAGGTGATAGACCTTTGACGGATCATAGTCTGTAAGAACGCGGGTAAGTGCCGCGGGATTCGGGATTTCGTCCAGATCGCCGAACAAGATGACATCCTCCTCCGAAAGGCCCTGCAGATGATCCATCAGGTGATTCTTCTGGAAGTAGTCCCGGCGGTGCGTGAGCGGCTGCCCGGGGATTTCGGGGGCATATGCTGCGGCGGCAGGATTTACGTGAATGCCGTCCTCAGACAGGACATCATCCTCCACCACTACATAATCGATTTTGTGCAGGAAGGGGGCGAACATGTCCTTATGCGCGGCAAAACACAGCTCCTTTTTCTCGCCGGAAAAGGTGCGCGTTGCCTCTTCAATGACAAAACGATCGACATAAAGATCCAGCACGTGCAGCCGGAGATTCAGAATGTCCAGCTCATTAAAAAAGGGAATGCAGTCAATAACCATGGGATCTCTTTTCTTCCGCAGCAGCTGCGGATCCTGGGGGGAGAGGACTCACTGTAACGGGAAGCCGTGACGGGCCTTCCAGTGCTCTCCTTTTCGCCAGAACAGGAGCGGGCGGACTGCATTTTTCATGCGGTCCTTTGGTGCAATGAACCTCGGATAGTCGGCGTTCTCGCCGCGCCACTTATGGAAGGCAAAGGGCTCGATACCGGCATTTTCCGGAAGAGGATGCTCTCTGCCGAAGCGCACGGCAGTTTCGAGCGGTGCGAAGGAAAGTCCGTCTGCCTCCATCTGATTCTTAGAGTGGCAGCAGAGGAAAATATCCTCGTTGTAGAAGCCATCATCGACGGGGACCCAGGGGAGCTGATGCTCCGAAGGGTAAGCGAGCAGCCGCCGGGAGCGGATGGAGACGCTGTTGCCGACGCGGCAGATGTTCCCGTTGGAATCCCGATAGGCATAGTCGTTCGTCGGAAGAGGCCAGGGGGAGCCGATGTAGTCGTAGCGAAGGAACTCATCGCTCCATTTCTCCGGGTGGATGACAAAGCCGTCTGCATGCACCAGGAGGATGAAATCGGTCTGGATGTAGGGCGCCAGCTCGTAAACCATAAAGTGATTAAATTTGTCGATGCTGTCGATTTTCTCGCAATGTGCATAGCGAATCGAGGAAGGAAGCCCAAAGGGCCTGCGGTCTGTAACCAGAACAACATCTCCGAAATCAATGCTGCGCATGGAATATTCCATGGCCTTTACGGTCTCATAGAGCTTTACGCTGGTAACCGCTGTCAGCGTCACGTTGGGGAGCTGAAGCCGGCCGTTTTTATAATCCATTGAAATGATCCCTTTCTGCTGCGGATCGCTGCAGCCGGTGCCGGCGGTCTATGCCTGTGTCCACGTCCGGATGATTCCGGTTCTCCGAAGGAGAGAACGCTCAATCTTGCGGAGGTAAAATCTACCGTACAGGAGCTTGCGCCGCACAATCTGCAGAAGATAATGAAATTTCCCGGGACGCACGTTGCGGCGCGCATACAGGCGGGACGTCTTTTTGTACTCCTCCAGCTCCCGCCTGCAGGCATCCGGTTCCCAGATTCTGCCGCGGCGGTCCTGATAATGCAGGAAGCTGTAGATGTTCTGCTCGGAGGACCAGAAGCCGTCGCTGATGTTGTGCCGTGCCCAGTATTTGGGCGCAATGGCGTAGCGAAGCTCCGTGCTGGTGATCACCGGCATAAGGGAGAAGGACGAGTTGGAGAGAATGAGATACCGCGCATTTTTGACGGTGACATAGTCCTTTCCGACATCAAAATGGTGGCACTCGTATTCCGGGAGGACCTTTCTGGCGGCCTCCTCGTCCTCGGTAACAATCATAAAGCGCATGGCCGGATTGATCTTTTTCATGTTGGCAATGGCGTGAAGCCAGTAGCGCCGGTCGAGATAGAGCTCCGGATGTCCGGTATATTCCCCGCCCCGCATGTTGATGATGCACAGATCATCCGCTGTGTATTCATAGGACTCGTATTCCGGCTTGACCTTCAGCCACGTCCGGATCTCCGGAATGTGATGCCCGAAATAGCGCTCATCCTGCAGATTGCCGTACAGAAGCGTCTGATCCTTTATGCCGTAGAGGCGCTCATCCGGTCCGCTGATGTAGCAGCCGTTTGTCATATCGTGGCGGGAATTCCCCATGTAGAGGCGGTCATCCTGCTCATCAAAGCGCGTATAGCGGTCCATTTCCTCCCGGGGAATTTCCTCCCCGAGATCCAGATCCATAAAATACATGCCCTTGTTGGATTGCGCAACATTTCCGACCTGCTGCGGATTGACGCAGCCGAAGGAAAATCCGAGGTCTTCGGCAATGCATCGTCCGGATATGAAGAAGAACAGCTGGTTCCCGAGTCCGAAGCCCGGGATGAATTCAACACCGATCATAGTGGAAAAGCCTTTCTGGCCGCCTGCCGGTTTCTAAACAGATGCATTCGTCGCTTCATGCAGAATGTGTTCCCCGTTCAGCGTGGCCGGCGTAATGCACTCATCTGCAACGCGGAAGATGCGGTCGCACTTTTCAATGGTATTCAGACGATGGGCGATGATGATCATCGTTTTTTTGCCGTGGAAGGAATTGATGGCCTCCATCAGCGCCGCCTCAGTATCATTGTCCAGAGCGGAGGTTGCCTCATCGAATACCAGGATTTCCGGATTGTGGTACAGGGCCCGCGCAATGCCGATGCGCTGGCGCTGACCGCCGGAGAGACGCACGCCCCGGTCGCCGATCTTGGTATCCAGCCCCTCCGGAAGCGAGCGGATAAAGTCATCCAGCTGTGCCTCCTTCAGAACCTCCCAGAGACGATCCTCGCTGACATCCTTTGCATCAATGCCGAAGGCAATGTTCTCGCGGATGGATTCGTCGATCAGATAAATGCTCTGCGGAATGTAGCCGATCTGGGCAAGCCAGGAATCGTAATTGGAGAAAATATCGGCGCCGTCGCACAGAATGGATCCCTCCTCTGCGTGGAGAAGCCCCAGAAGAATATCCACAATGGTGGATTTGCCGGCGCCGGACGGCCCCATGATGCCGACGGATTCTCCGCGGCGGATTTCCATATTTGCGTGCCGGAAGATGTAGGTATCACTGTCCGGATAGTGGAACGAGATGTCCTTCAGCTCGATCCGGTCGGTCAGGTGAAGTGCCGGGCCGGCGATCTGCGAGCGGCGCGCCTGCATTTCGCCCTCGGTTTTATTGGATTCTGTAAGGTTGTCGTACAGATAATTCAGGCTCGGCTCCTCGTAGGCGGCCTGCGCCATGTAGGTGTTGATGCGGTTGGCGCTCGGCAGGATGCGTACCGCGGCAACGGCAAAGGCAGTCAGCTGTGTCAGAAGGCGTGTGACATCTCCGCCCAGAACCATGTAGAGAGCAATAAAGCCCAGGACGCTGACCATGAATACGGTTTCGATCATAAGGCGGGGGAGATTGTTGAAGACGGCGTAATCGGTGGCAACCGCTGCACCGATCTTTCCGCTCTCATAGTAATTGCGGATAAAGAAATCCTGACGGTTTAAAACCTTGACATCCTTCAGTCCGTAGATTGCCTGCAGGCGCCATTTGGCGATGCGGGACTGGATCTTCTGATTGCGGCTGCCGATGGTATTGAGCCGGGGCTTGATGCACTTGGAGCTGACCATCGTCATCGCCAGGAGAATGACGATGATGAACAGCGTCATCTGCCAGTTTACAGCCAGAAGGAAAATACCGAGGAATACGGAGACAACGATCTCTGTGGACATCTGCAGAAGGCACAGGATCAGAGAAAAGGTCTGCGGAATGTCACTGTCTGTAATGCGGAAAACCGTGGGAATGTCGGCACCAAGATAATCCTCATACGGGCGGTTGAGAAAATCCCGCATGACGCGGCTGATCATGTCGTTGCGGGCATTGGTAATGAACTGGTTCTGCTCCCTGGTCACAAAGAGGAGGAAGGCGTTTTTGACGACATAGATCACCATCAAAGACACCAGCATGGCAATGGTCAGCCGGAAGGTGGTGGTAAGACCAAGCCCGTCTGCAGCAGAACGCAGGAAGGGATACTTATCCATGTATTCTGTAATCGTGTCCGGGGATGTGATCGCCGTGACGATCGGGACAATCATAGAGACGCCGATGGTCTCGAGAATGCCGCTGATGAGAATCAGAACGCCGATTCCGACACATTGGCGCTTTTGCCTGGCATTGAGTACATAGGATAGCTTGCGGAGTATGGAAAGACTCTCGGTTTCCTTACTGGCAGTCTGCTTGTTAAAGGAACTCATGAATATGGATTCTCCCTGTCGCCGGAACGGCGCATGTGCAGTAACAAATTGATGACGTTTCATTATACCACAGCGGCAGTATGGATATACATCCGCCGCAGAAGTGCTACAATGAACCGGTTAGACTAAAAACGAAAGGAATCAGCTTCCCGGCACACCACGGAAGCTTTTATGGATAAGAATGGACAGACAAAATGAACGGCCCCGCAGCAGGCGGGAGTATGAGGACGAGGACGCAAGACGCCGGAGGCTTCGCAAGGCAAGAAGAGCCAGAAGAGAGCGGGAGCTCCGGAGGAAGAAACGGATTCTGGCAGCAGTCATTCTGGCGGCGGTGATTCTGGCGGCAGCAGGCGGGACCGCTGCCGCGCGCAGGGTGCTGGCGGGCAGGGAGAATACGGCAGCGGAGGACGCCGGTCAGACGTCTGCTGCAGAGGCTGCGACCGAAACGCAGGATGCGGCGGAGAACGCGGGCAGTGCAGAGGATGCCGCTCCGGAGGAGGGCACCGGCCAGACGGCTGCGGCGGATGCGCCGTATGTGTTCACGGAAACCTCCGGCACCGTGCAGCTCGGCGACAGCCTGACGGACATTTCCATCTATGACGCGCAGCGACACATCGCTTCTGAAAATGCACAGACGGAAACCTCTGAGGACGCGCAGAGCGCTGCGGATAAGGAAGAGGCTGCAAAGGCATCGGATTATGTGGACAGTCAATATGCCATTCTGGTGAACACGACGACCGGTGAAATCCTGGCAGAGCGCCGTGCATTTGAACGCATGGTCCCGGCCTCTATGACCAAGGTGATGACATTGCTGGTGGCTGTGGAGGCAATGGAGGACACGGATAAACAGCTGCAGGATACGGTGACGATTACGCAGGAGATCTGCGATGAATCCTACAGCTCGGGCTCCAGCTTCGTGGGGTACGGTGTAGGTGATACCGCCACGGTGGAGGATCTTCTCTACGGCGCCATCCTTCCGTCGGGGGCGGATGCAGCCATGGCGCTGGCGGAGTACACCGCCGGAACCCAGGAGGCCTTTGCAGAGCTCATGAATCAGAAGGCACAGGAGCTCGGGATCTCTGAGACAACGCATTTCACCAACTGCGTCGGCCTGTACGATGAAGACCACTACAGTACGGCCTACGATATGTGCGTGATCATGCGGGCGGCCATTGATAATGAGCTGTGCCGGAAGGTGCTGTCGGCACATACCTGGAAAACAGCGGCGCTCAAGGACAATCCGGACGGGGTGGAGCTCTCCAACTGGTTCCTTCGCCGCATCGAGGATCATGATTCCGGCGGAACCGTAGTCTGCGGCAAGACGGGCTTTGTCAATGAATCCGGCAACTGTGCTGTCAGCTACCAGGAATCCGAGGACGGAACAGGGTACATTGCCTGTACAGGGCTGACCTACAATCTGTGGCGCTGCATATACGATCATGTTGCCTTATATAAAACCTATGCGAAATAAATACACCTGCTGTCTTCTGACGATACTGGCGGTAATCCTCGTTTTTGCTGTGCGGATAGGAATGCTCATGGTCCGGTATCCGCAGGTGAGGGTTCCGCTGGAGACAATTTACGGAGAAGACGACGGGAACCTGACCCATCTTGACAGGCAGGGACAGCGGCTCCGGTCGGATTCGGATGACACCGGAATTCGGTTCGCCTTCGATGATTCGGTGTCCATCCGCAGCATTTGCTTTGAAATCTCCAATTCCACCCGGACGAACTGCCGGTCCTATGTGTATCTGGATGACTGCTGGCAGCAGGGCTCGGTGCTCCTTCAGAACGGGAAGAACTACATTGACTTCGAGGACGCCGGGAAGGCGGAGAGGACATCGCAGATTACCATGACGCCGGTGTCCATTCGCGGCGTTTCCTTTGATCTCGTATCGTTTACGGTGAATCCGGCAGACCATCTGATCGGAGAAGAGGTGCGCAGTGCGCTGATGCTCCTGCTGGTGCTCCTCCTTGCAGAGGGCGTGCTGCTGGAGCTCCTGGCAGAGCGGAGGCTCTTTCAGAAGCCGCCGAAGGCGATGCTTGCCGGCACGGCTCTGCTGCAGATAATTCTGGGCGGCCTTTTTCTGCAGCAGTATCTGAGCGCTGACTGGACCTGGCAGCAGACGGTCTATTACAGCGGTGCGCTGCTGGCGGAGGGGCTCCTCCTGCTGCTGGCACACCGGCCTGTAAAAGAAAAAATGGAGCTCCCGATTCTTCGGATTCTGCTGCTGAGCATCTATTGCTTTGGGATTACAGAGCTTCTGTATGCGGACCGTTTTCTTCTGGATCAGCCGTGGCCTGTTGTATGGAATCTGCTGGTGTACGCTGCCGTTTATTTTCTCCTGTATACAGCATCCGGTGTCTGGCGTATGCTGCCCTTGATGAGGAAACACGCGGGGGAATCCGCGGGAGCCAAAAACAGCCGGCAGCCCTGCCGGCGCAGCGGGTATCTCCTGGGGACGGCCTGGTGGCTCATCATCGCGCTGGTCAATCACTATTATTTTGAATTCCGTGCGCAGGCCTTTGAGCTTTCGGACCTGTCGATGGCAGGCACCGCTAAAAACGTCATTGCACAGTACCGGCTGGAGGTGACGCCGGAGGTGCTCTTTGTCTATCTGTCCTTTGGCTTGATTCTTCTCGGACTTGCTTCGGAGAGAAAGGAAACACTGCCGGCGCACCGGACCAGCGGACATGTGCTGTCGCTGGCCGCCTGCGTGATCTCGGCTTTCGTTGTCTGCGCCCACCTTCCGGCGGTAAATCTGTGGAATACCAACATCGGGACCAAGCACCACGGCTATGCACTGAGCTACCTTGCCTTTGCAAAGCGTCACCTGGAAAAGCCGGTTCCGCAGGGGTATTCGGCAGAGGAGACGGAGGCGCTGCTGGCCTCTTATGAAACGGCAGAGGAAAAGAACTCACAGGAATCGGATTCCGAAGCAGATGCGCAGGCAGAGGCGGTGGATGTGATCGTGGTGATGAATGAAGCCTTCTCTGATCTGCCGACCACCTACGGATTTGAGACAAACCGCGACGGGCTTCCCTTCATCCATTCCCTGGAGGGAGCCAATGTGAAAAAGGGCTGGATGCTCTCTTCGGTCTTCGGCGGCACGACAGCGGATACGGAGTATGAATTTCTGACAGGCAATGCGGTCGCGTTCCTGAATGCGGAGGCAGTGCCCTATACGCAGTACATCAACAGTCAGCAGGAGTCTCTGGCGTGGCTTCTGAAGAACCGCGGCTATTCGGCAACTGCGTTCCACCCGTACCTGGAATCGGGCTACAAGCGCTACAAGGTGTATCCGTATCTGGGCTTTGACGATTTTATTTCGCTGGAGGACGGGCTGACCTACACCGAACGGATCCGCACCTACATCAGCGATGCATCGGACTACAAACAGCTGGAAAAGCTGTACGAGGAAAAGGCGGAGGACGGCCCGGTGTTCCTCTTTAATGTTACGATGCAGAATCACGGAAGCTACAACACGGACGTCTCTGCTGTGGACGTGACGGTACAGCCCAAGGACGAGAATCTGCAGTACGCTCAACTCCAGGAGTACCTGTCGCTGGCCTATGAGAGCGATAAGGCCTTTGAGACACTGACAGAGTATTTCTCTCAGACAGGCCGCAAGGTGATCCTCCTGCTGTTCGGCGATCATCAGCCGAGTCTGAAGGAGGATGTGCTGAAGGCGCTGGAGCCGGAAATGTACGAGGAAGGGGCTTCGGTGGAGGAGCGGGAGAAAAAGTACACGGTGCCGTACGTTCTATGGGCAAATTTTGATCTGCCCGAGGAGCCGGAGGCGGCCGAGATCATTTCGCCCGGCTATCTTCGGAGCTTCCTTCTGGAAAACGCCGGCATCGAGGGCAGCGCGTACGACCGGTTTGTCTCGGAGGTGAGAAAAAGCTATCCCGCCATCAACATTCTGGGATATTATGATGCCGACGGAAATGCGCACGATATCAGCGGCGCGTGGAATGAGACGCTTCTGGATCAGTACCGGAAGGCGGCTTATTACAACCTGTTCAATCACCGCAGGGTGAATCTGGACCTGTTTACCGGCTGAATGCAAGTCACGGTTCATTCGCCAGCCAAACGACAGGGCGGCGTCTGCAGAGCAGCGTATGCAATGATTCAGGCGCAGCGATGCAGAACCGGGCGATTTGGCGTATGGTCTCTGACTCGCTGCTACATAAGCAGCCGCAGCGGAAGCTGACAACATAAGGAGAAAACGTATGCAGAAAATAGCAAGCTTTACTGTCAACCATCTGAAGCTGGAGCCCGGAATCTATGTCTCCCGCAAGGATCATTTCGGCGATGTCGCCATCACGACCTTTGACCTTCGCATGACGGCACCCAACAAGGAGCCGGTGATGAATACGGCAGAGCTCCACACCATTGAGCATCTGGGCGCCACGTTCCTGCGCAATGAGGAGGACTGGAAGGACCGCGTAGTGTATTTCGGACCGATGGGCTGCCGCACCGGCTGCTATGTCCTTTTTGAAGGAGACCTTGACTCAGAGGATGTGGCACCGCTCATTACCAGGATGTTCGAGTTCATCCGTGACTACGAAGGAGATATCCCGGGGGCGGCGGCAAGAGACTGCGGGAACTATCTGGATCAGAATCTTGCAATGGCCAAATGGGTCGCAGCACGCTATCTGGACCGTACGCTGTACGGAATCACGAAGGAGCACATGACTTATCCGGAATAACGCTCTTACAAGCAATTTTTGGAAAAAAATGAGCACTCGCTGCACAGCTTTTATTAGTGACTAATTTCCGGATTGGCACTATAATTAAGGCATCAGTACGTGAAATTATTCACAAATTGTGTCACAAAATGGAGGATGGTATGAACAATATTCCGGTAATCAAGCTTGGTATTGTAGCTGTTTCCCGTGACTGCTTCCCGGCTTCTCTGGCAGAGAATCGCAGAAAAGCGCTGGTTGCAGCCTATGCGAAAAAGTACAATGCTGCAGACATCTACGAGTGTCCCATCACGATCATCGAGAGCGAGATCGACATGGTAAACGCTCTGGAGGACGTTAAAAAGAACGGCTGCAATGCGCTGTGTGTTTACCTTGGAAACTTCGGACCGGAGATCTCTGAGACTCTGCTGGCCAAGCATTTCGAGGGACCGAAGATGCTCTGCGCTGCAGCAGAGGAGACACAGAACGACCTGATCGACGGCCGCGGCGATGCTTATTGCGGTGTTCTGAATGCTTCCTACAACCTGGCTCTTCGCAACGTAAAGTGCTACATCCCGGACTATCCGGTCGGCGATGCGGATGAGTGCGCAGATATGATTCATGACTTCCTTCCGGTTGCAAGAGTTGCTTACGGCCTTGCAAACCTGAAGATCATCACCTTCGGACCCCGTCCGTCCAACTTCCTGGCCTGCAACGCACCGATCAAGCAGCTCTACAACCTGGATGTTGAGATCGAGGAAGAGTCTGAGCTGGATCTGTTCGAGTCCTATCAGAAGCACGAAGGCGATGAGAGAATCGCTGCTACTGCTGCCGATATGGCACAGGAGATGGGATACGAAGTCGGCAAGGAGCCTGCAATGCTGCAGAAGCTTGCACAGTATGAGCTGACCCTCCTTGACTGGGCAGAGGAGCACAAGGGCTATCGCAAGTATGTTGCCATGACCACCAAGTGCTGGCCTGCATTCCAGGATATGTTCAAGTTCGTTCCCTGCTATGTGAACAGCCGCATGATGCGCAAGGGCATCCCGGTATCCTGCGAGGTAGATATCTACGGAACACTTTCCGAGTACATCGGCCTTTGCATCTCCGGCGATGAGGTTACTCTGCTGGATATCAACAACACCGTACCGCACGACATGTACGACGAGTCCATCAAGGGCAAGTTCGATTACAAGTTCACGGACACCTTCATGGGCTTCCACTGCGGCAATACCTGCTCCACCAAGCTTACCAATGCACATCTCTCCTTCCAGAGAATCATGGCAAGAACTCACCCGCAGGATTGGTGCGACGGAACCATCGAGGGCGACATCGCTCCCAGCGAGATCACCTTCTATCGTCTGCAGTCTACAGCAGACAACAAGCTGCGCGCATATGCAGCAGAGGGCGAGGTTCTTCCGGTTGCTACCCGTTCCTTCGGCGGCATCGGCGTATTCGCCATCAAGGAGATGGGACGCTTCTATCGCTACTGCCTGGTTGGCAAGAACTATCCTCACCACGGTGCTGTTATGTTCGGTCACTACGGCAAGAACCTGTACGATGCGCTGAAGTACATCGGCGTAGATCCGTCTGAGATCGGCTACAACAAGCCGGAAGGCGATCTGTACGAGGATGAGAATCCCTTCTCCAAGCCGTTCATCTAAAACAGAATCACATTCGCTGAATAAGCGATAAAACTGAAGTATATGAGCCCCCACCGGGAATGCAAAGGCGTTCCTGGTGGGGGCTTTTTGCTGCAGCAATCCGGTATCAGTTAGAGACGAAAGACCCTTTGGCCCCGGCGGCATAGGACCGGTTAGAAACAAGCGAACAGGATAATCCATATATGCGACGATTCTGTTCATGTACCCATCCGCTGTGGATATCTAAACTATACATAGCAGGTGCTTGTTTCACAAAAAGCATTGTGCAATGTAACGGGGACAGCAAAGAAACGGAGGGAACACATGAGAAAACAGAAGCGTGTACTGGCTGCGGCAGCAGCTGCGGTCATGGGAATCGGATTGCTTGCCGGCTGCGCATCGTCGGACAGCAGCTCTGCGGCAGCGACGGGAGAGACAGCCGGCGCGGCAGATGCAGCATCGGCAGAGGATGCGAATACGCTGACGGTCTGGGCCTGGGATCAGACGTTCAATATTTATGCAATGGAGGAAGCAGAGAAGATTTATCAGAAGGACCACCCGGATTTTCACCTGAATATTGTTGAGACCGGATGGGACGGGATGCAGACGCAGCTGGGAACCATCGTGGGCTCCGGCAATTATTCACAGCTTCCGGACATATGCCTGATGCAGGATTTTGCCTATGAAAAATACGTAACAACCTACCCGGATTTATACCAGGATCTCACGGACTCCGGAATAGATTTCTCGCAGTTTGCAGCCAGCAAGGTGGCGGCTTCCACCATCGACGGCAGGAACTACGGGGTGCCCTTTGACAACGGCGCGGAGATCGCGGTTTACAGGACGGATGTATTGCAGGAGGCCGGATACACGCTTGAGGATCTGACGGATATCGACTGGAACAGATTCATTGAGATCGGCACGGATGTGTACGATAAGACGGGATATTCACTGGTTTCTGCGCAGGCCGGATCGTCCGACCTTCTGTATCAGATGCTGCAGTCTGCCGGAATCAGTACCTGGAACGACGACGGGACGCCCAACATCAAGGGCAATGAGAACATCAGAAAGTGCATTGAAATCTACCAGGAGATGAAGGATCAGCACGTCCTTGCAGTAGTCAACAGCTGGGATGAATATATTGCAACCTTTACCAGCGGCAAGACGGCCGGCGTGATCAACGGCTGCTGGATACTTGCCTCAGTTCAGACCGCAGAGGATCTTTCCGGAAAGTGGGGACTGACCAATATGCCGTCCCTGCCGGATACGGAAAACGCCACCAATTATTCCAATCAGGGCGGCTCCACGTGGGCAATCACAACCAACTGCAGGAATACAGAGCTGGCGGTGGATTTCCTGAAATCGACCTTCGCAGGAAGTGTGGAGCTGTATGACACCATTCTTCCCAGCTCCGGCGCTGTTGCAACATGGCTTCCGGCCGGTGAGAGTGATGTGTACAACGAGCCGCAGGAATTCTTCGGCGGCCAGGCAATCTATGCAGATATTGCGAATTTTGCCTCCAAGACGCCTTCGGTAAATCTGGGCGTTTATTATGTGGAGGCCAATACGGCTCTTGCAACGGCCATTGCGAATGTGTCAGGCGGATCGGATATTGATGCGGAGCTTGCAACTGCGCAGGAGACAGTAGAGTTCAATATGGGACGGTAGGATACAGCAGGCTGGCAGTGGTTCGAAGCCGGGCGATCCTATAGATGGGTTCTGAACTGCTGCGCAGACTGCGGCATGGAGAGGCTGCGATGAATAAGAAAAAAAGACTCAGCATGCAGGGCAAGCAAAGCGCTGCCGGCTGGACGTTCCTGACACCGGCGATGGTGCTGATCTGTGTGTTCAGCATTTATCCGATGCTCTCTGCATTGGTGACATCCTTTCAGACCGGAACCGGAACCAGCATGACATTCACCGGACTTAGCAATTACATCCGGTGCTTTAAGGACGGCGTGTTTCTGCAGTCCATGAAGAACTGCATCTTTTATCTCATTATTCAGGTTCCGGTTATGCTGGTTCTTGCACTGATGCTGGCATCGATCCTGAATAATCCGAAGGTGAAATGCAGGGGGCTCTTCCGGACAGCGATTTTCCTGCCCTGTGCAACATCATTGGTTGCGTACGCGATTATTTTCCGCTCGCTGTTTGCAACCGACGGCTTTATCAATTCGATTGCACTGAAGCTTGGACTTATACAAGAGGCATACAATTTTCTCGCAAATCCAACCAGTGCCAAGATCGTCATCATCATTGCATTGGTCTGGAGATGGACCGGCTACAACATGGTGTTCTATCTGGCCGGACTGCAGAATATTGAAAAGTCGGTGTATGAGGCGGCGCAGATTGACGGCGCATCTGCAGTGCAGACGTTCTTCCGGATCACAGTTCCGCTGCTGAAGCCGACGATCCTGATGACGGCAATTATGTCTACCAACGGTACGCTGCAGCTGTTCGATGAATCGGTGAACCTGACGAACGGCGGACCGGGCAATGCCTCGATCACGATGTCGCATTATATTTACAACATGTCCTTTAAGGGGGTTCCGAACTTCGGTTATACCTCGGCCATGTCCTTTATTATTCTGATCATGGTGGCGATTCTGGCCTTCATTCAGATGAAAGTAGGTGATGAACGTGACTAAGGGAAAGATCAAGCTGTTCTTTACCTATGTGTTCCTGATTCTGATGTCCGTGCTCTCGGTGTTTCCGTTGGTGTGGATGATCATTGCAGCAACCAACAAAAGTGTGGATGTCATAGGCGGCAAGCTGACGTTTGGAACGTATTTGATGGAAAATTACAAAAATCTGGTGGCACAGCAGCCTCTGTGGACCAATTTCTGGAACTCATGCAAGTATACGGTTCTGGTGACGGTATTTGCATTGGTGGTAAGCTCACTGGCCGGATATGCGTTCGAGATTTACAGGGATAAGAACAAAGAGAAAATCTACGCCATCGTGCTGATGTCCATGATGATTCCGTTTGTTGCCCTGATGGTTCCGCTTTTCCGGATGTACTCCAATCTGGGACTGCTGGATACAGCCATAGGCTTTATGCTCCCGTCGCTGGCAACACCGTTGCTCATTATGATGTTCCGCACGAATGCGAAGGCATTCCCGGTGGATATCATTGAGGCGGCAAGAATTGACGGACTTTCGGAGTTTGGGATCTATCTGAAGATGTACATCCCTTCGATGAAATCGATCTTTGCGGCGGCCGGAGTTGTGACCTTCATGAATGCATGGAACAATTTCCTGTGGGCAAAGGTGATTATGTCGGATAACTCCACACAGACAATGCCCATGCTGATTTCCAACCTGACAGCAGGGTATGTGACGGATTACGGAATGGTGATGCTGGCGGTACTCATTACGACCATCCCCACGGCGATTGTGTTCTTTGCACTTCAGAAGAATTTTGTGGAGGGAATTACAGGTTCTGTGAAATAGCAGAACGATTCAGAACCAACGCGCAAAACAGTAAAGGGAATGCTGATTTAATCAGCATTCCCTTTATCGTTTTGCGGGTGAGAAGACAGCTGCCTGCGGTACTGCGACGGAGACATGCCGCACTGCTTACGGAAGAAGCGGCTGAAATACAGCGGATCATCAAAGCCGGATAAACCGGAGATTTCCGTAATGTTGTAATCGGTTTTCTCCAACAGCATTCTGGCATTGGCGATCCGAAGAGAATGGATGTACTGCGTGGGCGTGGTACCGGCATACTGGCGGAAGCTTTTGATAAACCAGCCTACACTCATATCATGCGAGGCGGCATATTCTTCAATGCTGATCGGTCGGTTGTAATTCAGCTGGAAGTACTGCGCTGCTTTGTCCATTTCGTCCATATTCAGATGCCTGCGCTTTTGCGGCTTCTGCAGGGGCAGGCGGTGCAGATCGACGAGAAGGATCGTAAAATAGTTCACCAGCATCTGTTCATAGTCCGGCTTTGTCAGATTCAGCTCCTTGATCATTGCCAGGAACAGCGTCTTATATTCCATGGAAATACCGGTGTAAATGACCCTGGTATCGTCTGTGATGCCGTATCTGCGAAGAATGTTCTTGACGTTGCTGCCGGTGAAATGAACCCAGTACACCTCCGTCTGATCCTTACCGAGATAGTAGTATTTCTGCTCCTCCTTGGGGCGGTAAATCACCATATTGCCCGCTTCGATGACGTGTTCCGTTCCGTTGAAAAAGAAGTGCGCTCTGCCGGCAGCAACGTACAGGATCTGCCAGTCCAGTCTTCCTCGCGGACGATGCGTCGGAAGCTTTTTAATTGTGTACAGGCGATAAGTGCCGCAGCTGCCGATGAACAGCGGATGCTTTCTGTCTTTGAAATCGATGCGTGAATTGCGATAGTAGGCCGATAATGTATACATGAAGTTAATTCCTTAAAGGGACAAGACAGAACTGAAACCGGAAGTCTGTTTCCCTGAGCTGGTATCCGGCAGGAAGCGCAGGACCGCAGCTGTTTGATCCGATTCCGCTTTGTGCATAATCAATGCACAGAATTGTGCAGTCTGCCTTCTGTAATTCGTAATTATGCGCACACTGTCCGAGCATTTCCTGCGTGTATGACGAAGCATTGAAAGAAAACGGCGTTGAAGACGCAGCGGAAAGGCTCTGCTCCTCGCCGGACAGCTCGACGAAATCACAATCGTAATGGCTTCCGTTCTCCTGGGGGCGCAGATAGTCCTCGTGCAGAGCAGAAACGGTGCTCCGGAATAATCCGTGAAAGGCAGCCTGGTGCTTGTCACGATAGGATTCAACAGGCCCCATGCCGTAATACGAGACCTGGTTCATGGTCTTGCTGAGAAAAAGACGCACGCCGAACCGCGGCAATGCCGGCAGCTCCGGGTCCTTTTTAACGTTGAAAGCAGCGGAGATTTTGCCGCCGTTGTCAATCTGCCAGGAAATCTCAATGTCCAACAGCTTCTGAACAGTTGGCGCAACAACGGACACATGAGAAAGAACGAGAATGCCGTACTTGTTCTGCAGTGTCTGGGTACTGTAGGCGCGCGTATAGGCCTGATGGTAATGCGCCTTCTGCCATTCCTCTCGGATGTACATATCGTTGTCGATGGGGGCACGCCAGATATTGATTTCCATGGGGCGGCAGAGGATATCCTGTAACCCGCAGATCATGGATGAAAACAAGCCGGTCTGTTTATTCAGAGTATATGTGAAGTCCTTCCCCTTGAGAATCAGCTCTGACGGAGTTTCCGATACGCAGATATCAAAACCGTTTTCGTGCTTTTTAAGAAGTTCTGCTGCATGCTGATGGATTTGATTCGGCTTCGATAAGAGAAGCTCGTCAAAACCAAGTTCATAACCAGACTCCAGAAGCGGCTGCTCCTTTGTAAGACGGTAAATGAGCTTTAGATAAACTCTTCCCGCATCGGGGAGCGTGAGCGGCAGGCTCAGCCTCCCGTCGGTATGCGGTTTTATGGAGACAGTCTCCAGTGTGCCGTGCTCAATGACAGTGCCATCCTGGGACAGCTCATATGAGATGCTGACATAGTCAGACAGATCGGCAAAGTCCAGATAATTATGGAGAATCAGCTCCCCGGAATGCCGGTCATAGGAGATCAGCCGCACGGGGCGATGCACATTCTTGTATTCCAGAAGGCCGGTGTGGGGAGCCCGGTCAGGATATACGAGTCCGTCCATGCAGAAATTGCCGTCATGAATGACCTCTCCGTGATCACCGCCGTAGAAATACATGGGCTTTCCATTTTCTGCCGTTCCGTGATAAATGGCGTGATCGCACCATTCCCAGACAAATCCGCCGCACAGGAGATCGCTTTGCTGCATCAGCTGAAAGTAATCCTCGAAATCACCGGGACCGTTTCCCATACTGTGGCAGTACTCAACCAAAAGAAAAGGCTTGCTGCCATCCTTGCAGAGATATTCCTGGATTTCTGACGTCGATGGATACATGCGGCTGTACAGATCCAGATTGCTGTAATCATAGTGTTTTAACGGATTGCGATAGCGCGCGCTTTCGTATTGTGTCAATCGGTCCGGATCGAAAGCCTTTGCCCATTGGAGTGCCTTCTCAAAATTACAGCCATAGGCCGATTCGTTTCCTGCGGACCAGATGACAACGCAGAAGCGGTTTTTGTCTCGCTGAACCATTTGCTGCATGCGGTCAGTGATGGCATTTTCCCACGCGGGATTGTCCGCAAGAGTTTCGTTCCAGCGGTGGAACCGATTGGCTTCCGTGTCCTCTTTTCGGTACAGCTGAAATGGACCGTGCGCCTCCAGATCCGCTTCATCAATCACCATGAATCCATAGCGCTCACACATCAGGTAGAAGAAAGGCGCTTTTGGATAATGAGAGGTTCGAATGGCATTGAAATTATGCTGCTTCATCAGCATCAGATCACGTCTGTAATGGTCTGCAGAGACAGCAAAGCCGGTTATCGGATCGGAATCATGATGATTAACGCCCCGGAATTTGATACGCTGGCCGTTGAAATAAACGACCCTGTCCCGGATTTCTATCGTCCGCAGAGCAATCTGGTCCGTGATCACTTCATTTGCTGTTTCCATTACCAGCGTGTACAGGTACGGCGTCTCCGTGTTCCACAGGATGGGATTGGATATTTTCAGCAGCACCCTGCCGCTTTCCGCAAGAGTACCCTGCGACAGGACTCTGCCTGCGGAGTCTTCGATGGAGAGCCGTGTGGCAGCAGGACCGGTATATGTACAGCTGATGGTTACAAGAGCCCTGTCTTGCGTGATGTCTGTTGTGATGCAGTAATCCCGGATTGCATTTACAGGACGCTTCAGAATGTATACATCACGGAAAATACCGCTCATGCGGAACTTGTCCTGATCCTCCAGGTAAGAGCCGTCACACCACTTCAGAACGAGGACAGCAAGCGTGTTCGAGCCATCGCGAAGCTGCCCGGTGATATCAAATTCTGCGGTTGCGTGAGAAACCTGGCTGTAGCCGATGTAGCTGCCGTTCAGCCATACGTAATAACAGCTGTCGACGCCTTCGAAATTCAGGAATGCTTTTGGCGCAGCAGGATCTGTGTGATATTCGAAATAACGAAGATACGCTCCGCAGGGATTCTCGAGCGGAACATAAGGCGGATCAAACGGAAACGGGTAGCGGATGTTGGTGTACTGGTGACGATCGTAGCCGGAGGTCTGCCAGGTTCCCGGTACGGGAATATCATCAAATGAGGCGGCGTCGAACCCGTCCTGATAAAAATCATCCTTCAGGTCGAGAATGCTGGGATAGTAGTGAAATTTCCAGCTGCCGCTTAAAAGCTCCATGCGGTCAGATTCTTCCCGGTGCTCTGCGGGATCGGCAATTCTCTTTGAAGCCGGAATGTAGTACGCTCTCGGCGGCATGGTGTTTTCGTGCAGAACCTGCAGATCTTCGTAGTGCTTTGGAATCATCATCGTATTTTCCCCCTTTTCCCCAATCTGATAGAAGGAGCCGAAGGTCAAACCTCCTTTCGAGGGCAAGCTTGCATCGGAGGTTTGGACCTTGAGACCCTAGTATCAGTGTATGGGTTAAACACGGTGTTTACCATGAAAGAAAATAGGGAAAACATGGACAAAATAGTCGTATTTGCTGCCGGCAAAAGAGTGAACAAAAAAGTTTGACACACCAACGCGTTTGCGCTTTAATGTAATAAATCAACACGAGGAGGCACAGGCAGACCCTGCAAAGCTCCCGGGAGAAAAGGAGATTATTATGAAAAAGAAGACATTGGCATTGATTCTGGCCGGCACGATGCTGGCAATGGCCGGATGCGGAAGCACATCGGATTCCTCTGCATCGGCATCCACCGAGGCTGCAGCTGCAGAGACGACTGCGGATACGGCAGAAGAGGCATCCACAGAGGCAGCGGCCGAGACCTCGGATGAGAAGTTCACCGTCGGCATCTGCCAGCTGGTTCAGCACAACGCACTGGATGCAGCAACACAGGGCTTTGAGGATGCACTGACTGAGAAATACGGCGACAATGTCACCATTGATTATCAGAACGCGCAGGGCGATTCCGCTACCTGCTCCACGATTATTACCGGCTTCGTCAACAATGGCTATGATCTGATCCTTGCCAATGCAACGCCTGCACTGCAGGCTGCTGTAGCAGCAACGACGGACATCCCGATTCTGGGCACCTCCATTACGGATTACGGCACCGCTCTGAATATGGACGATTTCACCGGCGTGACCGGCATCAACGTATCCGGAACCTCCGACCTTGCACCGCTGGATCAGCAGGAGAAGATGATCCTCGAGTTGGTACCGGATGTGAAGAAGGTTTCCATTCTGTACTGCTCTGCAGAGGCCAATTCCAAGTTCCAGGCAACAAAGATTGAGGAGTACCTGGATGAGGACGGCGTAGCATATCAGGAGTATACATTCGCAGATTCCAACGATCTGCAGTCTGTGGTAACCAGTGCAATTGCTGACTGCGATGCCGTTTATATTCCGACGGACAATACGGCAGCCTCCAACATGACCATCGTCTCCAACGTAACCGAGCCTGCCGGCATCCCGGTCATCTGCGGCGAGGAGAACATGACAAGAGCGGGCGGCCTTGCGACCCTTTCCATCAGCTACTATGACATCGGCTATACAGCCGGCCAGCAGGCAATCCGCATTCTCTCGGAGGGCGCTGACGTCTCCACGATGGAGATCGAGTACGCTCCCACGACCACGAAGGAGTACAACGAGGATTATGCAAAGGCCATCGGCATGACAATGCCGGAGGATTACACAGTCATTCCGGCAGCTGAGTAACGTTGACCGGTCTGCGCACAGCAGCCAGGGCACAAACGGAATGAAATCCGGTGTAGTTTGCGCTATAATGAGACAACAGGCGGCGCAGGTGCTGAATAAGTGCCTGCACCGCCCGTTTTTGGCTTTAAATATCTTGTTTTGAAGACGTATCCGCTGACTTCGTGCTTCTCTTCCCAAAGATTTCGGAACAGACGCAATGGCTGCAGCAGGTACAGCACAGTAAGAGAGGGAACGCAAATGGCAGCTTATTTTGCATCATTGAATCCGACGGCCCTGTGGAATGCAGCGCCGGGAGGCCTGGCCCAGGGACTGATCTGGGGCATTATGGCATTGGGAGTATATCTGACCTTCCGTGTCCTGAATTTTGCGGATATGACGGTGGACGGATCCTTTGCGACCGGCGGCGCTGTTACGGTTATGCTGATCCTGGGCGGCTGGAGTCCGGAGGCGGCTCTTCCGATTGCCTTCCTGGCCGGTGTGGCAGCCGGACTGGTCACCGGAATTCTTCATACCTGCCTTGGAATCCCGGATATTCTGGCCGGAATTCTGACGCAGATTTCCCTGTATTCCGTCAACCTGAACATCATGGGAAAGGCCAATCAGGCGGTCCCTGCCGGTGCGGTTACCCTGCATTTTACGTCGAACATCCGGTATCTCGGACAGACCATCGCGCTTACATTGATTGTGGATGTAGTCATCATCGGCATTTTCTACTGGTTCCTCGGAACGGAGATGGGAAGTGCGATTCGCTCTACCGGCATCAATCCGAACATGAGCCGTGCGCAGGGCATCAATACCGGCCGGATGAAGGTGGTGGCGCTGGCTGTGGCAAACGGCCTGGTGGCACTGGCCGGCGGCATCCTGTCCGAATATCAGGGTTTTGCCGACGTTAAAATGGGACAGGGCTCCATCGTCATCGGACTGGCGGCAGTGATTATCGGTGAGGTTCTGGCGGAGGCCATCATGGGCAAGCGCCTTGGCTTTGTCGTGCGGCTGACCTTTGTTGTGATTGGTGCGGTGATCTACTATTTTGTCTATATCTTCGTACTCTGGCTGAAATTCCCTGCGGACGATATGAAGCTTCTGACGGCCATTGTAGTCGCCATCTTCCTTGCGGTTCCTTATCTTAAGGAAATGCGCAAGAGCTCCTTCCGTGCGCTGGCAAAGCGCAACAGCAAGAGCGGTGCGGCAGACGGAAAGGAAAAGGAGGACTGACCATGCTGGAGATACGGAATATATCCAAAACCTTTAACAAGGGAACGATCAATGAGAAGCGCGCACTGATCGATGTGAGCCTCACGCTTAAGGACGGCGATTTCTGCACGGTGATCGGCGGCAACGGCGCGGGCAAATCAACGGTGATGAACGCGATTGCCGGTGTCTGGCCGGTGGACAGCGGGCGGATCCTGATCGACGGCGAGGATGTCTCGGCCCTGCCTGAATTTAAAAGAGCCTTGTATTTGGGACGCGTTTTCCAGGACCCGATGACCGGCACGGCCGGAGATATGCAGATCGTGGAAAATATGGCACTGGCGGCCAGAAGAGGCCAGAAGCGGACACTTCGCTGGGGCGTGAACCGCAAGGAGGAGGAAGAGTACCGCGAGCTCTTAAAGAAGCTGGACCTTGGTCTGGAGGATCGGATGACCTCGAAGGTAGGTCTTTTGTCCGGCGGACAGCGCCAGGCGCTTACGCTTTTGATGGCGACCATGAAAAAGCCGAAGGTGCTCCTGCTGGACGAGCACACAGCGGCACTGGATCCGAAGACAGCGGCCAAGGTCCTCGAGGCAACGGACCGGATTGTTGCAGAAAATCATCTGACGACGCTGATGGTCACGCACAACATGAACGATGCCATTGCGCACGGCAATCGGCTGATCATGATGTCCAAGGGCAATATCATCTACGACGTATCCGGTGAGGAGAAGAAGAGCCTGAAGGTGCCGGATCTTCTCCGAAAATTTGAAGAGGCGGGCGGCGAGCTCTCCGATCGGATGGCATTGTCGTAACTGCGGCATAGTGCAAAACGGATGCGGAAGGAGGATGCGAAGTGCGGGGGTGCTTCGTGTCCTTACCGGATCTTTAACAAAGGCTTTACATGAACTGCATGAGCAGTTGATGGAAGGCGGGCAAAATAGTAGCAAAAAAGGGGAAAGCAAAAATGAAGGACAAACTCACGTCGCTGGAGAAAAAGTGGATTCTGTACGATGTTGCCAATTCGGCATTTACCATGATGGTTTCCACGATCATTCCGATCTACTTTAATCAGCTGGGCAAGCAGGCCGGGCTTTCGGAAGTGGATTATCTGGCCTATTGGGGCTATGCGATTTCGATTTCCACGCTGATTGTGGCGATCCTGGGGCCGCTCGTCGGCGCAGCAGCCGACAAGGGCCGCAAGAAGAAAACCTTTTTCGCAGCGACCATTATTCTGGGTGCCATCGGCTGCGCAGCGCTGGGCTTTGTAAAGGAATGGCTGTGTTTCCTGGTTGTTTTCTGCATTGTCAAATCCGTATATGCGCTGAGCCTTGTCATCTATGACTCTACGCTGTCCGATGTGACAACACCGGAGCGGATGGACAACGTTTCCTCACAGGGATATGCCTGGGGCTACATCGGCAGCTGCGTGCCGTTCATCGCATGCCTGGTGCTGGTGCTGTGCAGCGATACGATCGGGATGTCACAGATGATGGCGCTCTCGCTGTCACTGGTCATCACGGCTGCCTGGTGGATGGGCGTGTCGGTGCCGATTTTAAAGAGCTATCGGCAGACCAATTATCTGACGGGCGGAGAAGAGACGGGCGGAATTCTGGCGCAGCTGGGAACGAGTCTTAGGGACATTGCAAAGGACAAGAAGATCCTGTTCTTCCTGCTGGCATTCCTGTTCTACATTGACGGCGTTTATACCATCATTGATATGTCTACGGCCTACGGCTCGGCCCTTGGCCTTGGCTCTACGGATATGCTGCTGGCGCTTCTGGTTACCCAGTTTGTTGCATTTCCCTTTGCAATTCTGTTCGGAAAGCTTTCCCAGAAGGGAATGTCCGAGAAGCTGATCATCATCGCGATCGCAGCCTACACGGGAATCGCTGTCTTTGCGTTCTTTATGAGTGCCAGCTGGCAGTTCTGGGTGCTGGCTATTTTCGTCGGTATGTTCCAGGGCGGCATTCAGGCGCTGTCCAGATCGTATTTTGCCAAGATCATTCCGGCAGAGCGCTCGGGAGAGTTCTTCGGCTTTTATGACATCTGCGGGAAGGGTGCCTCTGTGATCGGTACGACCATGATGGGACTGGTTTCCCAGGCGACCGGGAGCGTGAACTGCGGCGTCGGCATCATTGCCGTTTTCTTCGTGATCGGCCTGGTGTTGTTTATCGTCAGCACCAAGCAGAAGAACGCTGCATGAGCAGATTACAAATGTTTTGAGGATTGCGGGAGTGCAACGCACGCAGCAATCCGGTATCGGTTGGGGGCAAAAGGTCTTTTGCCCCCAACATCATATATGCGGGATGGCATAGAAGGCAAAAAAAGCAGCTCTTTCGGGAGGGCAAGGACAATGGAACAGAAGAAAACACTGGTATGGGCGCACCGCGGAGCATCCGCATACGTGCCGGAGAATACACTGGCTGCATTTGAGAAGGCAGCGGCAATGAAGGCGGACGGCGTGGAGCTGGATGTCCAGCTGACCTCAGACGGCGAGGTGGTGGTTGCACACGACGAGGAGCTGGAACGGGTCAGCGACGGAACGGGCTATCTGAAGGATCACAGCCTTGCGCAGCTGCGGAGCCTGAATTTCAACCGGACGCATCCGGAATATGCAAAGGCGCAGATCCCCACACTGGAAGAGGTGTATGCACTTTTAAAGCCGACGGGGCTTACGGTGAATGTTGAATTCAAGACCGGCATATTCTGGTATAAGGGGATTGAGGAGAAGGTGCTGGACCTTACGGCGAGAATGGGAATGGAGGACCGCGTGATCTACTCCTCCTTCAATCATTATACGCTGGCGCATATCCGCAGAGAAAAGCCGGATGCACAGACAGGACTCCTGTATTCCGACAACTGGATTGATGTGGCACCCTATGCAAGAGATGTTGTGAAGGTGGATGCACTTCACCCGGCTCTGTACCATCTGCAGGATGCAGAGTATGTGAAGACTGCACATCAATACGGACTGGAGACGCATGTCTGGACGGTTAATGATGAGGCGTACATGCGCATGTGCGTTCAGGTGGGCGTGGAGGCGATCATCACGAACAAGCCGGATCTGTGCCGGAGCGTGGTGGATGAGGTCTGAGGGCAGAGAGTGCCGATTCAGGGCTGTGCGCGGCAGCAGGAAATATTGAGATAAGGCAAATGGGAATGCGGTCAGGCTCTGAAAAGGAGTCTGACCGTTTTATATCTGTTCAGCATCGTTACTGTACAAACGCTGCCCTGTCGCTTGGCTGGCGAAGGAACTGCAGCGCAGCACCTGTCATATTCCAATGTGAATTGACTGCTGTACGGAAAACCGCGTCTGCGGTATCATAAGCAGTCGGACACGGAACAGATACAATGATGGATTTGGGACAGGTTCATGGAATTTAGAATAATAAAGAACAAGACATATCAGACAAAAAGACTTACAGGCCGGCTGACGATGGCGCTGCTGGGTACCCTGCTGGCAGGAGGCCTTGCTGCGCCCTGCACGGCTGTGGCTGCAGAGGCATCGGATGCGGCGCAGACAGCAGAGGAAGCGCAGACCGGAGAAACGCAGGCAGCGGGGACGCAGGATGAGGAAGCTGCGGCAGGAGATTCGGCATCCTCACAGCAGGCGGCGGACGAAGAGGAATCCGGACAGGAGTACGGCCGGATGCTGCTGCCGGGAGCGGGATTTTCCTATGCATTTTCCGCACGCAAGGTTTCCCTGCAGGATGTAAACGATCAGGCAGACGGCAACGGAAGAGATGATATCGTAGCAACCACATTGACACCGGTGCAGGCGAAGGAGCAGTCCGTGGTGAATGCGGTGTCTCAGACGCAGGGAATCCGCATCGACAATGCCACGGCAACGATTCTGTCGGCAACGGCTGTGACCGTGGTGTCGGATGCGAACATCGCCCTGCAGCTGGCGCATATGGCGGACCGGAGACAGACACAGCTCAAGCTCGACCAGGGCGTCATTACGGCAATCGAGGCGGAGGCACTCATGGCGTCGGCAAACGGCGAGAGCACTTCGGACGAGAGCACGGATGCCACGATCTCCATTGCAGAGGGTAAAGCGGACGGGAGCGATGCGGGAGATACCGGGAAGACTGCGGCTACCGATGCTGACGGAAATGAGCTGGTGGTGGCACAGGTCAACGGATACATCAATGTACGTGCGGATGCAGATACTGAGGCAGAGATTGTCGGCAAGCTGTACAATGGCTCGGTTGCCAAGGTTCTGGGGCGCACGGGAAACGGATGGGCGCGAATCAAATCCGGCGATGTGACAGGCTATATCCGGGAGGAGTATGTCGCCACCGGCAATGCTGCGCAGCAGCTGGCGGATTCGGTGGTGACCCGGCAGGCCGTTGTAACGACGGAAACGCTCCGCGTCCGTGCGGCACCGATTGCGGATTCGGACGTCATCACCCTGATCGGTGAGGGAGAGACGTTGGATATCCTCGAGGAGACCGATGGCTGGTACAAGATCAATACCGAGGATGGTGAGGGCTATATTTCTTCGGATTTTGCCGATGTAGAAGAAATCTATCCGGAGGCAATATCGAAGGCCCAGGAGGAGGCCGAGGAGGCTGCGGCAGCTGCCTCCAGTGCAGCCGAAGAGGAGGCCAGAAAGGCCGAGGAGGCGAAGAAGAGCTCCAAGAGCGGCAAGAAGAAATCTGGCTCCAATGCATTGAATACGTACGACGGCAGCGGCGGATCCGGCAGCGCATCCGGACAGGCGGTTGCCAACTATGCACTCCAGTTCGTCGGAAATCCGTACGTCTGGGGAGGCTCCAGCCTGACGAACGGCGCAGACTGCTCCGGCTTTACGATGGCCGTATATGCGAACTTCGGCGTAAGCCTTCCGCACTACACGGGCTCGCAGCAGCAGTGCGGCACGGCCGTAAGCTCTCTGTCCGAGGCACAGCCCGGTGACCTGATCCTGTATTCTGGACATGTGGCCATTTACCTTGGCAACAACCAGATCGTGCATGCCTCCAGTCCGCGGTACGGCATCACGACAGGAACGGCTACTTACCGCAACATTGTGGCCATCCGCAGAATCCTGCAGTAGCAGGATGCCTGCTCTGCGGCTGCCGCCGGAACAGTCAGCTTTCACTGAAACCGGCAGGCACTGAACAGATGCGACAAAAAAGTGAAGTGTTCCCGGAAAATGTCTGGATGCTTTATCTATTTACGGGGCGGCGGGCGACGGCCTAAAATGACACAATGTTCGGTAAGCGTTCGGAACGCCGCATGAGCAAAAGGAAGGCTGTGCTGCAGCGCTTTTGCAAATGGGCACTGAATGGCTGCGGCAGAATGAGAAGAGAATAATGCGAGACAATGAGGTCCTGCGGTGACGGCATGGAATGTGCTGCCCTGCAGGACCTTTTTCGGCAAAGGGGCCATGGCGATGGAAGCTGTGGCCCCTTTTGCCGTTTTGCCGGATAAGGCCGGCAGGGCAGGTGTCAAAGGAGGAAGGATATGGAGCTGTACTGCAATGCGAAGCTGCGGGGTAAGCAGGGTAAATGGGACATTTTCGTCGAGGACGGGAAAATTCTCCGGGTACAGGAGGCAGGCGCGCAGAGGCCGCAGGGGGCTGCAGTCCGCGATCTGGACGGAAAGCTTGTATCGGAGCCCTACGTCGAGTCGCACATTCACCTGGATTACATTTACACCATGAATCCGCAGGACCTGACAGGAACACTGTTCGGTGCGATCAATCAATGGTCCGACAGCAAAAAGGTTCTGACCAAGGAGTTCATCAAGGAGAAGGCCTACCAGGGCATCCGGATGGAGATGCGCCACGGCGTGCAGTATATCCGCACGCATGTGGATGTCACGGATCCGAACCTGACGGCCTTGAAGGCACTTCTGGAGGTCAAGGAGGAGGTTAAGGATCAGCTGTATCTGCAGCTGATTGCATTCCCGCAGGAGGGCTACTACGCCTACGAGGGAGGCGCTGAGCTCGTAGAGGAAGCGCTGAAGATGGGGTGCGAAGTAGTCGGCGGCATTCCGCATTATGAGTTTTCAAAGGAGCTGGGCGAGAAATCGGTAAAGACCGCCTTCGAGTATGCGGAGCGCTACGACAAGCTGATCGACATTCACTGCGATGAGACCGATGATCAGGATTCCAAGTTCGTGGAAACCATCGCTGCGCAGGCGTATTACACAGGAATGAAGGACCGCGTGAGTGCCAGCCATACCTGTGCAATGGGCTCCTACAACAATGCCTATGCCTACAAAATGATGACCAAGTTCAAGCGCTCCGGCATCAATTTCATTTCCTGTCCTACGGAAAATACCTATCTGCAGGGACGCTATGACGGGTATCCCATGCGCCGCGGTCTTACCAGAATTGACGAGCTGATTGCAGCGGGCTGCAATGTCAGCCTGGGGCAGGATTCCATTTCGGATCCCTGGTATCCCATGGGAAACGGAAATCTGATCCATCAGGTAGATTTTGCACTGCATCAGGCCCACATGATGAGCACGCCTCAGCTCCTGGAGGGAATGAAGCTGATCACGGAGAACGGTGCAAAGACGCTTCACATCGCGGACCAATACGGCATCGAGGAAGGAAAGGCAGCGAACTTTATCGTGCTGGATGCGGCCGATGAGATCGAAGCCATCCGGGAACGGGCGCACGTTCTTCTTTCGGTCCACGAGGGAAAGATCATTCTGGAGAAGAAGCCGGAGACGATCGTGCAGGACGTTCTTGCCAAATAAATTTGCGAGAATAAACGCTCTGTTCAGAAGGAGGAAGGATATGGCAGAAAAAGCGCTGAAAAAGGCGCCCGGTGTTATCAAAAACGCACGGGTGCGCGGGAGGCAGGGCCTCTCCGATGTGTTCGTGGAGGATGGCCGTTTTGCGGCCATCGTGCCCAGTGAGAGTCAGGAGACACCGGAGGATGCCTACGATGCGCAGGGACGGATGCTGATGCCGCCCTTTGTTGAGCCGCACATTCATCTGGACTGTGTCATGACAGCCGGAATTCCGCATTTCAACATGTCGGGAACGCTGTTTGAGGGCATCACGACCTGGGACGAATACAAAACCACGCAGCCGTTGGTGGTTTCTGAAATCTATGACCGCGCGAAGGCTGCGCTGCGCATGATGGCGGAGTACGGCGTACAGTTCGTCCGGACCCATGTGGATGTGACCGAGACCTCCTTTAAGGGCGTAGAAGCACTGCAGCTTTTGAAGGAGGATATGAAGGATCTCATTGAGATCCAGACGGTTGCCTTTCCGCAGAACGGAATCTGCAGCTTCCGCGGCGGGAAGGAATTGATGACGCGTGCGATGGAAGCGGGCATGGACTGTGTCGGCGGCATTCCGCACTATGAATTTTCCAGAGAGCTGGGCGTGGAATCCCTGCAGTTTGTTTTTGATCTTGCAGAGCACTACGACCGCATGATTGATGTTCACTGCGATGAGATTGACGACGGCGTCACCAGATACCTGGAGGTGATGGCGGCAGAGGCCTGGAAGCGGGAGATGGGATCCCGGACGGTGGCGGCCCATACATGCGCGACCGGCTCCTACAACGACGCGTATTTTACCAAGCTCCTGCGGGCGCTGAAGGAATCGGGAATCCGGTTCAATTCCTGCCCGACGGCGAGTACCTCGCTGGACGGCCGCTTTGATACGTATCCAAAGCGTCGTGGAATCACGAGAATCCGGGAGCTTTCGCAGGCCGGACTGAATGTCGCGCTGGGACAGGATTCTATCTATGACCCCTGGTACCAGCCGGGTGTCGGGAATCTTTTGCGGGTTCTCGAGATGGGAATGCATGTGGAGCATATGACCGGATACCAGGATCTGAGCCATTGCCTGGATTTTATTTCGTCCAACGGTGCAAGGAATTTGTGCATCGAGGACCATTACGGAATTGAAGTTGGGAAGCCGGCGAGCTTTCTCATTCTGGATGGCGCGGATGATTTTCAGGTGTTCCGCTTTCAGAGCCCGGTGCTCTTATCCGTCCACAACGGGAATCTCGTTTCAGCGAAAGAGCCTGTAAAGGCGGAGGTTGCGTTTTAACAGGGCCGCAGCTGCGGCAGAAGGAGAAATGTTATGAAAAAGGAAATCAAAGGAAGATCAATGACGGCGAGGATTACCGCGATTGCGGCGGCTGCGCTTCTGGGCTCGGGAGCGTTGGCCGGCTGCGGAGCGGGCGGCGAGGGAACCTCTTCTGCAGACACCATCAAGATCGGCGGTGTTTTCTCTCTGACCGGCGCAACCGCCATCACCGAGGAGAGCATGACCAACTGCGCGCAGCTGGCCATTGATGAGATCAATGCGGACGGCGGCGTCAACGGCAAACAGCTGGAATACGTTGTGAAGGATTACGCATCGGATGCCGACACGGCGGTGAAGGTAACAAGAGAGCTGATCATGCAGGATGAGGTGACGGCTATCGTGGGCCCCTATATGTCTTCTGCCCGCGTTGCGATGGAGCCGGTTGTGGACGAGAACGACATTCCGCTGATCTATCCGACCTTCTATGAAGGCGAGGAGCCCAATGATCACGTGATTTACACCGGTGCCGTTCCGAACCAGCAGGGCGATCTGTTCGTTCCGTGGCTGTACGAGAACGTTTCGCACAACTTCTATCTGATCGGAACGGATACCACCTACGCCTCCGGCATCAACAAGCAGGCAAAGGCAGCCATTGAGAAGCTCGGCGGCACCATCGTCGGCGATGAGCTGGTTCCCTCGGACACCACGCAGTTTTCCGATATCCTGACCAAGATCAAGAGCGCCTGCGGCGATGAGGGCTGCGTGATCTACGCGAACCTCAACGGCGATTCCGGCACCTCCTTCTATACGCAGTTTGCGGCAGCAGGACTCTCTGACAAGTACACCATTGCATCCTTCATCATGGATGAGTCCTTCTCTACGGCGCTCGGCGATGCAGCTGTCGGAACCTATGCATCGGTGAACTACTTTAACTCCATCGATTCGGATGCGAACAAGAAGTTCCTGACAGCATACGGCGAGAAGTTCGGCGAGGATAAGGCTAAGGCTGTGACGGCCGTCGGCGAAGCAACCTACGATGCCGTGAAGCTCCTGGCAATGTCTCTTGAAAAGTGCGGTGATGATATCACAACTGCCAACATCCTCAGCAACTTCGACAACCTGGAGTTCGACGCTCCGCAGGGAACCATTAAGGTCGATCCTGAGACACATCACATCTCCGTAAAGGCCAGAATCGGTCAGGTACAGGAGGATGGCTCCATTGCGGTTGTGTATGAGTCGGAGGATTCCATCGCTCCCATCCCGGTAGAATAAGGGAGGTGTCTATGAACGCTGAACTGTTCGGTCAGCTCCTGATTTCCGGCATCAGCAGCTCCTTTATCCTTCTGCTGACCAGTCTCGGACTGGTGATCATCATGGGATATATGAAGGTGGTCAATCTGGCGCACACCTCCATGCTGATGCTGGGCGCTTACATCTGTTATTACCTGTACCAGGTGCTGGGAATTCCGTTTGGATTGACGCTGGTGCTGGCGTATGCTATCAGCTTTTTGCTGGGCGTTGTCATTGAGAAAACCGTCATCTGCCATTTTTACGGCAAGATGGCGGAGACGCTCCTGGCAACCTACGCGATTTCCATCATCCTGAATCAGCTTGCGCTGATCCTCTTCGGCAAGAGCTACAAGCAGGTTTCCTACCCCATCAGCACGGTGCTGTACATCGGGCCCTTCTATGTGGAAGCGTATCGCCTGATTATCAGCGCGGTCGCCGTTCTGGCACTGGCCGGAACCGTGCTCTTTATCAACAAAACGTCCATGGGACGCAAAATACGATCCACCACCCAGAATCGGACGATGACGGAATGCCTTGGCATCGATACGAGAAAGGTGGATACCATCACCTTTTCCCATGGAATGGGACTGGCCGGTCTTGCCGGTGCAGCCATTGCACCGCTCTCTGCCGTTACCTATACACTCGGAGACAGCTGGCTGACCAATACCTTTATGAACGTGGTTATGGGCGGCGTGTCCTCTCTTGCGGGCACCGTGGCTTCCTCATTCATCATCCAGGAGGCGATCTCGGGGATCAGCGGCTTCTCGGATTCCGTTACGGCGCAGATTATCGTGCTCTTGTTTGTTATTGTTGTGGTCCGGCTCAAGCCGGAAGGTCTGTTTACACCAAAGGAAAGGAGGTAGGCTATGAAGCTGCTGCATAAGCTCCCGGTCAATCGTCTGATCGATGCGGGACTGCTCGTTTTTCTGCTGCTGTTCCCGCTCTTTTCCGGAAAGTACTGGGTGTATGTCATGACGGGAATCATGGCGTACATGATTTTCGCCCTCTCGCTGGACCTTTTGTGGGGCTATACCGGACTGATGAGCATGGGACACAGCCTTCTGTTCGGCGCAGGAGGATACATGGTCGGCATCTGCAGTGCCTACTGCAATGGCGCGGACTGGATGGAATTTGAAACGCTTCCGTGGTTCCTTGCACCGCTGTCCTCCCCGGCCGGGGCATTCATCATGGCACTCCTGGTGCCGGGTGTTTTGTCACTGATTATCGGATTTTTCATGTTCACCGGAAGAATTCAGGGTGTGTTCTTTTCGCTGATCACCATGGCGCTGTCGGGCGTTGCGGAGCTTTTTGTCATCAACCAGAGCAAGTACACCCACGGCAACAGCGGAATTTCTCTGGTTTCACGCACGGTGATTTCCGATGATTCTTCCCGCCATTTTACGGATCAGCAGTTTTACTTTGTGGTACTGGCCTTTCTGGTCGGCATCTATCTGCTGTGCCTTGCGCTGACCAATTCCAGACTCGGCAAGGTTCTTCAGGCCGTACGGGAAAACGAAGCAAGGCTGACGTTCCTTGGCTTTAAGGTGTCGGAATTCAAGCTCATGATCTATGCGGTATCGGGCATGATTGCCGGGCTTGGCGGCGTGCTGTATGCCAGAACACAGGGCAGCATCAATTCCTCGGCGGTCGGAATTACACTCTCGACGACGGTTCTCGTATGGGTTGCCGTCGGAGGAAGAGGCAACCTGACCGGTGCCATGGTGGGAACACTGGTGCTGCAGGTGGCAGAGACTATACTGAACAACGTGTTCTCCGGGATTTCGACGGATTTTGCACAGTACTGGAAGCTGGTGCTGGGAATCATCATCCTGCTCATTGTATTCCTGATTCCGAAGGGAATTATCGGCGAACTGATTCAGTACCAGCAGAAGGCAAGGGATGCCAGACGCAAGGAGGCTTTGCTGCAGAAGGAGGCCGGCCATGAGTGATGAACGTAAGGTTCTTCTGGATATTCAGAAGCTTTCCGTGGAATTCAACGGATTCCAGGCGCTGACGGATGTCAATATGAAGATTTATGACGGCGAGCTTCGCGTGATCATCGGTCCCAACGGCGCCGGGAAGACGACCTTTATGGACCTTGTAACCGGCAAAACAACGCCGACGCACGGCCGGATTGTGTACGACGGGACAGATATCACCGGCAAAACAACGACGGAGATCACGGGACGGTATCACATCGGACGCAAGTTCCAGGGTCCGAATGTCTTCGACAATATGACGGTGAGAGAGAACATCGAAATTGCGATGAACGGATATTCCTCTTTGGCCCGGTGCCTTTGGTTCCGCAGGGATTCCGCCTTCTCCGACAAGGTGAAGGACATTCTGCAGCAGATTGATCTGGAGGATTATGCAGATTTCATGGCCTGTGATCTGTCGCACGGACAGAGACAGTGGCTGGAGATCGGCATGGTGATTGCCCAGGATCCGCGGCTCATTATTCTGGACGAGCCGACGGCCGGCATGACGGCGACAGAAACCTATAAAACGGGTGAGATGATCAAGCACATGAAGGGCAAGCACACGCTGATCGTGGTGGAGCATGACATGGATTTTGTCCGCCAGGTGGCCGAATACGTGACGGTACTCAATTACGGAAAGGTTCTGGCAGAAGGCACTATGGATGAAATCACCGAGAACCCGGAGGTTGTTGCGGTGTATCTGAAGGAAAGCTGATGCATTTCCTGGAAAAGTGCTGCCCGGCACGCAATGCGCGGCCGGGCAGATTATGGAAAGGCGATGTTCGAAGGAACCGCAGATATGCTGCGGAAGAAAGAGAAGACTATGTTTGAAGCAGTGAAAGTCAATGTGTCCTATGGAAAGAGCCGTGTGATCCAGGATCTTTCGATGACCATAGCGGACGGCGAGAGGATGGCGATCCTGGGCCGGAACGGCGTGGGAAAGACAACGTTTCTCAAGAGCTGCATGGGAATACTGCCGGTGAGCTCCGGAGAAATTCATTTTGACGGAGAGAATATCACAAAGGTCAGAACCTTCCGCCGCTCGCAGACCGGGCTCGGATACGTTCCGCAGGGGAGAGAGATCATCCCGTACCTCACGGTGAACGAGAATCTGGAGCTGGGGGCGATGGGACATCCTTCGGTGGATGCAGCAGCCAGAAAGGAATGGGTTCTCGGATATTTTCCGGCGCTGAAGGTGCATATGGAGCGGAACGGCGGCGTGCTGTCCGGAGGACTCCAGCAGCAGCTGGCGCTGGCAAGGTGCCTTATGGGTGAGCCGCGGATGATCCTTCTGGATGAGCCGACAGAGGGCATTCAGCCGAACGTGGTCATGGAGATCGCGGATACGCTGCGCAAGATTGCAGAGGAAACAGGCATTACCATTGCAGTTGTGGAACAGAATCTGAAATTTGCAAGGAGGCTTGCGGAGAAGTTTGTGATCCTGCAGAAAGGAACTGTGGTGGCCTCTGGACAGATGGAGGAGCTGGACGAGGAACTGGTAAGGAAATATCTTTCTGTTTAATACACTCGCATGCGCTTGATAGCGCATGCTCCTGTTAAGAGTGTCATATCCTTCGGATATGACACTCTCGCATCGGAGAATTCGCCTTCGCGAAATTCTCCTCAGGCTGCCGCTGCAAAACAGCGGCATAGGAGGGAAATATGGTTATTACAATTGCAAGGAGTTACGGAAGCGGCGGAAAATCTGCCGGAGTGGAGCTGGCAAGACGGTTCGGCATTGCCTGCTACGAGAATGAAATTCTGGATATGGCTTCGGAGGCGAGCGGCATTCACCAGAGTTTCTTCTATGAAAAGAATGAGAAGCTGCGCCGCCAGCTGTTTCAGGGAATGCTGCGGCAGACACCGAAGGAGATCATGAAGATTTCTCCGCAGGATAAGGATTTTCTCTCGGACAGAAGTCTGTTTAATTTCCAGGCGGAGATCATACGATATCTTGCCCTGACGGAATCGTGTGTCATCGTTGGAAAGTGCGCGGATTACGTCCTGGGAGATACGAAGAATGTATTTCGCTTTTTTGTGGATGCGCCGGAGGATGTGTGCATCCATGAAATCGAGGATCGTCTGGCAATTCCCTACGCCCAGGCAGAGCGTCAGGTGAAGCGTACCAACCGCTACCGCAAAGACTACTATGAGTATTACACGGGACACCGCTGGAAGAATCCGGCGAACTACGACATGATGCTCAACAGCGCCAGAATCGGGCGAAGCCGCGTTGCAGATGTCATGGAAAGCTACATCCGCTCACGGCTTCCGAAGGAAGACTAAGGAAGGCTGCCGGCGGCGATCTTGTGAATGGATGCACAATTGTTACACTTTTTTTAGAATCTTCCCTGCTGAACATGGTAAAATATAGACAATAAAACCAACCGCCGGTTTCCGTCCGGAATTCCGGCAGAAAGGGGTATACATGAAGTATACGATTGTGGGGAAGAACGTAGAGGTAACCGAGGGACTGGACAGTGCAATCCGCAGCAAGCTGGATAAGCTGGATCGGTTCTTTTCACCGGAAACGCAGGTCCGTGTGACGCTGAGTGTGGAGAAGGACCGCCAGAGAATTGAGGTCACCATTCCGGTGCGGGACGGAATCATCCGTTCGGAGCAGGTCAGCAATGACATGTACATCAGCCTTGATCTGGTTGAGGAAGTGATTGAGCGTCAGCTCAAGAAGTATAAGAACAAGATCGTTGACCGGCACCAGGATCCGGGAAATGCATTCCGCCAGGAATTTCTGGATCAGGATTATCTGCCGGAGGAGGAGATCCGCATCTCCCGCCGCAAGCAGTTTGATATGAAGCCGATGTATCCGGAGGATGCCTGCCTGGAAATGGAGCTTCTGGGACATGACTTCTATCTGTTCTGCAATGCAGAGACGGAGCAGCTGAATGTGGTGTACAAGAGAAAAGGCGGAACCTATGGCCTGATCGAGCCGGATCTGTAACTATTCAGCCCACATCTCGAATTTGCTTCGCAAATCCTCGATGTGGCTGGCCAA
>CAVJLL010000007.1:0-76827 GCA_963650385.1 Clostridium sp. CAG:508 | reverse complement strand
AATCCGGGAAGGATCGGGCAGAAATACATTTTACTATCGTGCTGACAGCAAATAGTTTTCGTCCAAAGACATCCTGGTTTGGACGAAAAGAGAAAGCGTTGGATGAAGGGATAGAGCTATACCCCACGATTCAGGGAAAAGGGGGCAGACTATAAAACACAAGCATTATAAATTCTGGCAGCGTCCCGCTTTTGCGGGACGCTTTTCTGTAATTATCACAATTTCATTGAATGATAAGAGACTGGTGGTAAAATAAAATAGATTTTCTGTACACCGATGTCGGCTGTACTAAACCGTACTGCAGATTCTGAGGAATTATCTGACGGTATAGAGGGGGATGAAATGCAAAGACGAAAGGCTTTCGGGGGACTGTTATGCGCGGCGATGCTCCTTGGGGCGCTCGGGGGCTGCGGTGCTTATTCCGGGGCTTCCGGTGAAGCGCAGGCGGGAAGCGCGCAGGAGGATGCGCCGCTGACGGTGTATCTGTGGGAGACCACGCTGTTTGATGAATTTACAGCCTATGTTAAGGAGCAGTGCCCGGATATCAACATCGAATTCATTGCGGGGAACAACAACGTATACCTGTATGACTACCTCGAGAAGCACGGCGAGCTGCCGGACATCATTACCACCAGAAGGTTTGCTGCAGCTGACGCAAAGGAGCTTAGCCCGTACCTGATGGATCTGGGAGCCTACGATGCGGTCAGCAGCTACTATCCTTATATTCTGCAGTATTACACCAATACGGACGGAGAGATTCAGTGGCTTCCGGTGTGCGGCATTCCGGAGACGATGATTGTCAACAAGACACTGCTGGATGAATACGGAATTGACATTCCAGAAAATTACGATGAATTCGTGCAGGTCTGTGCAGAGCTGGAGAATCATGGCGTGAAGCCATACGCCTATGAGCTTGCATGCGACTGGGCAGCACATACCTTGATTCAGAGTGCTGCACTGGATAAATTTTCCGGCATAGACGGTATTTCATGGAGAAGCCAGGCGGAAAGCGCGGATGGAGAAATTCCGTTCGCCGAGGAGCTGTGGACGGACATTTTCAGCGAGGTGAATGCATTTATCGCGGATACCGGACTGGATGCAGATGATCTGGAAAAGGACAGCAGTGATGCGATGGACATGTTCGCGATCCGGGAGACGGCAATGTTCCGGGGAACACCGGCCATCATGGAGGAGCTGAAGGAGATGACGGGGGATGAGCTGGTGCGGATCCCGTATTTTTCCCAGACATCGGATGAAAGCTGGGTTTACACGTATCCGTCATTGAATATTTCCCTGAACAGCAGTCTGGAAAAGGACGAGGAGAGGCTCTCTGCAGCGATGGAGGTGCTGGAGTGCTTCCTGTCGCAAAAAGGGCAGGAGTACATCGCGGGCGGCCAGGGAATGATCTCGTACAATGACGGGATTGCATCCGATCTGTCCGGCATGGAGGGCGTAACGGACGAGATCGAGAAGAATGCGGTCTACATCCGGTATGCGTCCAACAATTCGTTCGCTGCGAGTCTCTGGGCAGTAAGCGGTCTTCTCTCAGGAGAGATGGACGAGCAGCAGGCATTGGAAGCCTTTGAAAACGGAATCAATGCAGAGGCAGCGGAGGAGGAAATCGCTGCCGAGTTCGAAAAGACCTATCGCCTTTCTGTAAACGACAACAACGGCCGGGATGCGGCCTCCTCCGTACTGACAACCGTCCGGGAAGCCGCCGGGGCAGCCCTTGCGCTGACTGCCTGCTACAGCTATTCCTCATCGGTTTATGAGGGCGAATGTACATGGACAGAGCTTGGCATGATCTGCAACAACAATAAGGGAACACCGCTTTATACGGCAGTGCTGAAGGGAAGCGATGTTCGCGCGCTGGTCGACGGATACCTGCAGGATACCGGTTCCGGATTCCGGATCACGAACAAGTATGAGCTGCCCGTGGCCTCAGGGATGAAGCTGGTTCTCACAGAGACGGAAAACGGCTATGCGCTGAAGGATATTCAGGTGAACGGCGAGTCTGTTCAGGACGAGGCAGAATATACGGTGCTGCTCCCCGGCCAGCTGCAAACGGTTTTTGACAGAGTGATTACGGACGGCGCGCAGATGGAGACGATGGAAACCTCGCTCTCCGTGGCCTGGCAGACAGCAATTGCCGAAGGACAGAAGCCGGCAGAACCGGAGGATTACATCCGGATAGAAGGAGCAGAATGATCCGGAAGGGGCAAACTGACATGCAGAATGAGACCAAACTCAATAAAAAGCTGCTTCTGATCCTGCTCGTTCTGCTGTTGGTGATCATGGCGGCCTTCCTCTTTCTGACCGTTCGGAGAATGGAAAGCTATATCACCCGCAACGGCGAGACGAATATGTCCGCGGTCGTCGAACAGATGGAACAGTCGTATGATCTTCAGATCGACAATCTCTACACAAGGCTGCAGCGAATTGATAAAAACCTTTTCCAGGACGAAAATCGCTCCATTGTGCTGCGTGAGAATAAGCGCTTTCTGGATGCAATGACGGACGATGAGTCGGAACAGATCCTGTTCATCAAGGAAAACGGACAGGTCATGACGACGGACGGCACAGAGAGCTATCTGGATATCCAGAGCAGCTCGCTGATCAAGCTGCAGGAAAAAGAACGGCTTGCCCAGAGCGTTTCCTGGAATGCGGGCACGGACAAGGAGAACTGTTATCTGGTGGCGATTCCCTGCGATTCGTATTGTGTGGACGGTACGGAGTTTGCGGCAATCGGGGTTTTATTCGCCCGGTCCAATATTGACAGTTTGTTTGAGATAAGCGGCTATGGCGGACAGGCGCTTCTGTTTGCAGTGGATGAGAGCGGGATCGTGACGTATACCAACCAGGAGGGGGATAAATTCTACCGCAACTATTCGCTGCTGAAGCACATGAAAAAGGAAGGAAGCCTGTCGGAGCAGCAGTACAGCGATTTCCGGCAGAAAACGGAAACCCTCGGGACGGGGGGGAGCCGGATCGGCAGCGGGGAGAACATGTATTATGTCGGCTTTTGTCCGCTGAAAACCAGCAGCGATGAGCTCATCTGCATGGTGCCTGTCAGGACTCTGAACAGTTCGCTTCTGGAATACCAGAGCGCCGTCATCCGAATGATTGTAATCGGAATGCTCGTGCTGGCAGCGCTCTGCCTTTCTCTTTTCTATATGGGATCAAAGGCGGCTTCTGCGCTGCAGAAGGCACAGTTCGAGAAGGAAACCAGGAAAATTAAGGAGGAGGCAATGGCGGCGCTTAAGGTTGAGAGAGACCGGGCCGATTATGCCAATCAGGCCAAGAGCCAGTTCCTCTCCAATATGAGCCATGATATCCGCACGCCGATGAATGCCATTGTCGGATTTACATCGCTTGCCCTTGCCCACATTGATGACGGCAAGGATGTTATCAGGGATTACCTTGAGAAAATAAGCGTATCCAGCGACCATTTGCTGAGCCTGATCAACGACGTCCTCGACATGAGCCGAATTGAAAGCGGAAAGGTTCGCATTCAGGAGGGAGAATGCTCTCTTCCGGATATCACGGATGGCCTGAGCAGCATTCTGCAGTCGTCCGTTGCTGCCAAGAATCTTGATTTTCACATTGATACGATCAATGTGACGCACGAGAATATTATCTGCGACAAGCTGAGGGTTAATCAGATTCTGATTAACATTGCCTCCAATGCCATCAAATATACGGAGCCGGGCGGAAGTGTCCGGGTCAGAATTGAGGAAAAAGCATCGGCGCCGGAGGGGTATGCGGATTTTGAGTTTTCGGTAAAGGATTCCGGGATCGGCATGAACCCGAAATTCCTGGAGACGCTGTTTGATCCGTTTACAAGAGAACGGAGCACCACGGTCAGCCAGGTGGAAGGCACGGGCCTTGGCATGGCCATTACCAAGAATATTGTCGATATGATGGGCGGCAGCATCACGGTGGAGAGTACGCCCGGCGTCGGCAGTGAATTTGTCGTGAGGCTCCGATTCCGGACAGCGGAGAATCAGAATACGGAGGAAAAAGGGAAGGCTGCCAGGCTCGATGCGGAGCAGCTGCGCGGGAAGCGCGTACTGCTGGCCGATGACGTGGAGCTGAACCGGGAAATTGCGGTTGCAATCCTGGAGGAGGCGGGCATTCATGCAGACACCGCAGAAAACGGCCGGCAGGCGGTGGATATGCTGGCCCAATCAAAGCCGGGCGATTATGCGCTTGTTCTGATGGATGTGATGATGCCGGTTATGGACGGCTATCAGGCGACGAAGGAAATACGCGCTCTGCAGGATGAGAGACTGGCAAACATTCCGATCATCGCCATGACGGCAAACGCATTTGAGGAGGACCGGCAGGCTGCCATTGCGGCTGGCATGAGCGACCACCTGGGTAAGCCATTCCAGATTGAGAAGCTGTATGAGATAATGGGGAAGTATCTGTAGAGAATGATCGGAGGGGAGATTATGGCATTTGAGCATCATGCAGATCTGGAGCAGGTGTGGATGAGCGGAATTTTCGGCCTGGCAGTGGGGGATGCGCTGGGGTGTCCTGTGCAGTTCCGCCGCCGGGAGGAAATGGACGAGCATCCGGTGCAGGATATGATCGGACACGGGACCTATGATATGCCGGCGGGCAGCTGGACGGACGATACGAGCCTTGCGCTGGCGACTATGGACAGCATCCTCGAACGCGGACAGCTGGAGCTGCCGGCGGTGATGCACTGCTATGGGCAGTGGCTTCTGAAGGGCAAATATACACCCTTTGGCAAGGCGTATGACATCGGCCACGGTACGATGGACGCCATTCTGTCCTTTCTGAACAACGGCTTTGATGTGACCGCCTGCGGCGGAGCCGAGGAATACAACAATGGGAACGGATCGTTGATGCGGATCCTTCCGGTCTGTCTCTATCTGCTGGGAAATGAGACACAGGAGCAGGAGGCACTGCAGCTGGTGCATCAGTGTTCCGCGTTGACGCATGCCCATCGCAGATCGCAGCTGGCATGCGGCATCTATTTTTACCTGGTGCGGGCAATTCTCCGGTCAGAGCCCTCGGCGAAGGCTCCTTTGCAGGAGCTTCTGCAGGAGGGAATGGATGAGGCAATGGCACATTATGAGCAGGATGCAGACTTTGCGGAGGATTTGCCGTTTTATAAGCGGTGCAGGGATCTGACGGTGCTGCGCACGGTAAAGCGGCAGAAGATCCGCAGCTACGGGTATGTTGTGGATTCACTGGAGGCGGCACTGTGGTGCGCACTGACCACGGATTCCTATGAGCAGGCCATGCTGACCTGCGTCAATCTGGGATACGATACCGATACGGTCGCTGCGATCTGCGGCGGACTGTGCGGACTGTATTACGGATACGATGCAATTCCGGAGAAGTGGAGACAGATGCTCCCGAGGAAGATTTATATCAAGGATCTCTGCGAGAGAATGGCACAGCTGCAGGTATAAAAATTTTTCTATCCATCTGATAGAAATGCTCTATGAAGTCAAAAAGATGCACATGTTTTTGTGCATCTTTTTTATTTGTGCAATTTTACGGTATCGGGGGTCTGATCCAGAACAAACCGGCGGAACTGCTGAACGGCGGGAGACAGAAAAGCCTTCTCATCATGGATCAAATAAAAATACCGTTCCCAGGTCGGATGGACGATGGGCAGAATCTTAACATTCAGCCGGAACAGCATCTCCATGTAAGGGACGACGGCAATGCCGAAGCCCTGTGCTACAAGGCCGGCAACAACCTGGTCCTCCTCCGTCTCATACGCAACGTTGGGACAGGCACCGATCCGGCTGTACAGATTCATGATGACATCGCGCAGCCCGGACCCTTTTGCAAAGCAGATCAGCGGATAAGGAACGGTGTCTGCAAGATCAATCATCTGGCGATCCGCAAGGGGATGGCCGTTCGGGACGATGAGGACAAGGTCCTGCTTGCTCACCGGGGTGCTGGAGAAACCGGATTCCTCGGAAGGCCTGGAGGCGAATAAAAGATCGTACCGGCGCTCGGAGAGGCCGTTTAACAGCTCGCCGGTTACACCGGTATGGAAGATAAAATGGATATTCCGGCCGGGATTCTGCTTCAGAAAGTCCGCGGCAAGCTTGGGAACAAAATCTACGCCGAGTGTCCGGAGAAAGCCGAGGCGGATGATTCCCTCCCCGCGGCCTACGCTCTGCAGCAGCTCAACGCCCTCGTCGAGGCTGGCAAGGGCCTGGTTGGTATACTCGAGAAACTGCTCTCCGTGGTGGGTGAGCCGTACACTTCGCCCCTGCCGTTCGAAAAGCGGGAGACCGAGCTCCTGCTCCAGCTGACTGATGGCATGGCTCAGCGTCGGCTGTGTGATGCAAAGTGCCTCGGCAGCACGTGTGTAATGCTGGGTTTTGGCCAGTTCGGCAAAATAACGTAAATGCAGAAGATTCATAGATGCCCCCTCGGAAATCACTGTCAAATATAAAAGAATTCATCGAAAAAGTCTATGAAACCGATTGAAAATCTTTATTTGTTTCTGAAAGGAAGGTGTCGTAAGTTGAGATTGTCAAAAAAATAACGCATTCGAGGACGCCGATGGGACGGACCGGGTGCGCTGTTTATTCCTATCGGAGAATTTACCTTTGTGAAATTCTCCCCAGGCTGCCGCCGAAGAACAGCGGCATAGGAGGTAATGATGGAGATAACAGGGAAGACAACACTGCTGGGACTGATCGGTACACCGGTGGCCCATTCCAAATCACCGGAAATGTACAACTACTGCTTTGACAAATACGGACTGGATTATGCATATCTGGCCTTTGACGTTCCGCTTGAGAAAACCGGCGATGCGATCCATGCACTGAAGCTGCTGCATTTCCGCGGCGCGAATGTGACCATGCCCTGCAAGCAGGAAGCACTGAAATACATGGATGAGCTGGCACCGGCTGCAAAGGCCATCGGTGCGGTGAATACGATTGTCAATGACAACGGAAAGCTCATCGGCTACAACACGGACGGCATGGGCTACACCCGGAATCTGGAGCGCAGCGGCGTGCTGGTGAAGGGCAAGAAGATTGTGCTCTTAGGCGGCGGCGGTGCAGCATCCGCCATTGCCGCACAGGCAGCGCTGGAGGGCGCGGAGCAGATCAGCATCTTTAACCTGAAGGATGCATTCTGGGGGAACCTGGAGAAAACGGTACAGAGAATTGCAGATGCAGTTCCGGGCTGCCGCTTCGTATTAAATGATCTGGCGGATAAGGAGCTTTTGAAGAAAACCATCGCGGAAGCGGACATCCTCTCGAATGCGACGAGAGTCGGCATGGCACCGAATGAGGACGCTTCGCTGATCGAGGACACCGGATGGTTTCGTAAGGACCTGGTCGTGACGGATGCCGTCTATGCACCGCCGCAGACCAAGCTCTTAAAGGAAGCCGAGGCAGCCGGCTGTGTTGTCTGCAACGGCCTGGGAATGCTCCTGTGCCAGGGGGCAGAGGCATTCCGGCTCTATACCGGCGAGCAGATGCCGATTGATGAGATCCGGAACCTGCTCTACGCATAAGAGCAGGGGAAAACTGAACAGATACAAACAAGGTAACGAGGAAAGGGAACTACACGTATGAAACAGAAAAATGAGTCCGCAAGATATTATCCCACGGCGTTTGCTCTGTACATGACCTACTTTGTACTGGGCGTTGCAGCGACCATCATGGGACAGTACAAGCAGGAGCTGGCATCCCTCTGGGGCGCTCAGACGCTTGCAGACGGAAGCTTTGACGTATCCGGCGTTGTGGCCGTTATCGCAGCCATCGGCCTGGGACGTCTGGTGGCCTTCCCGGTCGCAGGACCGCTTTCCGACCGGTTCGGAAGACGGGTGTCCGGACTCATCGGATGCGCGCTGTATGCCGTATTTTTCCTCAGCATCACATTTGCACCCAACATGTATGTCGGCTATGTGCTCGCTGTGATCAGCGGAATGGCGAATTCCTTCCTGGACACCAGCATCACGCCGTCCTGCATGGAAATCTTCAAGGAAAAAGGAACCATAGCGAATATCTTTACGAAGATGTCGATTTCCATCGCCCAGTTCCTCCTTCCGTTTGCCATTCGTTTTGTGGCAGGCAATCAGCTGCCGTTTGCAACGATTTTCCTGGTATGTGCCGGAATCATTATCATCGACGGCATCTTCCTTGCCTTTCTCCCGTTCCCGGAGTTCACTCCGGCGAAAAAGGGGAACGGACAGAAGGAAAAAATGCACTTTACGCCGGCTTCCATCGTTCTCATCGCGCTGGGTTTCACCACATCCACAACCTTCATGCTGTGGATGAACTGCAACCAGGAGCTGGGCAAGCTCTACGGTCTGTCGGAGCCGAGCCAGATTCAGTCCTTCTATTCCGTGGGCATCGTCGTTGCGCTGTTCGTCAGTGCAGCACTTCTTAAAAGAGGCATCAAGCCGGTGAAGATCCTGATCGGATATCCTTCGGTAGCATTGGTGGTGCTGATCGCGCTTTATTTTATCAGAACACCCTGGATGTGCCTTGCGGGCGGATTCCTTCTGGGCTTCTTTGCAGCAGGCGGCGTACTGCAGCTGGTAACGGCGGTTGCCAACGAGATGTTCCCGAAGCACCGCGGCGTCATTACATCGATCGTTATGATTGCTTCCAGCGTGGCCAACTACCTCGTAATCAGCGTGGCAGGAATTCTCACAAAGGTTGGCGGTACCGATGGACCGAGATATGTGGTTTTGTTTAATATTGTTGTGACATTTATCGGCGTGCTGCTCGCACTGTATCTCAACCGCTGCTTTAACAAAGGACCGCAGGAGGCGTGAGATGCGCGGCTGCGGCAGCGGAATCGGACGGTCTCATACGAACCGGCCGCAGAGGAGGACAGAGCAATGACGAAAACCATATTCTTAATCGGCTTCATGGGAGCAGGAAAATCTACGGTGGCACAGGAGCTTCACAAGCGTCTCGGATTTCCTGTCGTAGAGATGGATGCACAGATTGCTGAGCAGGAGGGCATGAGCATTCCGGAGATCTTCGAGAAAAAGGGCGAGCCCTATTTTCGCAGGCTGGAGACGGAGCTTCTGGAGTCCTTTGCCTCGGATACGCCGGCCATCGTGTCCTGCGGAGGCGGCGCGGCAATGAGAGAGGAAAATGTTGCCGCTATGCACCGGGGCGGAGTGACGGTACTGCTCAAGGCCAGCCCAGAGGCCATCCTGGAGAGAGTAAAGGACAACGACGACCGTCCGCTCCTGAGGGGCAAAAAGAACACATCGGATATCCAGGAACTCATGAATCAGAGATATCCCAAATATGAGGCGGCGGCCGACATCGCGGTCGATACATCGGAGCTCTCGGTTTCCGAGGTCTGCGATGCAATTCTGGCGGAGCTGGATTAGTACGTCTGGATGAATACGTTCTGAGTCAGCGATTCAGTAATTGTTCAGAAAATCTGCGTGGTCATGCCGGCTGCTGCGTGAGCGGCGCTGATGAACGCGAGGGAAATCCGGAGCCGTATGAACAGGTGTGAAGCGTGCAGGGATATCCATTCCCTGTACGTTTGAAAGAAAAAGAAGTCATAAAACAATGCAACAGATTCAAACACTATGGAGGTAGAACAATGTCTGCAAAATATCCTATTACGATCAGCTCCTGGACACTTGGTGATCAGTGCACCTTTGAGGAGAGAGTTAAGGCAGCAAAGGAGGCCGGCTTTGAAGGAATCGGCCTGCGCGCAGAGACCTATGCGGATGCACTCGCAGAGGGCCTGCATGACAGCGACATTCTGGACATCCTGAAGAAGTACGACATGAAGGTAACAGAGGTTGAGTACATCGTTCAGTGGGCAGAGGATCATCGCTCTTATGAGCAGATGTACAAGGAGCAGATCTGCTTCCATATGTGCGAGCTGTTCGGCGTGACCGGCATCAACTGCGGCCTGATGGAGAATTATTCCGTGGAGCATACCGCACAGAAGCTGAAGGAGCTCTGCCACCGCGCAGGCAAGCTGAACATCGGTGTTGAGCCGATGCCCTACAGCGGCATTCCGGATGTCGAAAAGGCCTGGGCCGTGGTTAAGGCAGCGGACTGCGAGAATGCAAAGGTTCTGCTGGATTCCTGGCACTGGATCCGCGCCGATCAGAGCTACGATGAGAGCTATCTTGCAGATATCCCGGTTGAGAAGCTGGTTTCCGTTCAGATCAATGACGTACAGGCAAGACCTTATGCCAAGAGCATCCTGCGTGATGAGTCCATGCATGATCGTGTGCTTCCCGGAAAGGGCTATGGAGACACGGAGGGCTTCGTAAAGATGCTCAAGGCCAAGGGCGTACAGCCGCAGGTGATGGGCGTAGAGGTAATCAGCGATGAGCTCCTGGCACACGGCGTAGCAGAGGCCGCAAAGCTTGCCTACAAGGCAGCCGAAGAGGTTCTGCAGAAGGCATGGCCGGAAGTTCTGGAGAAATAAGGGACGGCATCGGAATACATAAAAACGGCGCGTGCGCCGTTTGGAATGGAGATTAGCATGGAGAACAAAATCACAGGACATACCAAATTATACTGCCTGATCGGCTCGCCGGTGGATCATTCCGGATCACCGGCAATGCACACCTACAGCTTTGAGAGAACGGGAACCGATGCCGTATACCTGGCCTTTGATGTTCCGCTGGATCAGCTGGAGGAGGGCGTGAAGGCGCTCAGAACACTGAAGGTCGGCGGCTTTAATGTGACGATGCCGGATAAGACAGCGGTAAAGCAGTATCTGGATGCTGTCACACCTGCAGCGGAGCTGATCGGTGCCTGCAATACGGTCACTGCGGATGAGGACGGAAAGCTTACCGGACACAACACGGACGGAATCGGATTTGTACGCAATCTCAAGGAGAACGGCATCGAGGTAGCGGGACAGAAGATCACGCTTCTGGGAGCCGGCGGTGCTGCTACTGCAATCGCGGTACAGACAGCCCTTGACGGAGCGGCAGAGATCCATATTTTCAACCAGGATGATGAGTTCTATGCAAATGCCGAGCTGACCTGCAAAAAGCTCACAGAGGCAGTTCCCGGCTGCAAGGTTACGGTAGAAAAGCTGGAAAATCAGGACGCACTGAAGGCTTCCATTGAAGGCAGCACCATGCTGGTAAATGCCACCAAGGTCGGCATGGCACCGCTGGACGGACAGACCCTGATTGCACCGGAGCTTCTGCGCAAGGACCTGGTGGTTGCGGATACCGTATATAACCCGCGCAAGACCAAGCTGATTCTGGATGCAGAGGAGGCAGGCTGCAAGGCGGCTGTCGGCGGCATCGGAATGCTGCTCTGGCAGGGAGCGGAGGCCTTCCATCTCTACACGGGGAAGGATATGCCCACGCAGGAGGTTATGGAGAAGTTCTTCTCCTGATCACTGCGGGACTGATTCGGAATAAAAGTTGACTGCATCTGTGCAGTTGAATGTGCGGCGGCCCCGGTGCATGGCGCGAAGGACGCGATTGGCGGGCCGCTGCATTTTTGTGAGATAAAGGAGGCATTTATGAAGTTTCCGGCAATGTTTTCACCGATTCAGATCGGGAATGTTACAGTTCCGAACCGTTTTGTGGTTCCGCCCATGGGCAACAATCTGGCCAACACCGACGGTACGCTCAGCGATGCATCGCTTGGCTACTATGCAGCCAGAGCAAAGGGCGGCTTCGGACTGATTACCATCGAGTCCACGGTTGTATATGAGCAGGCAAAGGGCGGCCCGCGTAAGCCCTGTCTTTTTGAAGACAGATGCGTGGACAGCTTCCGCCGCGTAGCGGATGCCTGTCATGCATATGGGGCGAAGATGAGCATTCAGCTCCAGCATGCAGGCCCGGAGGGCAGCTCTGCGCTTACCGGCTATCCGCTGAAGGCCGCAAGCGCTATGCCGGCAGCAGTCGGCAGAGAGACGCCGGAGGCGGTTTCGAAGGAAGAACTGTACCGTATCATCGAGTGCTACGGCGATGCAGCAAGACGTGCACAGATGGCCGGCATTGATATGGTGGAGCTCCACTGCGCCCACGGGTATCTCGTGAGCACCTTTATCTCACAGAGAACCAACCACCGTACGGATGAGTTCGGCGGATGCTTTGAAAACCGTATGCGCCTGCCGCGCCTCATCATCGAAAATATCCGTCAGAAGACCGGCGGCATGATGCCGATCATCTGCCGCATCAATGCCAGTGACGAGGTTCCGGGCGGACAGTCCGTACAGGATGCGGCTGCTGTTGCTGCCTACCTCGAGCAGGAGTGCGGCGTGGATGCCATTCATGTAACGCGTGCGGTCCATCTGCGCGATGAGTTTATGTGGGCTCCGGGCGTTACGCACGGCGGCTTCAATGCAGACCTTGTGACGGAGATCAAGCGTGCCGTTTCGGTTCCGGTCATCATTGTCGGACGTTTTACGGAGCCGCAGTACGCAGAGCTCCTGGTGAAGCAGGGACGTACGGATCTCGTTGCCTTCGGAAGACAGAGCATTGCAGATCCGGAGCTGCCGAATAAGGCCAGAACCGGACGCCTGGAGTCGCTTTCTCCGTGCATCGGCTGCCTTCTGGGATGCGTTCCGAACATGTTTGCCGGCAAGGCCATCACTTGCGCGGTGAACCCCTGCGTAGGAAAGGAGAAGGCACTGACTCCTGCTGCATCGCCGAAAAAGGTTGTTGTCATCGGCGGCGGCCCCGGCGGTCTGTATGCAGCGTATGCGTGCGCAAAGAGAGGCCATCATGTAACGCTTCTGGAGAAGGAGCCGGAGCTGGGCGGCAATTTCCGCATTGCATCGTATCCGACGGGCAAGGGACAGCTTTCCGAGGCAATTCGCTCCATGATCGTTCACTGCGAGGAGGAGCATGTGGAGCTTCGGGTGAACACCGAGGCAACCGAGGAGCTTCTGAAGGAGCTCGGCCCGGATGCCATCATTCTTGCAACCGGCTCCAATCCGCTGGTACTGCCGATTCCGGGACTGAAGGAGTGCGGATATATTACCGCGCAGGATCTTCTGGAAGGAAAGGGAACCGTCGGGAAGAAGGTACTGGTTGTCGGCGGCGGCATGGTTGGCTGCGAGGCGGCAGAGTATCTTGCGGAGCGCGGCCATGAGGTCGGCATCATCGAGATGAAGCCGATCATTGCACAGGATGTTACCAAGGAGAATCGCCGCTACATGTTCGAGAACTTCGAGGAGCACAACGTGCTGCTCTGCCCCGGCGCGAAGGTCGGACAGTTCTACACCGACGGCGTGGATTACACGCTGGCTGACGGCAGCGAGGGATCACTCAGGGGGTATGACAACGTGGTTCTGGCCATGGGCTCCCGCGCAAATGCAGCGCTGAAGGAGACCTGCGAGAAGACAGCAAAGACGGTCATCGTGATCGGAGAGGCTGCCAAGGCTCCGGGAAATGCGGTTATTGCAACGGCAGACGCACTGGCTGCAGCACTTGCGCTTGACTGATCTGCGATTCCGGTTGCTGCGCGCAGGCGGCACGAAAAGAGAATGCAATGATACTTATAGGAGGGACACAGCAGCAGCTGTGTCCCTTTTTCTGAATAGGTACTATCTGTTTATCACCTGTCACATTGTCGCCTGGCCGGCGAGTGAACGGTGATCAGTTGCCCGGTGAGGAAATTGCATCGGACGGCAGCGTATAACCAATTGCTGCGCTGCGTGATAGAATGTCGGTAACTATTCAGAGCCAAGCGATTTTGCGAATGGGCTCGGAATAGTTACGAATGTCGGAATAAAGAAGCATAAGGAAAAAGAACGGAGGCAGAAGCTATGTGGATTTTATGTGCGTTTGGTTCTGCACTGTTTGCCGGTCTGACAGCAGTGCTTGCAAAGTGCGGCATCCGGAAAACCGATTCGGATGCGGCGACGGCGATCCGGACCATTGTGGTGCTGATTTTTTCGTGGCTGATGGTGGCAATCGTCGGCAGCTTCGGTACGATTACGTCTCTTAGTGCGAAGACATGGATCTTCCTGGTCCTCTCCGGCATTGCGACCGGCGCATCGTGGCTGTGCTATTTCCGCGCGCTGCAGGCAGGTGATGTCAACAAGGTGGTGCCGATTGACAAATCCAGCACCATCCTCACCATTCTGCTGGCACTGATCTTCCTGGGAGAGCCGGTTTCGTGGCTGAAGGGACTGGCAGTGATTCTGATCGGAGCCGGGACCTTCCTGATGATCGAGAAGAAGGCGTCGGATAAAGACAAGACGGAGAAGAAAAGCTGGCTCTTGTATGCAGTCCTTTCGGCGGTCTTTGCCTCTCTGACATCGATTCTGGGCAAGATCGGCATTGAAGGTGTGGAGTCCAATCTCGGCACGGCGATCCGCACCGGCGTTGTGCTGGTTATGGCATGGCTGATCGTATTTATCAAGGGCAAACAGCATACGCTGCGGGAGATTCCCAGAGGGGAACTGAGTTTTATCTGTCTCTCCGGTCTTGCGACCGGCGCGTCGTGGCTGTGCTATTACAAGGCACTGCAGGACGGCTTTGCCAGTGTGGTGGTTCCCATCGATAAGCTGAGCATTCTGGTATCCATCGGCTTTTCAGGAATCGTGTTCGGCGAACGGCTTTCGAAAAAGGCGCTGTTGGGGCTGGTGCTGATCGTTGCCGGAACACTGATGATGCTGCTCTGAGTAATTACCTTTTTGCATCGGCTTTGCACCTGCCAAATTTTCAATGTGAACTCTCTGCCTGCATGCATATTCACGATTGAAATTGGCGGGAGTCCAAGGTGCGAAACAGGAGGCGGCGGAAGTGCCGCAGGGCGGGGAAATGTATGGTTATTCACAATGCGTATGTATATACCGCAGAGCACGCGTTTAAGCGGGCAGATGTTCGGATAGCGGATACGCGGATCCGGCAGGTCTCGAGGGAGCCTCTTGCTGCAGAGGAGGGAGAGGACAGCATCGACGCCGGCGGACTGTATGCGATTCCGGGGCTTGTTGACATTCATTTTCACGGAGCAGTCGGATACGATTTCTGTCAGGCCTCACAGCAGGAGCTGCAGAAAATCGCAGAATATGAGGCCGGGAACGGCATTCTGGCCATCTGTCCTGCGACGATGTCTTACAGCGAAGAGATTCTCAGCGGCATTATGCAGAAGGCAGCGGCATATCACGCGGAAACAGGGGCAGACCTGATCGGCATCAACATGGAGGGACCATTCATCAGCCCGAGGAAGGCCGGTGCACAGAATCCGGGCTACATCCTGCCGGCGGACGAAGGAATGTTCCGGCGGCTGCAGGAGAAAAGCGGCGGGCTTATAAGGCTCGTGGACCTTGCACCGGAGGAGCCCGGAGCAATGGAGTTTATTGAGAACTGTGCCGGTGACGTGCGAATATCGCTTGCACATACCGCGTGCAGCTATGAGACGGCAAAGGCCGCCTTTGCCAAAGGTGCAAGCCATGTGACGCATCTGTTTAATGCCATGCCGGGTCTGCAGCACCGGGAGCCGGGCCCCATTCCGGCAGCGATGGAGGCGGGAGCAGAGGCGGAGCTGATTGCAGACGGCAGTCATGTGCATCCGGCGATGATCCGTGCCGCCTTCCGCATGTTCGGCGAGGAGAAGATGATTCTGATTTCGGACAGCATGGAGGCGACAGGACTGGGAGACGGAGTGTACCAGCTCGGCGGTCAGGCAGTAACGGTAAGAGGGAACAAAGCGGTTCTGACCGGCGCCCCGGGAACCATTGCCGGCAGTGTGACAAATCTGTATGACTGCATGAAGGTCTGTGTGCGGAAGGCGGGAGTTCCTTTGGAGGCGGCGGTTCGCGCGGCAGCAGAGAATCCGGCGAAATCCATTGGCGCGGACAGGGACTACGGGAGAATTGCAGAGGGCTGCTATGGGAATGTTCTGCTGGTGGATTCGCAGCTAGAGCTGCGGCACGTCATTCAGAAGGGAAAGAAACTCACACTATCCGCAAACCATAGAAATACGGTATAATGAACCAAAGCTTTTTCGTATGAGACTCTTGCATGAAGTTATTGCATAAAGCTTTTCGTACGAAGCTTTGACCGATACCGCTCATGAAAAAGAATGCGGAAAGGAGACAACATTATGAAAAAACAGATGGTAATGGTACTGACGGCAGCGATGATGGGAACATTGCTCGCAGGGTGCGGCAGCGCAGAGAGCACTGCTCCGGCCGCAAGTGCAAGTACAGAGGATACGGCAGAGTCGGCAGAAACAGCGGATACTGAGGCGGCGGAGGAGACTTCCGAAGCGGCTGAAACGGAGCCTGCTGAGGCAGAGGAGTACGAGGAAGGCTTTATCCCGTCTGACTTTATCCAGGAGCAGGCAGGAATTGATAAGTTTGATTCCTACGCGGAAGTTCTCAGCTATTTAAGCGGAGACAATGAGGGCTTTGCCTACATTTCTCTGGACGGCTCGACCGCGTATGTTCTGGCAGTTACCGATACGCTGTATTCCCTGGATGACACGACAGCCGCCGCATCGAGCGTCAGCCTGTATGCCTATGACAGCGACGGCAAGCTTACGAATGTCGGCAATGCCTTTTCCGCGGGCGGAAAGGACGATCCGATTCGCTGCGAGGACGGCGTCCTCTATGTGTGCAGCGCGGATGAATACGGCGAGATGAAGATCAGCAAGGACACCAACGGCCTCTTCTATACGAAGGATGTCAGCCGCTACAGCGAGAGTGACGGAACGGTTTCCTTCGGCGGCTTTGTCCGGGAGAATGACGACATCAATACCTCCTCGGAGGACACCGGCATTTCGACGGATGAGGAGTTTGAGACACTTCTGGCCTCCGGAAGAGAGAAGACACCGGTTCGGTTCTGGGGCGCAGAGTATGCATCGTATGACGATGTCCTCGCACAGCTCCCGGCGGGCTATGGCTATGCCAAGCTGACGATTGACGGCTATGACGGCGATGTTCTTGCCGTAACGGATTTCACCTATCAGTGGGATAACGGAGAGAACGTATCCCTGACCGCTTATCTGTACGTACAGAACGGAGATAAGGTGCAGTACCTGGGCAATGTCATGACCGGCGGAACCGGCTACCCGATCCGCTGCGAGAACGGCATCCTGTACAACTGCAACATGGTTCAGTATGGCGAGATGAAGGTGGAACAGAATTCGGACGGCAAATACGGACTGGCCTTCACCAACCGCGGTACCATCACGAATAAGGCAGACGGAACCGTCGAGATCGAGACGGAAGGAAAGTTGGCCGGCGCAGAGGAAGATGAAATCCGTGATAAGATTGCGGACATGGAGAGCGTAGCCGTAGTTGACTTCACTGTAGTGAAATAAGACGACAGGGACGCAGTCGGAATCGAACGTGATCGAAGTCAAAAGCGATTGAGAACGAAAAGGGCCCCGGGACACGGACAAGTGTCCCGGGGCCCTGTGCTCGTATCGCTATAGTACACGCGCCAGCCAAGCGACAGGGTGGCGGGCATGTATACTGTTACATCCGCCGCAGCGTTGCGCGAACGGCCCATCCGATCAGGTGATACAGTGCACGGATTCGGCCGCAGCCGCCGATTTGCCGGAGAAGAATCCACATGCGGCGGATGGCCGAGAGCTTATTGGAAGAAAGGGATTTCGCGGGCCGTCGGTAAACGGTCAGGACATCATCAAGACCGCAGGCAGTAATGCCGGTCTTTAAAAGGCTCCACCACAGTGCCGTGTCCTCGGAGCCGATGTCCGGCATATGAATGAGCGCCTTCGGGATTTTCTGTGTATCCAGCAGAACCGTGGAGGTGAAGATAACCGTCCGGCTCAGAGCCTGTGAAAAGCCAAGGCTGGCAGGTGCATGGACAATTTTGCCGGTTCCCTGTGCGTTTTCATCGCCGAATTCATAGGATGTGAAGGCAAAACCGCTCTCGCAGGTACGCAGAAACTGCAGCTCTCGTTCCAGCTTCTCCGGGAGCCACACATCATCGGCGTCCAGAAATGCAATGTAGCGGCCTCTTGCGCAGGAAACGCCGTGATTGCGGCTCTTTGCAGCACCCATGTTCCGTTCATTCTGAATAATGCGGATCTGTGAGCCGAATGCAGAGGCTTTCTGACAGGCCAAGGCAACGGACAGCGTGTCATCACCGCCGCAGTCATCCACCAGCAGCAGCTCCCAATTGGTCCAGGTTTGCTGCTCTACACAGTGAATGGTATTCGCAATATAGGGCGCAGCGTGGTACATTGGTACGATAACAGAGACAAGATCGTTGGTATCATCGGTGGTTGTCATAGGAATCCTTTCTGCATGACATGAATCCGGTATCGTCTGTGGGCACGGGCCTTTGGCTCTGACATCCGTTTATAAAAGAGGAGAACATATGAATATTACAGTATATCTTGGATCGATGGAAGGAAACCTTCCGGAATTTGCAGATGCGATTCGTGAGCTCGGAACGTGGATCGGAGAGAGCGGCAACAGTCTGGTATACGGCGGCTCTAAAAGCGGCCTTATGGGACTCATTGCGGACAGTGTTCTGGCAGCAGGCGGCAAGGTGTACGGCGTGGAGCCGGAGTTCTTCATGGAGGCAGAATTCCAGCATAAGGGCCTGACTGAGCTTACGGTGACAAAGGATATGGCAGAGAGAAAGAAGCTCCTGATCGAAAAGGGAGATGCCTTCATCGCCTTTCCGGGAGGAACCGGAACGCTGGAGGAGATTTCAGAGGTTATGTCGATGGTGTCTTTGAAGCATCTGACAAAGCCCTGCATTCTCTACAATCTGAATGGCTATTACGATGATTTGAAGCACCTTCTGGATCACATGCTTGAGACCGGCCTCTCCAGCCCGGACCGGCTGGAGGGGATCCACTTTGCCGGAAATCTGCAGGAGATTCAGAAGATCATTGCGGCCGCCGAGGCCTGAGCTGGGAAACGCAGATGCAGCGGACTATACCAGTCCCATGACGTCATCAACAGGGAGCGAGACAATCACGCCGTGAGCCGGTGTATTCAGGCCGCATTTTTCGGCAATGGCCTGCATGACCGGAGCTTTTTTTTCGGACGGGACGACGATCAGGACGCTGTCCTGCTCCTCCTGTCCGTCAAAGCCCAGGTCCTGAAGGGCATTTTCCTGTGCGATCCGTCGTCCGTGGAGTACGGTGCCGCCGCGGGCGCCGACCTCTCTGGCGGCATCCACCACAGCATCGCTGTAGCCGGTATGAACGTTGATCAGGAGCAGGGCATAGGACGGAGCAGAGCTGCTGCGTGTCTGAGACATAGTGGGTTCCTCCTTGGAATCGTCTGAGCTGTCGGTGTCGGGAGAAGCGGCTGCGGCGCTTCCCTGCAGAAGGTGGATCAGCGCGCCCTGCGCACCGTTCAGCGGGAGTGTAACGGCAATGCCGGTCCCTCTTCGGTGATAGGAAAGCGAACCGTTGATGGCCCGGAAGGTATCACGCACCTGTGATTTGCGGACATAGCCGAGGGTCAGAATGCGCGTTGTACCGCCCAGTCCGAGGATATCCAGAAATTCGGAGGGGGCAGTTCCCTTGGCACGCAGCTCGCACAAAAGCGGAATGTGCTGCTGCCGGAAGGTTTCCTCCACCTGCCTGCAGTCCTCGTCGTTGGTGATGGACAGGAGTATGCGGAGTCCGTCCGACGGGGCGTGATGCGCGGGAATGGAAATCGGTTCCTTTTTCATAAGCTTAGCTCCAGTTCTACAATAGTGTCGTCGTAGCCTGCCGAGACAGCGGCGTGACGGCTGGATTTGTACTGATAAATCAGTCCCATGAGCTGTACGGCGATGAGCGGCGCGAGGGCAACCAGCGCGACCACACCGAAGGCGTCGGTGACAATGTTCCCGCCGGCTGCGCTGCAGGCGCCCATGGCAAGCGGCAGCAGGAAAGTCGAGGTCATCGGTCCGCTTGCAACGCCGCCGGAGTCAAAGGCAATGCCGACGAATACGGTGGGAACAAAATGCGCCATGATCAGCGCAGCGGCATAGCCGGGAATCAGAATCCAGTAGATGCTCAGGCCTGTGAGAACGCGCACCATGGAGAGCGCTACGGCGCAGGCGACACCGGCCTGGAGCGTGCGGTTCATGGCATTGCGTGAAATCATGCCGCCGGTGATATTCTCAACCTGCTCATTCAGAACCTGCACGGCAGGCTCTGCCTTGACGATGTAATAGCCGATGACCATGCCGATGGGAATGAGCAGCCAGGACAGACGGCTGTCAGCCAGACCGCTGCCGAGAAGATTTCCGACCGGGGCAAAGCCGATGTTGACGCCGGTCAGGAACAGGATCAGGCCGACCATTGTGTAGCCAAAGCCGATCAGCATACGGACAATCTGCCGGCCCTTGTAGTGCCGGGTGAGCAGCTGGAACAGAACAAATACACCGACAATGGGGAGCGTGCTCTGCAGCACCTCCGCGATGTACTGCGGAAAGGCCTGCAGAAACTGTGCGGCAACATCCCGCGTAGTGAGAACGGACGCGATTTCCACGGTGGCGTAGGCAGCCTCGGAGGGGTGATAGAAAATGCCCAGCAGCATAACCATGAGAATGGGACCGATGCTGCAAAGAGCGATGAGGCCGAAGCTGTCATCGGCACTGCCGGAGCGCCCGCGGATGGAGGAAAAGCCGATGCCCAGAGCCATGATGAAGGGAACGGTCATGGGTCCGGTTGTAACGCCGCCGGCGTCAAAGGCAACCGCCAGGAATTCCCGGGGAACCAGCAGGGACAGCGCGAACAACAGGACGTAGAACACCGGCAGCATTCTGGCCAGCGGGATCCGCAGCAGAATGCGCAGCACGGCAATGGCGGTGAATACGCCGACACCGGCCGCAACGGTCCAGATCAGCACATTGTTGGGGATGGATGCCACCTGATTGGCGAGCACCTGCAGATCCGGCTCGGCGATGGTGATAAGAGCACCGGTGGCGAAGCAGACCAGGAGACAAAGGATCCGGCTCTTGCTCCGCACGATGCGCCCGCCGATTCCCTGCCCGAGCGGCGTCATGGAAATCTCCGCACCGAGCTGGAAAAATCCCATGCCGATGATGAGCAGCACGGCACCGGTCAGAAACAGTGCAATGGTGCCGATCTCCATGGGAACCAGCACGACGCTTAAGAGCAGTACGATGAGTGTGATCGGGAGAACACTGGAGAGGGCTTCGCTTGTTTTTTCCTTGAGCTTTTCATTCATAGGCACATCACTTCATTGAAAAATCCTTTGAAAATCCTTTATCGCAAGAACACGTTTATCGTAACATAAAAGGAAGACGGAAAAAGAGAGCGCTAAGAAATCTTAACGAAAGCGGGTCTAAATTTTTCATAAACGCAGGGCAGCAGGAGAGGCCGTTATTTATGAAGGAATACTGGAATTACTTTTTTCTGGATAACGAAAAGGACATGATTGTCAATCTGTTCCGGGATGAGGACCGGCTTTTTTATGAGCTGGAGACGCCCAATCATCATTCCGGCAATCTGATCCGCAATTTTGCCAAGATCTGCCGGCTGCCGCTGTCGGTAAACCAGGAAGGACTCTTTGTCATCCGGGGGGAGATTCCCTGCTACATCGACGGCAATAATGAAGAGGTCTATGTCCTGCGCTTTGCGGACATTAAAATGGCGAACATTACGCTGGACGGAAGGATTGAACGAAAGGCGGTGGTCCCTGCCATCGCCAAAACGCTGATGAGCCAGACAAAGGATTATCAGCTGCCTGCAGGCAAGACGATTTTCAAAACCTACATACGGCGGGAGCTGAAATTCCGAAGCGACCTTCATACCCATATGAACGGCAACCTGTCGCCGGATACACTGATTGCGCTGGGAATTGCACATCAGATCCGGTATCCGCTGCACTGTATCCGCAAGCTATGCCTGACTTTGTCGGAGCAGCAGGAGGAGGAGCTCCGGCTTGCCGCCGAAAGGACAAAGGAGGCCATCCGCCGGCAGCAGGAGGGCAGGCATCCGCTGCCGGAGCGAATGCTGGAGCGCCGTATGGAGGACAATACCTATCTGAATTTTGCCGACCTGATTCTGAACAATCCGGAGCATGCGGAGAAGAACATCGTCAAAATCCGCGCCTCTCTGACGGTTCTCAAGGATGGCCAGGCCGTCTTTACGGATCTGGAGAAGGTATACGTTTACCGCTACGTGTTTGCAAAGGGCGTGCCTTATACCGATGCAGATGGGAAAACGGGGAAGATTGCGCTGCGCAGCATAGAGAATATTCCGGACAGGGACGTTCGCGGCGCGCTGGAGCAGATGCTCAGGGACCGCGAGAATCCGGATTACTGCAGGAATACGCTCTTTCAGGACAAGCTCCTGTGGATCGGCAGGCTCTATCAGCAGCAGGGCATCCGCTACGTGGAGATCAGCGACACGACCCTTGTGAAAAAACACGAATCCATCGCCATGCTGCGGCAGGTCCACGATATTCTGCCGAAGGTGCTGCAGGAGACCGGCGTGATGATCCGCTTCCTGGCGGCGATGCGCCGAATTCCGCTGACGGTTGTAAAGGGGCAGAACACACCGGAGAACTATCTGGCACAGAACCTTGCGGTGCTGCACGCCGTGGCGGAGGATCCGTATGTGGCCGGGTGTGATTTTGTCGGAGAAGAAATCAATGACATCCGCGAGCTCGCCCCGGTATTAAAAGAAGTCGTTCGGATCGCCGGGGAGCATCCCGGCTTTGTCATCCGCGTGCATGCGGGAGAGAACAGCAGCCTGCGCGGCAATGTGGAGCAGAGCATCCGGTGTGTAAGGGATGCACTGGCGCCCGGACAGACGATGCCGCAGATGCGGATCGGGCACGGACTGTATACCTGCAGCCTGAGCTCTCCGGAGGGCGAGACGCTCCTGAAAACGATTCGGGACAATCACGTGGTGCTGGAGTTCCAGCTGACCTCGAATGTGCGGCTCAACAATCTGGTCAGTCTGAAGGATCATCCGCTGCACCAGTATCTGCGGGCCGGCATTCACTGCGTGCAGGGAACGGACGGCGGAGCACTGTACGGAACGACCCCGATGCACGAGCAGCGCTCGCTCGAACTGCTGCTGGATCTGACTGACGAAGAGCAGCGGTTTATGAAGGAATCCGAGCGCGTCATTATTGAGGCGAGCGAAGAGAACTTCGGACAGAAAACACTGGATTTCCGCTCCCGGGTAGGCGACCGGGATTTTGCGGCTGTCCTTCTTGAAAAAATGGAGCAGGCGGACCGGCGCATCGGGCAGGAAATGGCGCTTGCCCGGGCACCGGAGGCGGATACTGCTATGGAGCTGGAGGATCAGATTGAGGAATTGCCGGAGGATCGTGTGCCGGTGGTCATCGCCGGCGGGAGCTTCAATACGCAGGGACGCGTTACCCGAATGACAAAAGGCGGACAGCAGTGCCTTCGCCGGCTCGTGGATGCGCTGGATCCCGAACAGGTCGTGTTCGTGCTGGGACATACGCTGCAGGGATACGAGCGATATCTGCTGGAGTACAACGAGCTGCGCAGGACGCAGGGCAAAGAGCCGTTTGCGGTATACTGCTTTGCTCCGTCGCGTCTGGGACAGCAGCAGCTGCGGCGTCTGGAAAAGGCCGGCGTCCGCATACGGGTGTCTCCGATGGGGGAGAGCATGGGACTCTATAAGAGCTTCCACTACGAGATTTTCAAGAGAAGGTTCTCGATTGTGGCGGCCTTTGACGGGAATGCGGCGGCAGAAAATCTGATTCAGGAGGCCAAAAACGGAAGAGGAACCGCAGGCATTCTGGTATGGGAGAAGGCGCTGACGCTTCGGGAAAAGGCTATGTCGCTGGAGGGCTATGTGGAGTTCTTCGGTGAGGATCTTGCGGAAAAGGTGCAGGAGCTTCTGGCACACCCGCCGAAGCACTCCTACCGCCGCTGGGAGGCGGAACGGTCCTGAGAGGCGTTGTGCATATCGCACGCTGAGTGTGTTATGATGGTTGGAATCACTGCAGGAGCAATACCGCTGTTTAGCGCGTAGCTGCCAAGCTGCAGATCTTTGCACAGAGCATCACAGAAGGAACCAGGTCAGCTGCATGAAGAAACATTCCGATCCGCCTCTTAGGCATCTTCTGACCCCGTGGGGAGAAGAGCTGTCACAGCATCCGGACACCATACCGCTTTCTGAATATCCAAGGCCGTCGCTGGTGCGGCAGGAATGGCAGTGTCTGAACGGATACTGGGAGTATGCAATCCGTAAAGGGGGAGAGCAGTGGCCGAGGGAAGGCGCCGACGGACGGATCCGCGTTCCGTTTTCTCCGGAGTGCGTGCTTTCCGGCGTCGGAAGGCAGCTTTTGCCGGGTGAGATTTTGTGGTATCGGCGAACCTTTTCATGGAAACCGTCGGAAGGAAAGCCGCAGGTGCTCCTTCATATCGGCGCAGCAGATCAGGAGGCCAGAGTCTGGATCAACGGACAGTATGCGGGAGAGCATATCGGGGGATACCTGCCGTTTACACTGGAGGTTGCGGATCTTCTGCAGGAAGGAGCCAATGAGATCCTGATTGCGGTGCGGGACGATTCCGACACATCCTGGCATGCCAGGGGCAAACAGAAGCTCCTGCGCGGCGGAATGTTCTACACAGCGACCAGCGGAATCTGGCAGAGCGTCTGGCTGGAGAATGTGCCTGCAGCCTATATCCGTTCTATTGAAACGCGGAACATTGCCGAGACGAGGAACACTGCCGAAACGCAGAACATTGCCAAAACGAGAAACATTGCGGCAGCGGAGCGTGACAGCGGTTCAAACGGCGCAGGACAGGCGAAGGTTTCCGGTGCGCAGATACAGATTCGCGTCAATACGGCATATAACGAGGGCGGCCTGCGCGTGCGGCTGCAGATCCGTGAGGCTGTGCTGCAAAATGGTGAATATCTCCGAAAGCCGGGGGATGTTCTGCAGCTTCGGGGCAGGCAGCTGTGTGAGATAGAGATTCCGACAGATGCCTGGTATACGGTTGACGTGCCGGGAGAGCCTTCACTTTGGTCGCAGGAAATGCCCTGGCTGTATGGAATCACGGCGGCAGTGGGAATGGATGAGGCGGATTCCTATTTTGCATTGAGAAGGTTTTCCTCCGTGCCGCTGGAGCAGCTGAAGAATGCGGAAAACAATGCAGCCTGCGCCAGGGCCGGATCACGGAAAGGTGATTACGCCGCTGCAGGGGGACTCCGGGGACTGGCACTGAACGGACAGCTCCAGCACCAGCGCGGTGTACTGGATCAGGGCTACTGGTCGGACGGAATGTATACCGCGCCGTCGGACGAAGCACTGATCTGCGACATTGTTCGTATGAAGCAGCTGGGGTTCAACATGCTCCGCAAGCATATCAAGCTCGAGCCGGAGCGTTGGTACTACCACTGCGACCGCCTGGGAATGGCCGTCTGGCAGGATATGGTATGCGGCGGCGGAGCATTCCGGGCATGGTTTGTCACCTATGGCGCGACGCTCCTGCAGCAGCTGGGCGTTCGGATCCGGGATTCGCATACATATCTCCTGGGCAGGTCCGGAGAGACCGGAAGACAAGAATTTGAACGGGAGATGCTGGAGACAGCAGAGCTCCTTCATTCCCATCCGTGCCTGTGCACATGGGTCATTTTCAATGAGGGATGGGGACAGTTTGAAACGCGGCGCCTGACCGGGCAGCTTCGGGAGGCAGATCCGGAGCATCTGATTGATTCTGCGAGCGGCTGGTTTGATCAGGGGTGCGGTGATTTTCAGAGCATCCATCATTATTATCTGCGGCTGGTTTTTGACAAAAAGGATACGAGAATCCGCGCACTGTCGGAATTCGGAGGACTTCCCCTCGGGATCAAGGGGCACATGGCATGCGTGAAGTCGTACGGCTACGGGAGGGTGAAGGATCTGGCGGAGCTGAACCGGAGCTTTCGGAGCATGCTCCGAAGGGCAGACGGCCTTTTGAAGGATGGCTTCTGTGCCTGGATTTACACGCAGGTGTCCGATGTGGAGGAAGAGATCAACGGCATTCTGACCTTTGACCGCCGTGTACAGAAGATTCACGGAACGCAGCCGGAGGACTCTGCGGGGGCGGAGAGGATCCCGCTGCCGGGCAGCGGGCTATGAGGCGAAAATGAAGTTTCATGTGATTGTTAATCCGGGCGGAGCCTCCGGAAGAACCGGAAAGCTCTGGCATCGTGCGGAGAAAATCTTTGCGGCAAGCGGAAAGCCGTATGAGGTACACTATTCTACACGGGAGAAGGGCATCGCTGCCATATGCCGGGAATTGGAGCAGGCAGGCGGACCGGAAGGGGAGGACGGGCCGTGCTGCATCGTTACGGTGGGCGGCGACGGTTCTGTCAATGAAGCGGTAAACGGGCTGCAGCATCCGGGCAATGTTCTTTTTGCTCATATTCCGGCGGGATCCGGCAATGATCTGGTGCGCGATATGGAGCTCCCGGGGAGAATCGAAGACATCACGGCCGGAATACTGGAGGGGAAGGTGCGGCGCACCTGCGACATCGGAGAGCTGAGGTATGCGGACACCGGAGAGGTCCGACGGTTTGCCGTGAGCTGCGGCATCGGCTTTGATGCCGGCATCTGCGAGCGGGCGGCAAGGTCTTCCTTCAAAACGGTACTGAACCGCATCGGACTGGGAAAGCTGATTTATATCATGGCTGCCTTTACGGTGATCCGCAGGCAGAGATGCGGTCGGGCAGAGCTGATTCTCGAAGGACCGGAGGGCAGGCAGACCGTATGCTACGAACGCCTTTTGCTCCTGGCAGGTATGAATCATCAATATGAGGGCGGGGGCTTTCGCTTCACGCCGGAGGCAGATCCGGATGACGGGATTCTGAATCTGTGCACGGCAGATCCGGTACACAACCGCGCCTTTTACCGCGCGTTTCCGCTGGTCCCCCTGGGACGGCATTTTGATCTGCCCTACATCCACGAGCTGCGCGGTGCCCGGATCGAAATCCGGACAGAGGAGCCGATGTGGGTGCATACGGACGGAGAAGTGACGAGGAAAGCCGATCATGTTTATCTTCGGTGCCTGGAGGAGAAGCTTCACCTTTTGGAATAGTTGTCATCATGTAATTACACGCAGGGTTTGACTATGCAGAGTGCATTTGATTTCGGGAAGGATTTCCTGACACAGTATTTTACAAAGAAGGACGCAGACGCCGTATGTTCCTTTTTGTCGGATGATATCATCTGGATCACGCCCAATGAGATCCGGCATCTGAAAAACGTCCGTTCCATCCGCGAATTCTTACGGGAGTCTCTGCAGGAGGATCCCAAGGCGTATACCGTGGATGTGGCGGCCATTCATTCTGCTCCGGGTCTGGACTCGGTCACGGTGACCGTATTTGATGTGAACCTGATCCCCAAGCACGAGGAATCCAGCGTCAATCTCCGCGTGACACTGGCTCTTCGGCGGGAGGGAGAGGGCTTTTCCATCGTCTATGTGGGAATGTCCCGCAAATACATCCGGACGGATGTGGAGCAGATCCGCACCTTTGCGGATTCACTTCCCGGCGGCATCATGACGCTGTCGGTGCTGGGAAATGACATCCGCGTCCTGTACGTCAGCGGGTGGTTCTTCCGGCAGCTGGGGCAGGACGAGGCGGTCTGCTACGAGAGAATGGACCAGAACGTCTTCTTCATGATGCCCGAGGAGGACCAGAAAAGAGCGCTGACTCTTGTGGGAGAAATGGCGGCATTGAAGCACCCGAAGCCGCTTTCTCTCCAGGTGACGATGCGTCATTCGGATGAAAAAAACAAATACCCCTGCCATATGACCATTGCATCCGCGTTCAAGGAAGGCGGACGCACGGTGCTGTACCTTCTGTTCGATGAAATCAGTGATCTGGAGCATGAACGGCGCCGCGAAAAGCGCAAGGATGCAAAGGACCGGAAGGAGCTGGAGAAGGAGCTGGAGCGCCTTCGTCAGGAGAAGGATCTGCCCCGCATCGAGGAGATTCAGCAAAAGGCGGCCGAGGAAATTGAGGAAACCAAGAGGATTGCGCAGGAAGAATCGGATGCAGCGATGAAGCTGATTCAGGCCAAACTCGAGCAGGCGGCCAAGGAGCAGAAAAAGGCGGTAGAGGCGGCACGGCGCCAGGTGAGCCGGCAGTTTACGGACAGCTGGAAGGAAGAGAAGAAAAAGCACGCTGCGGCCAAAGAGCTGCTGATCCGAGAAAAGGAAGACGCGCAGAAGACGGCAGAGGAGCTGCAGGAGAAACTTACTGCACTGGAAAAACAGCTGGAGGAGGTTCAGAAGGAGAAGGAGGATTCCAACCGGGATTATCAGGACCGGATTCTGAAGCTCCAATGGGAGCTGAATGCATCCCGGAAGAAGGCCCAGGAGGAAGCAGAGCTCCAGGAACAGAAGCTGACACGGGAAAAGGAAGACGAGCTGCAGGCGGCTTCGCAGAAGGCCGATGAGGAGAAGAATGCGCTGACGAAAGAAAAGGACGCACTTCTTCAGAGTGAAAAGGAGCAGAAAAAAGAGCTGGAGGGCACCGTTCTGCGGCTGCAGCGGGAGCTCTCGCGCCAGGAAACAGAGCTTTCCCATAAGGAGAGTGAGCAGCGGATCCTCAGCAAGGAAAAGGATAAATCCATCCGGCGGATGCAGAGCCTTCTGCAGGGACAGATGGGCAGCATTCAGAGCGCCGCGCGCGCCGCAAAGGAGGAAAAGCGGCCGGATCAGCTCCGCCGGCAGATCGAGAAAATATCCGAGGCGGCCGGCGCAATGCCGGGATATATGCGCGACCTGGCAGCAATCTCCAGACTCAATCCTGGCGAACGGATTCCTCTTTCGGAGGAGGACTTTTCACTTCGGTCCTGCCTGGACCTTGTGCGGCTGGTGATCTGGCCGCAGTGCCGGCAGAAGGGCATTGCGTTCTCGGTGGAGATGACGGAGGGAATGCCGGACCAGGTCAGCGGAGGCAAGGAGGGCCTGGAGCTGGCGTTCCTGTGCATCCTGGAGAATGCCATCGAGAATACGGCAAGAGGCGGCACGATTACGCTGCAGGCTTCGTCGCAGCCGCCCGTCCGGGGAAGCGCTTATTACCATTTCCGCATTACGGACAACGGGCAGGGCATTGCGGAGGACAAGCTCCCGGTTCTGTTTGATCAGCCGGAAAGCGAGCTCTCCATCGCCCGGAGAATCATGGCGACGATGGGCGGCTCCATTCAGGTTCGCAGCAAGGCCGGCGACGGCGCGAGCTTTGAAGTGAAGGTTAGCCTCACAACGCGGGGGTGACGTTATATTGGCCGGACAACTCCGCCAGGACCCGTCGCTTGGCTAGCAGCACTTGCACATTTCCTTCCTGCGTGCCATACTGTGCCTGCGCTATATCCGCGGGAAAGCGGAACAGCAGCAGGAAGGAAATCTTATGAAAAAGAAATCATTACTCGTCACCTGTGCTCTTGCATCGGCGCTGGTTTTATCAGCGTGCGCGCAGAGCGCGTCAAACGCAGACACTTCGTCTGCAGTCTCCTCAGCTTCTTCGGCAGCATCCGACACACCGTCCTCTGCAGAAGCCGCGCAGGAAAGTGAACCTGCAGACGGCGGCAGCTTCGTGTTCGGCCTCGCAACGGAAATTGATAATTTTGACCCGTTTACTACGGTCACAGCCGATGCGAAGAGTATTTACTTCAACATCTACGAGGGTCTGGTAAAGGTTCAGCCGGACGGTACCTTCGCTGGGGCGGTTGCATCGGATTACAGCATCAGCGATGACGCGGCAACCTATACCTTTACGCTGCGCGACGGCGTGAAGTTCCACAACGGAGAGACGGTGACCGCGGAGGATGTGCTGTACTCCATTCAGCTGGCCATTGACAGCAAGATTAACGGCTATGACAACATCGAGTCCTTTGAAGCCACTGATGACAAGACCATTGTGATCCATCTAAAGCAGGGGAATACGGACTTCCTGGCGCAGGCCTCCCAGGCCATTGTTCCGAAGGACTCGGACAGCAACGGAGAGCTGGCGACGGCACCGATTGGAACGGGACCGTTTTCCTTTACAGAATACGCGGTACAGGATCACGTGACATTGACGGCATTTGCGGATTATTGGGGGACAAAGCCTCACCTGGATCAGGTGACGGTGCGCTTCCTTGCGGATTCCTCGCAGGAGCTGATTAACTTCCAGTCCGGAGCAATTGACGGATACATGGGGGATGCCTCAGTGACGCAGCAATTGAGCGATTCGGAGGCGAACATCCATGTGGGCAACTCCAACGCCGTGCAGGCACTTTACCTGAACAATGCGGCAGAGCCGTTTGATGACGTGCTGGTCCGCCAGGCAGTCTGCTATGCAGTGGACCCGCAGGACATCATTGACACAGTAGACTATGGCTACGGCACGGTGATCGGCACGGCAATGATTCCGGGATTGTCCGCATACTATGATGATTCGCTGACGGATGCCTATGCGTATGACACAGAGAAAGCAAAAGAGCTTCTGGCAGAGGCCGGCTATCCGGACGGATTCTCCTTCACGGTGACGGTTCCGTCGGTGTATAAGGTACACGTGGAATCGGCACAGGTTCTGGTCAATCAGCTGGCCGAGATCGGCGTTACCATGAACATCAATCAGGTGGACTGGGCAACCTGGTTGGAGAACACCTATACAAACCGCGATTATGAAGCAACCATCGTCTCTGTGGATGGCTCCATCGCGTCTCCGACGGCCTTCTTATCAAGATATCGCTCGGATGCCTCGAACAATTTTGTAAACTACAGCTCAGAGACCTTTGATGAGCATTATGCCGCGGCGGCCGCAGCGGTGGATGAGAGCGTGCGGCAGCAGGAATTCAAGGCCTGCCAGCAGGAGCTGACAGCGGATGCTGCCAGTGCTTATATTCAGGATGTGGCGAACATCATGGTATACAACAAGAAATTCGACGGATTCCAGAGCTATCCGCTGTATGCCGTTGATTTCTCGGCCATTTATCAGGTGCAGGAATAGGCAGCAGGCACGGCAGATAAGGGGATTCCTGAATTATGCGGTACGTTATTAAAAAGATTTTCATTTTACTTCTTACCCTTGTACTGATCTCGCTTCTGTCGTTTGGCGCATTTCACATCATTCCCGGTGATCCCGCCCAGCTGATTCTCGGAACAACCGCTTCCGAGGAGAAGCTGGACGCACTGCGGACCCAGCTGGGAACCAATCTTCCGCTCTGGCAGCAGTATACAAACTGGATAAAGGGACTGCTGCACGGAGACTTCGGCACGTCCATCCGCTATTCCATGCCGGTGAAGGAGCTGATGCGCGGACACATGCAGGTGACGCTGCTGCTGGGCGCGATGGCAATTGTCCTGACCGTGGTGACCGCCATCCCGCTCGGCATTTTCATGGCCGGAAGGAAACATCCGGCGGCGCAGGCAGGACTGACAGCCCTGAATATACTGGGGTTGTCCTTTCCGGAATTTTTCCTGAGCGTACTGCTCATGTGGATTTTCGGACTGGTGCTGCATCTGTTTACCCCGGGGGCCTACGTTAGCTATGAACAGAGCCTGCCGGGGTTTCTGCAGTACATGATTTTCCCGGCACTGGCGATTGCGATTCCGCAGACAGCCATTCTGGCAAGATATGTGGAAACGGCTGTGCGGGAAGAGCTCGGGAAGGATTATGTGCGGACCGCCAGGGGAAAGGGCGCAGGAGAGGCTAGAATCTTCTACCGTCATATTCTTCGGAATGCGATTGTTGCCATCCTTCCGCTCCTGGGTATGATGGTGGCGAATGTCTTTTCCGGGAGCATCATTGTGGAGCAGGTGTTCTCTGTCCCGGGGCTGGGAAGACTTCTGATTTCCTCTGTGACAGGAAGGGATTTTCCGCTTACACAGACGTTGGTGATATACATTGCGGCGATTATTGTCATCACCAACTTTGCCGTGGATATGCTGGTGCAGGCGGCAGACCCGAGAATCCGGCTGTCGTAAGGACTGCAGGGGACTTGCTGCTATGCAGCGCAGATCCGGCGAAGGTGAGTCGGCCGGACGTCAGAATGCATCGCCGGGCACTGCACAAAGCGCAGACCGGGGAGGGAACTTATGAAAAACGGAAAATGGGAGCTCAGAACGGGACTGATCCTGGCCGGTATTATTGTGATCCTGGCGGTGATGTCGTTTTTCTGGACGCCCTACGGAATCAATGAGATGGACAAAACAGCAAAGCTCGCCGCACCCTCCTGGCAGCATCTGATGGGAACGGACAACATGGGACGGGATGTATTCTCCCGTGCCGTTGTGGGCGGACGCTTTACGCTGCTGGTGGCGGTCTGCACCGTTGCCTCCTGCACGGTTATCAGTACCGTGCTGGGACTTTTGTCCGGCTACGTCGGAGGTGCGGCAGATACTGTGATCATGCGCGTGATGGATGCCATCAGCTCCTTTCCCGGCATATTGATCGCCCTTGTTTTTGTTACCATCATGAGCTACGGCAATTACACGATTGTAGCGGCGCTGTGCGTCATGTTCATACCGAGCTTCACGCGGATTGTCCGGGCGGGAACGCTGCAGTACAAGAATGCGGAATTCGTAAAGTGTTGCCGGGTTTTCGGGGATTCGGATCTGCGGCTCCTGCTGGTTCATATTTTTCCGAATGTGATTCCGATCCTGTCGTCGACGGTGATCATCGGACTATCCAATGCGATTCTTGCGGAGTCCAGCATGAGCTATCTCGGCCTGGGCATCCAGCCGCCGACACCGAGCTGGGGACGGATGCTCTATGAGGCACAGAGCATTCTCTTTCAGGCACCGTGGTGCGCATTGGCACCCGGTTTTCTGATTGTTCTCACCATTGCCGCCTTCAACTGCATCGGGGCAGGACTGAAAAAGAGGTATCTGGCATGAAGGCTGCAGCGGATGCAATTTTAAGTGTACAGAATCTGACACTGGTGACAAGGGAAGGGCAGAACACCTATAAAGCGGTGGATGACATATCCTATGAGGTGAAAAGAGGCGAGATCCTGGGCATTGTAGGCGAGTCCGGCTGCGGGAAGACCATAACCAATCTCGCAGTGATGGGACTTTTGCCGGAATCGTTTTCCGCATCCGGAGGGAGTATCCGTTACGAGGATACTGAGCTTCTGGATATGGAGAGCCGGGAGCGCAGGAAATTAAACGGGAATGAGCTGTCCATGATCTACCAGGAGCCGCTCACAAGCCTGAATCCGCTTTTAAGAGTCGGGACGCAGATCGAGGAGGTCCTTCGCATCCATCACCCCGAGCTTACGGCACAGGAGCGGCGAAGCCGTGTCCTTCAGGTAATGGAGGAGGTGGGACTGCCGGAAACGGAACGGCATTATCTTTGCTATCCGCATCAGATTTCCGGCGGCATGCGGCAGCGGATCTGCATCGCGATGGCCATTATCTGCCGGCCAAAGCTCATGATCGCGGATGAGCCCACGACAGCTCTGGACGTAACCGTACAGGCAAAGGTTCTGCGGCTGATTAAGCACATAAACCGCAAATACGGGATGACGGTCGTCTTTATCTCGCATGATCTGGCGGTGGTCCGGCAGCTTTGCGACCGGGTGCTGGTGATGTATGCAGGGAAAATTGTCGAAGAGGGACCTGTGGACGAAATTCTGCAGCATCCGGCGCACGAATATACCAGGGGCCTGATGCAGTCCATTCCGCACATGGATGCCAAGGGAGAGATGCTTCGGGCCATTCCGGGGAGAGTTCCGGCGGTGGAGATGTACCATGCACCCTGCCCGTTTGCAGACCGGTGCGAGAAGGCGCAGGAGATATGCCGGCAGGAGCCGGCACCGAAACGAATCCTTCGGGAGGGACACGTTGTGTATTGCCACGAATTTTACTGAGGCATTGGAAGATGAGTGCAGAAAAAGAAAAAATCCTCGAGGTCTCACACGTCTGCAGCGGCTATGAGGACAGAGGCCGCGGCCTTTCCGGGACACGCAGAACGAAGCAGATCCTGCAGGATGTCTCCTTTTCCATTTACAGGAATGAATTTTTCGGGCTGGTGGGTGAATCCGGCTGCGGCAAAACGACGCTGGGAAATGTGATCCTGAACCTCCTTCCGTTTGAGGGATCCGTCCGGATAGCCGGCACGGACATCCAGACGCTTGGCCGGAAGGAGAGGAGCGCGAAGGTGCAGGCTGTATTTCAGGACCCCATGAGCGCACTGAATCCCAGGAAAACTATCGGGTTTACCATGCGGGAGCCGCTGCGCGCACATCGCATCGGCACGGCCGCGCAGCAGGAGGCGGCTGTGCGGCAGATGCTGAAGCGGGTCGGACTCGACGAAGCCTATGCGGACCGCTATCCAGGAGAGCTTTCCGGAGGACAAAGGCAGAGAGTCTGCATCGGTGCGGCGCTGATGCTGCAGCCGGATCTGGTCATTGCCGATGAAGCGATTTCCGCACTGGATGTGTCGGTGGGGGCACAGATCCTGAATCTGTTTCAGGAGATTGATCAGCAGCGGAATTTTTCGATGCTGTTCATTTCTCACAACATGAATGTTGTATATTATCTGTGTGACCGCATTGCAGTGATGTATCGCGGCCGCATTGTAGAGCTCGGGACGGCCGAGGAGGTGTATCGGAATCCGGGGCATCCTTACACAAGGCTGCTCCTGTCCTCCGTGCCGGACTGGAACCGTCATATTGAGGACGACGGAACGAAAACGCTGCGGGAGGTAGAGGCAGAATATATGCAGTTAGAGACCGCGCGGGAAGATCCTCCGGGCGCGTGCTGCTTCTACCATCGCTGTCCGAGAGCATCGGAGGCGTGCCTGCGAGCTCCGGAGACGGTCAATCTGGCCGCAGCCGGAGAAGAGGCGCATTGGGTCAGCTGCTGCATGCCGCAGAAGGGCTGAGCTTCTGCCGGAGAATTCGCTTTTGCGCAATTCTCCCCGGAATGCCGCGGCAAAGCGGAAAGGAGAGGTGCACATGATACTTGCAATTGATATCGGCAATACCCACACGATCATTGGCTGCATCAACGAGGAGAATGAGGTGGTGCAGGCGGCATCGATTTCAACGGACAGAACCGGAACGTCCTATGAGTATGCAATGAAGATAAAGTGTGCCATGGAGCTGGCCGGGATGGATCCGCACGGCTTTGAGGGGACGATTATCTCCTCGGTTGTTCCGCAGGTGAATGCGGCGTTTTCCGAGGCAGTGAATCTCATTACCGGAACAAAGCCGGTCATCGTCGGCGCCGGCGTCAAAACGGGGCTGAATATACGGCTGGATGATCCCGGCACCATTGCCGGGGATATGGTGGCGACAGCGGTCGCTGCCAAAGAAGAATATTCTCTGCCGGCCATCATCATCGATATGGGCACGGCAACGACCATCACGGTTGTGGACAAAAAAGGGGATTACCTGGGCGGCTGCATTATGCCCGGCGCAGGAATTTCCCTGGAAGCATTGACGAAGGAGACATCGCTCCTGCCGAGCATCAATTATTCGGCTCCCCAGAAGGTGATCTCCACCAACACCATTGACGCGATGAGGAGCGGCATCATCTTCGGATCGGCCGGTGCCCTGGACGGTGTCCTTGACCGGTATATTGAAGAGCTCGGCGGAAGCGTCGGGAGCATTCTTGCAACCGGAGGACTGGGACAGCTCCTTGCTCCGTACTGTCGGCATGAGATTACGATTGATAATCGTCTGCTGCTGAAGGGACTGGGGCATATTTACCGCACCAATGAGGCTGCGAAGAGCAGAAAGCGGACCGGCAGGGTCTGAATCATTATTATCATGGAGGAAAGGAGACGAGCGATGGGAAAGAAGATTGCGGTGGTAACCGGGGCATCCAGCGGGCTGGGACAGGAATTTGTCCGTCAGCTGGAGGGCGCCTGCAGGGGAGAGAATGCCCTGTTTGAAGCGTGTCCGGAGGAGCTGTGGGTCATTGCCAGACGGGAAGATCGGTTGCATGCACTTGCAGAGGTGACATCGATCCCGCTGCATGTTCTGCCGATGGATCTTACGCAGAAGGATTCCATCGATGCCCTCGCAGAGCTCCTTGAGAGAGAAAATCCTGAGGTTCTGATGCTGATTAACGCGGCCGGCTTCGGCAGGATCGGACGAACAATGGATCAGACGCTGGACGAGCTGGACGGAATGATTGATCTGAACTGCCGTGCGGCGGTGGATCTTACACAGCTGGTTCTGCCTTATATGAAGAAGAACAGCAGGATTCTGGAGATATGCTCCACGGCGGCCTTTCAGCCGATCACCAGACTGAATGTCTATGCAGCCACGAAAGCGTTTCTGTATCACTACAGCAGAGCACTTCGTGTGGAATTGCTGCCGCTTGGTATTTACGTTACCGCTGTGTGTCCCTATTGGGTGAAGGATACGGAATTTATATCGCTGGCAGACCGTAAAAGCGAGGGGGACGATCCGGAAATTGCAGATTATCCCCTGGCTTCCCGAAAAGAGGATGTGGTGCGGCATGCGCTCACGGATGCGGCACTGCGCATGCCGGTGTCGACACCGGGACCGGTCAGCACGCTGCACCGCTTTGTCCGAAAGCTGTTTCCGATCGATGTTCTCCTGCTCGCGTGGGAGGCGGTTCGAAGACTGTAACCGTTTACCGCCTCCCGCCGGAGTTCTCCGGCAGAGGCTTATTCCGGAGACGGAAGAACCTCGGAGAGCTTTTCCAGAGCGTTGGTTTCATAGAACTCAATCGCGCCGGTGTCCATGGCATGTGCCAGATCGGGATCAATGGGAAGCGATTCAACCAGTACCGTTCCCTCGCTCTTTGCAACCTCCTCGGCGTGACTTTCTCCGAACATGTACACCTTTTCGCCGCAATGCGGACAGGAAACATAGCTCATGTTCTCAACGATGCCCAGAATCGGCACCTTCATATCCCTGGCCATGTGAACGGCCTTTTTCACGATCATGGAAACCAGATCCTGCGGCGTTGTCACGATCAGGATGCCGTCCAGGGGAAGGGACTGGAATACGGTCAGCGGAACATCGCCGGTTCCGGGCGGCATATCCACGAACATGTAATCGACATCGCCCCATTTAACATCGGTCCAGAACTGCTTGACCACGCCGGCAACAATGGGACCTCTCCAGATAACCGGCTGCTCCTCATTCTCCATGAGGAGGTTCATGGACATGATCTTGATGCCGGTGGAGGTTTCTGCGGGGATCAGCGTGCCGCCCTCGCCGTCCGGACGTACACCCTCTACGCTGATGTCCTCACTGGAGACACCGAACATGCGGGGGATGCTGGGACCGGTAATATCGCAGTCCATGACAGCGGTGCGATAGCCGTGGCGAAGCGACCACAATGCGCAAAGACCGGTAACGGAGGACTTTCCGACACCGCCTTTTCCGCTGACAACACCGATCATCTTCCGGACATGGCTGCCGGGATTGGCATCCACCTTAAAATTGGCAACCGGCATCGGAATCTTTCCGTCGGCTGTTTTCTTTTCTTCTGACATAACAATCTCCCTTTATACCAAAAACACAACTATTCAAAGCCCATTTGCGCAGCGTCAGACATCGATCTGCAGGCCGACCGGGCAATGATCGGACCCGAGGACGTCGGTATAGATTGCTGCATCGCAAAGCTTCGGAACCAGAGCTTCTGAAACGATAAAATAGTCGATCCGCCAACCGGCATTCTTCTGCCTTGCATGAAACCGGTAGGACCACCAGGAATAGACGCCGGCCGTGTCCGGGTGAAAATACCGCCAGGTATCCACAAAACCGCTGGACAGAACCGTGGTCATCTTCCCGCGCTCCTCATCGGTGAAGCCGGCATTGTGGTGATTGGAGGAAGGATTCTTCAGATCGATTTCCCGGTGGGCAACGTTCAGATCACCGCAGTATATGACGGGCTTGGACTTCTCCAGCTCCTTGATGTAGGAAAGGAAGGCGTCCTCCCAGACCATGCGGTAGGAAAGGCGCTCCAGCTCCTGCTTGGAATTGGGCACATACACGGTGATCAGATAGTAGGCGGGATATTCCAGTGTGATCACCCGCCCTTCCTGGTCGTGCTCTGGGATTCCGATGCCGTACTGCACCGACAAAGGCTCCTCCCGGGTAAAGATGGCCGTGCCGGAATATCCTTTTTTGACGGCATAATTCCAGTATTGGTGATACCCGGGCAGGTCCACCTGAATCTGCCCTTCCTGCAGCTTGGTTTCCTGGAGACAGATGGCATCCGGCGCTTCCTGCTGCAGGAATTCATAGAAGGTATTCTTGCCGATGCAGGCACGCAGGCCGTTTACGTTCCAGGAAATGAATTTCTTGCTCATAGGCGATTATTTGCCCTCGTACTTGATGGCGGAGAACAGCGGATACGGAGCGATCGCTGCGCGGCCGTTCAGTCCTTCCAGTTCCATGAGAACAAGAACGCCTGCGACCTTGCCGCCGAGCTTCTCTACCAGATCGATCATTGCCTTTGCTGTGCCGCCGGTTGCCATCAGATCATCCACGATCAGGACCTTCTGTCCGGGCTGGATGGAGTCCACATGCATCTCCAGAGTGGCAGTGCCGTATTCCAGAGCATAGTCAACGGAAACGGTCTTGCGGGGAAGCTTGCCCTTCTTGCGGATCAGCACCATCGGCTTGTGCAGGTTGTAGGCAATGGGCGTGCCGAAAATAAAGCCTCTGGATTCGGCACCGACCACGACGTCAAAGTCGACGTCCTTTACCAGATCCTGCATCTCATCAATTGCCATGCGCAGACCGTCGGGATCCTGAGCAACCGTGGTGACATCACGGAACATGATGCCCTTCTGCGGAAAGTCCGGAATGGTCAGTACGTAGTCTTTCAGATTGTCTTTCTTCATGGTTCATCCTCCTGCGGCTGTGCCGGCAGCACAGCCATGAATGTGGTGTTTATGTCTCACCCTCGATGCTCTCGATGATACAGCCCGTGCCGGTTCCCCGGACCAGCGACGCATCGCCGCCGCAGTACGGACACGAAAAGCTCCCGGCATGCGGAAAACGGCGGCCGCAGGCGCGGCAGGACAATATGCAGGGATCTCTGCGGATTCGGAGTGCGGCACCCTCACAGACGGTGCCCGTTCCGGCGGTCTCCCAGTACAGCTGCATACATTCGTCCACCAGATCCGAGAGCTCACCGACGCGCACCGTGACACAGGTTACCGCCGCCAGCTTCTCCTGGCAGGCAGCCTGAACGGCGGTTTCAAGAAGCCCCTGGATTATGGGAAGTTCGTGCATTGCGGCCTCCAATCCTATATAATTGTCGTTGTCTGGCCAAAACTGCGCTTCTCATTATACGTTCTGTCTGCGCTTTTTCATACCACAAAAGCCAATAATGATGGCAGAGACACAAGTTTTTTCCGGGCAGATACCAATTGGAAGGGGTTATTCAAACATATATGGAAGACATTAACATTGCGCTGCTGATCGATGCGGACAACATCAGCGCCAAATATATTTCGGTCATTTTGAGTGAGCTGTCCAAGTACGGCAAGATCACCATCCGCCGTATGTACGGAGACTGGTCGCAGGAGCGCCTTCGCTCCTGGTTTAACTGCTCTGCCGGCTATTCGCTGACGCCGGTCATGCAGCCGAACAATACACCGGGCAAAAACGCGTCGGACATCGGACTGATCATCGATGCAATGGACATACTGTACACGAATTCCGTGCAGGGCTTCTGCATCTGCTCCAGTGACGGGGACTTCAACAAGCTGGCAACCCGGCTTCGGGAATCCGGCAAGGTCGTCATCGGTATGGGCGAGAAAAAGACGCCGGAGTCCTTCCGCGTATCGTGTGAGCGTTTTATTTTCCTCGACGTGATCAGCGGCAGCAGCGATTCGGATGAGGAGGATGCCGGCACCAAGGGGAAAGGGAAGGATCGCCGCAAAAATAACGGCAAGGCCGCCCAAACGGCATCGGGCAGGAAGGCCGCCGGCAGCGCTGCTGCATCCGGCAGGAAAAAGACTGCAGAACCGGCACTCTTGCTGCAGGATGGCACTGCGGATGAATTCCTTCCGGGAGATGCGCCGCAGGAGGAGCCCGGCTTTACGGATAAATCGGAGATTGAGGCCGCTATTGTCAAGATGATTACGGACAATGCGGCGGACGGCAAAGAGACGGGACTTGGCGAAATCGGCTCCAGACTGGTGAAGATTTTCCCGGATTTTGATATCCGGAACTATCATTACAGCAAGCTTTCGGAATTTCTCAAGGACCTGCCGTCGCTGAGCGTGACGACAAGGGACAGCGGCGTCTGGATTTCGCAGAAGATTACCGCAGACTCTGAGATCGAAAAACAGATTCTGTCGATCTTCCGCCGCCACAACACGCAGGATCTGCTCCTAGGCACACTCAAGCAGGAGCTGGAGGACATGAATCCGAATCTGGATGCAACCATCCGCAAGAGCGGTGTCACAAGATTTTCGGTATATCTGAACCGCAACATCCATTCGGTAGAGGTGAACGGACGGCATGTGAGTCTGCCGCAGGGAAAATAAGTCCTATGATACAAGCAACCGTTAAATTATACGATGAACAGCCCTATGCACAGGAATTCGATGCGGCAGTTCTGGCAGCGGAGCCGGGGAAGGACCCGGGGACGGTGCGGCTGGCGCTGGATGCAACGCTGTTTTTCCCGGAGGAGGGCGGTCAGACGCCGGATCGGGGACTGTTGGCCGGGTATCCCGTGCTCGACGTGCAGCTGGAAGCGGGAGACGTCATCTGGCATCTCATACAGACAGAAGAGAACGTCGGGGAAGGCACGGAGCAGGCGCAGGGATCGGCGGATGATGCTGCCGCACAGCTTCTGCCGGGGCAGCGCGTTCACGGCGTGCTGGACTGGCGGCACCGGTATTCCAATATGCAGAATCACTCCGGGGAGCATGTTCTCTCCGGACTTTTGCATTCACAGTGGGGATATGAGAACGTGGGCTTCCGCCTGAGCGAGAATACCGTGACGCTGGATACCGGCGGCATGCTGCAGGAAAGCGATGTGCGCAGGCTGGAGCAGATGGCCAACGAGGTGATCTGGAGAAACGTTGGTATTTTCTGCACGTACCCTTCCCGGGAGGAGCTTGCCGGGCTGGAATACCGCAGCAAGAAGGAAATTGACGGTCCGGTGCGGATCGTTGAAATCGAAGGCGTGGACATCTGCGCCTGCTGTGCTCCGCACGTACGCCGCACGGGGGAAATCGGCATGATTAAGATTCTCTCGGCGGAGAAGAACCAGGATGCGCTCCGGCTGACCTTTGTCTGCGGAGAGCGTGCTCTGCATCGGATGCAGCAGTACCAGGATCAGCTCCGGGAGGCGTCGCGCCTTATGAACGAGCCCAGGGAAACGGTGGCAGACGGCGTGAAACGGCTGAAGGAAGAGCTGGCAAGAGCGCATGAGATCTGCCGGGAACGGGAGCTGCAGTACGTAGACGCGAGAATCCGGCAGCTGGAGGCAGAGCTCGGAGGAGTCCTGGACGAAGCCGGAGAAGGCGCGGCGAGGAGTTGTACGCAGGCAGAGGGAAGAGACCGGTTCCTTTTTGAAGGAGATCTGTCGGTTCCGGCCCAGCGGGAGCTGATGAACCGGATGTGCAGCATGGGCTGGCGCTATGCTGGCGTTTTGACCGGATCGGACGAGACCGGATGGAAATATCTGATCGGCAGCAGAAGACAGGATGCCAGAATTCCCAACCAGATGCTCCGGGAAACCTTCGGAGCAAAGGGAGGCGGGAAGCCGGAGATGGTTCAGGGAACGGTCATGGCCTCCAGGGCGGATGTTGAAGAGGCGCTGCGCGGCTCTGAATAGTTACAATATGATAAGGATACGATGAAAAAAAGATTACGGCTTCATGCGGCAGATGTTCTGCTGATTCTGATAGGAAGTACCATTACAACCTGTGCAACCAAATATTTCTTTGATCCGGCCGGGCTGGTTACCGGAGGCGTTTCCGGTCTTGCCATTATCATTAAATATCTGACCGGACAGTATATGGCAGCAGAGATTCCGCTGTGGCTGTCCAACCTTCTGGTGAACGTGCCGATTTTCCTGTTTGCATGGAAGACGGACGGCTTTCGGAGTATCATCCGGACCGGCCTCAGCTGGATTATCGTGACAGTGGAGCTGGGACTGTTCCCGGAATACGATCTTGCTTCCGGGAATCTCCTTCTCGTCTCGGTATACGGCGGAATCTGCTTCGGCGCAGGAACCGGCATTCTGCTCATGGCAAGGGCCACGTCCGGCGGCACGGATATGCTGGGCAATTCGCTGCACCGGTATTTTCGGCAGTACGGAGTGGGACGCATCATTCAGATCCTGGACGGCATTGTCGTCATCCTGGGCGCGGTGGTCTTCAACGTAGAGCATACGCTGTATGCACTGATCTCCGTGTACATCATGGGGAAGATTACGGACTGGATTCTGGCAAGGGGACGCACGGCGAAATGTGCTATGATCATCTCGGATTGCTCCGAACAGATCGCCGGGGATATTCTGAATGAGCTTTCCAGAGGCGTTACCAGCGTGTCGGGAACCGGCATGTACTCCGGCAAGCATAAAAATGTGCTGATCTGCATCTGCAGCAGCAAGGACATCGTCGAGATCAAGGACATTGTCCGTGAATACGATCCCAGAGCGTTCTTTATCGTCAGTGATGTGACGGAGGCCATGGGAGAGGGATTTGTGGAGAAGTGGAGCTGAAGGCGGATGCTCCTGCAATCCGGAGAACATGTGTGTGTGCAAAAGGAAAGCTGCGCAGCAGCGATTTTGCAAATGAACTCTGGATGGTTACGTGCATGAAAAGTGAAAAGAGGGAGGGAAGGCAATGGCGTCTTCTGCAATTGGATTTGATTCCGAGCGATATCTGGAGCTGCAGTCGGTACATATCAAGGAGAGAATGTCTCATTTTGGGAAGCTTTACCTTGAATTCGGCGGAAAGCTGTTTGACGACTACCATGCGTCCCGCGTATTGCCGGGCTTTGCACCGGATATCAAGCTGCAGATGCTCGAGCAGCTGCGGGACAAGGCAGAGATTATCATTGTGGTGGGAGCCGATGCCATTGAACAGAACAAGGTGCGCGGCGACCTGGGCATTACCTATGATGAGGATGCACTGCGGCTGAAGGCGGCGTTTGAGGGCCGCGGCTTCTATGTCGGCAGCGTTGTCATTACCAAGTATACGGGCCAGCCTGCGGCCGATCATTTCCGTCAGCGCCTTTCGCAGCTGGGAATCCGTTCCTACCTGCATTACGTTATTGAAGGGTATCCATCCAACATACCGCTGATTCTCAGTGACGACGGGTACGGACGGAACGACTATATCGAAACTTCACGCGAGCTGGTGGTGGTGACGGCACCGGGGCCCGGCTCCGGCAAAATGGCGACCTGCCTTTCCCAGGTGTATCAGGATCACAAACGGGGCATCAAGGCGGGATATGCTAAATTCGAAACCTTCCCGATCTGGAATCTCCCGCTGAAGCATCCGGTGAACCTCGCATACGAAGCGGCAACGGCGGATCTTGCGGACGTCAACATGATTGATCCGTTCCATCTGGAGGCCTACGGCGAAACAACCGTGAATTACAATCGGGACGTCGAAATTTTCCCGGTGCTGCAGCAGATTTTTGAAGGAATCATGTCGGAATGTCCCTATAAGTCTCCCACCGATATGGGCGTCAATATGGCGGGGCTTGCGATCTGCGATGACGAGGTTTGCCGCAGGGCTTCGCAGCAGGAAATCATCCGGCGCTATTATGCGAGTGCCGTCAATGTGCGTAAGGGTCTGGCAGAGCCTGCCGAGCTGTACAAGCAGGAGCTCCTGCTGCGGCAGGCGGATGTTGCACCGACCGACCGGAAGGTTGCAGTGGAAGCGGCAAAGCGTGCCGAAGAGACTGGACTTCCGGCTGTTGCGGTTGAGATGGAGGACGGGATGATTGTTACCGGCAAAACGGGAGATCTTCTGGGAGCCTCTGCAGCAGCCATCATGAATGTGCTGAAGGAATATGCAGGGATACCGCATGAAGAGCTTCTGGTATCGGCGGAGTCCATTGCACCCATTCAGCTTCTGAAGACGCAGTACCTGGGCGGCAGAAACCCCAGGCTCCATACCGATGAGCTTCTGATCGCATTATCCATCAGTGCAGCGGACAATCCGCATGCAAGGCTTGCCATGCAGCAGCTTCCGAGGCTTAAGGGGTGTGAGGTGCACTCTTCGGTGATCCTCTCGGACGTGGACGAAGGAATTTTCCGCAGGCTGGGCATGCATCTGACCTGCTCGCCGGAGTACGAGAAGCGGTAAAAGATAATAAAGATTTCAGTCTTTTTTCACAACTGATGCATTGCCCGATGGCGAGTGCATCGGTATCATACAATGTATATCTGTTCAGGGCAGGCACATGAGCAAAAGGAACGCTGCGAAGCGGTGTTCCTGCGGATGCGCCCTGAATGGCTGCAGTTATTTCAGCTAGAACAAGGAGACACGGCGAACGAGAATGACAGCGAGAATACGACAAATAGAGGCAAGGCTCCGATCCTGGAGAAAACGGCTGCTGCTTTTTGAGAATCCTTTTGGAGACGGCGGCTCCTCCGGCGGAAGCGGAAACGGCCGAAACGGGAGAAACGGACAGAACGGGAACAACAATCGCAATCACCAGAGCCTTCTGATGATGCTGCTCGGTGCATTCTGCATCATTCTGTTCATGAGCTATGTCATGCGCGGAACATCATCGGCTTCCTCACTGACCTATTCCCAGTTCGTGCAGATGATGGAGGACGGAAAGGTTGCAAGGATCGAGCTGGAGGACAGTCAGATCAACATCGCTTTGAAACAGAGTCATGTTTCGGACGAAGAGGCACCTTACCGGTACTACACCGGAAAGGCAGAGGATGATGACGCGGTCACGAAGAGAGCGCTGGAGGCCGGCGTTATTGTGGACAGCTCGGTGCCGGATTCCTCAAGCCTGATCCTGTCGATCATGATCAATTACATCCTGCCGATCGTTCTGTTCTGGATATTGCTGTCATTCGTCATGCGGAAAATGGGACAAAACGGCGGCATCATGGGAATGGGAGTCGGGAAGTCCAATGCCAAGGAATACGTGCAGAGGGACACCGGCGTTACCTTCAAGGATGTGGCCGGCGAGGACGAGGCAAAGGAATCGTTGGTGGAGGTAGTGGATTTCCTCCACAATCCGGAGCGCTATGTTCAGATCGGTGCAAAGCTTCCGAAGGGAGCACTCCTCGTGGGACCTCCCGGAACCGGCAAGACGCTTCTTGCAAAGGCGGTGGCCGGAGAAGCACATGTGCCGTTCTTTTCACTGACGGGTTCAGACTTTATTGAGCTGTACGTCGGCGTAGGTGCCAGCCGTGTGCGTGATCTGTTCCGCGAAGCCACCAAAAATGCTCCCTGCATCATCTTCATAGACGAGATTGATGCCATCGGACGGAGCCGCGATTCCAAGTACGGCGGCGGGAACGAAGAGCGGGAACAGACACTGAATCAGCTGCTCTCCGAAATGGACGGCTTTGATTCGGCCAAGGGAATTCTGGTTCTGGGTGCAACGAACCGTCCGGAAATTCTGGATAAGGCTCTGCTGCGTCCGGGACGATTTGACCGGCGCATCATTGTAGACCGTCCGGACCTGAAGGGGCGCGTGGAAATCCTGAAGGTGCACGCCAAGGATGTGAAGATGGATGAGACCGTGGATCTGAACGGCATTGCACTGGCTACGAGCGGTGCTGTCGGATCGGATCTTGCGAATATGATCAACGAGGCAGCCATCAACGCGGTAAAGCACCACAGAGAATATGTCTGCCAGAAGGATCTTCTGGAAGCTGTAGAGACCGTACTGGTCGGCAAAGAGAAAAAGGACCGCGTCATGAATCAGCATGAGCGGGAAATTGTCTCGTACCATGAGGTGGGACATGCTCTGATCAGCGCGATTCAGAAGAATTCCGAGCCGGTGCAGAAGATCACCATTGTTCCCCGCACGATGGGAGCACTTGGCTATGTCATGCAGGTTCCGGAGGAGGAGCACTATCTGAACTCCAAGGAAGAGCTCCACGCCATGATTGTCGGATTGCTGGGAGGCCGTGCGGCAGAGGAGCTGAAGTTCCATTCGGTTACAACAGGCGCCTCAAACGACATTGAAAAGGCCACCGGTCTGGCAAAGGCCATGGTGACGCAGTATGGAATGAGCGACCGGTTTGGCCTCATGGGACTGGCTACGGTTGAAAGCAAATACCTTGACGGACGGGCAGCACTCAACTGCGCCGATGTGACGGCTGCAGCCGTGGATGAAGAGGTCCGCAAGATGATGGAGAGCTGCTATCAGGAGGCCAAGGACATTCTGTCGCAGAATATGGATGTGATGGATGTGATTGCGGCATACCTGATTCAGGAAGAGACCATTACCGGCGAGCAGTTCATGAAGCTGTACCGGAAGGAAAAGGGAATTCCGGAGCCGGAAAACGAGGCCAGGACAACCGAGGAGCGATTCCGTCAGCAGCTTGCAAAGGAAGAGCATCGCGAGGAGGCCCCTCAGACCCTGGCGGATGTGCAGGTGCAGGACGCAGCGGCACCGGCACAAGAGAAGCCGGTACAGGAAGAGACGGCGGCGCCCTGCGCAGAGGAGGCCGGACAGGAGCAGGCTGCACAGGAGACCTCGCAGCAGCCGGACACAGCAGAGGAGCCGGAGAAGCCGGACGCTCCCAGAGGACGCTTTTCGGATGTGCCGATGAGCGAATGAGCAAAAGAGAGGCTTTGCAGCAGCGGGACTTCCCAGAAGGAAGCCCCGCTTTGCGTTTCTGCAAACCTTAAAATCGTACAGCGTGTCTTGCTTCGGACAGACCCGAAGCAATCATGCGGTTCAAAACTATGAATGAGACAGAAGCAGAAAACAGAGAACACAGTACAGGCGAAAAGGGACAGACAGAGGATAATTCTGCGCAGCGGAATTCGCCGTCCGGCTTTCATTTTCGGGACGAGCTGAAGAAGCTGCCGTACAAGCCCGGCGTCTACATTATGCACGGCGAAAAGGACCAGATCATTTATGTCGGGAAGGCGAAGGTTCTCCACAACCGCGTGCAGTCCTATTTTCGCAGCAATATCGGCCGCGGACCTGCCATAGACCAGATGGTGCGGCAGATCTCCAGATTTGAATACATTGTTACAGACACGGAGCTGGAGGCGCTGATCCTCGAGAACAATCTGATTAAGGAGCACCGGCCCAAATACAATACGCTTCTGGTGGATGACAAAACCTATCCCTACATCAAGGTGACCGTCGGAGAGGATTATCCCAGAATTCTGTTCTCGAGAATCCGCAAAAAGGATAAGGCCAGATATTTCGGCCCCTTTACCAGTGCGGCGGCGGTGCATGACACCATCGAGCTGCTGAACCGGATGTATGGGCTGCGCGACTGCGGCCGCGTGCTGCCCAGAGATATCGGCAAGGAACGTCCGTGTCTCAACTACCAGATGAAGCGCTGTCTGGGACCGTGCCTTGCAGGAACAGTGAGCCGGGAAGAATACCGGGAGCGGGTGGACCTTGCCATTGAGTTTTTGTCCGGCAACTACAGCCTGGTTCTCGGCGACCTTCAGCAGAAAATGGAACGCGCCGCCCAGGAGCTGAACTATGAAGAAGCCGCCCGATGGCGGGATCTGATCCGAAGCGTGCAGCAGATTTCCCAGAAGCAGAAGATGTCCGAGGGCGTGGGAGAGGACCGTGATATCATCGGCATAGCGATGGATCATGAGAACGCGGATGCCGATGCCGTGATTCAGACGTTTTTCATACGGGACGGAAGGCTGATGGGAAGAGAGCACTTCTACATGAACCATGTGGGAGGAAAGAAGGAAGCAGAGATTCTGTCGGAATTCATGAAGCAGTTCTATGCCGGTACGCCCTTTATTCCTGGCAGCGTCATGCTTCCGGACAATCTGGAGGACAAAGAGGTCCTGGAGGAGTGGCTTTCCGTTCGGAAGGGCAGCAAGGTCAGCATCCTGATTCCGGTGAAGGGACAGAAGGAGCGCCTGGTACAGCTGGCGGCGGAAAATGCCGCAATTTTGCTGCATAAGGATAAGGAACGGCTGCGCAGAGAGGAAGGGCGGACCATTGGTGCCGTGCATGAAATCGCTTCTCTTCTGGGGATCGGCTGCGCCGACCGTATGGAGAGCTACGACATTTCGGACATCAGCGGATTTGCCAATGTCGGCTCCATGGTCGTGTACGAAAAGGGAAAGCCGAAGCGCAGCGACTACCGCAAATTCCGGATAAAGACGGTGGCAGGACCGGATGACTATGCCTGCATGCGTGAGGTCCTGACAAGACGATTTACCCATGGCCTTCAGGAAGCGCGGGAGCTGGAGGAGCAGCAAAAGGATGCGGAGCTGGGGAGCTTTACGAGGTTTCCGGATCTGATCCTGATGGACGGCGGCAGAGGTCAGGTGAACATCTGTCTGTCGGTTTTGTCCGAGCTGGGGCTGAATATACCGGTGGCCGGCATGGTGAAGGACGACCGACATCGGACCAGGGGACTCTATTTTCAGAATAGGGAGATCCCGATCGATACGCACGGCGAGGGATTCAAGCTCATTACGCGGATCCAGGACGAGACGCACCGGTTTGCCATTGAATATCACCGGTCGCTGCGCGCCAGGCAGCAGGTACACTCCGGACTGGATGATATACCGGGAATCGGTCCGGCAAGGAAAAAAGCACTGATGCGGCGCTACCAGTCGATTGAAGAGCTCCGGCGTGCCAGCCTGGAGGAGCTGGAGGGTATTCCTGAGCTGCCGGCAGAGGCGGCCGGCAATGTTTTCCGTTATTTTCATCCGGAGGCGGCACATCAAACGGAATAGACTGTGATACACTGAATGTGCAGTTGCGGCAGCAATCCAGGGAGGGATAAGACATATGGCCAGCGTAAAGCTCAGCGAAGTAATTGAGAAGGAAAAACTGATCAATCTGACACCGGAGATTGACATCACGAAGATAAAAATCAAGCAGCCGGACATCAACCGTCCGGCGGTACAGCTGACGGGATACTTTGAACATTTTGATGCGGCGAGAATTCAGATCCTCGGCTTTGTGGAGTATTCCTACATGTCTTACATGGAGCCGGAGCGCAAGGAGCAGATCTACGATCAGCTCTTTGGCATGGGATGCCCCTGCTTTATCTTCTGCCGGGACCTGCAGCCGGATGAGATTTTTCTGCGGTACGCGGTGAAATACGGCATTCCGGTGCTCCAGACCAAGCAGGCAACATCGGTTTTCATGGCAGAGCTGATCCGCTGGATGAACGTGCGGCTCGCACCGTGCATTTCAATTCACGGCGTGCTGGTGGATGTATACGGCGAGGGCGTGCTGATTACCGGAGAAAGCGGCATCGGCAAGTCAGAGGCGGCACTGGAGCTGATTAAGAGAGGACATCGTCTGGTCAGCGATGATGTGGTGGAGATTCGAAAGGTTTCGGAGGAGACACTGGTCGGATCGGCACCGGACATTACCAAGCACTTCATTGAGCTGCGCGGCATCGGCATTATCGATGTGAAGACGCTGTTCGGTGTATCCAGCGTTCGTGATACGCAGAACATCGATCTTGTGATCCAGCTGGAGGAGTGGGACAAGGACAAGGAGTATGACCGCCTCGGACTGGAGGAGGAATATACGGAATACCTTGGAAACCAGGTGGTCTGCCACCGGATCCCCATCCGGCCGGGACGAAATCTTGCAATTATCTGTGAGTCGGCAGCTGTAAATCACCGCCAGAAGCAGATGGGATACAATGCGGCGCAGGAGCTGTACAAGCGTGTGCAGAACGCTCTGACACAGAAGCACGAAAACGAAGAAGAGGATTAAATGGTCGATCGAAAGAAACTGGAGTCAATTGCAGGACAGGGACGCGTATTTGCCGCTGAGCCGATGGCGAGACATACCTCGTTTCGAATCGGAGGGGCTGCGGATTATTACATCTGCGTAACCAGAAGGACGGTCCTGCAGGAGCTTCTGGAGTATCTGGAGCAGCAGGAGGAGCCCTGGTTTATTCTGGGACGCGGTACGAATCTTTTGGTGGGCGACGGCGGCGTTCACGGATGTGTGATCACCATGGGGCAGCAGGGCGCGCAGCCTGCAACGGACACATCGAGGCAGCAGGAAGAGGAGACGCAGCCGTCGGAGGACCTGACATCCCTTCGCGTGGAAGGAAATACGATGATTGCCGGAGCCGGAGCGTCGCTTGCGGCTACGGCACAGCTGGCCAGACGGAACGGACTGTCCGGGCTGGAATTCGCGGGAGGCATTCCGGGATCCGTGGGCGGAGCGCTGGTTATGAATGCCGGCGCCTATGACGGCAGCATGGACATGGTGGTTACAGAGGTAACGGCACGCATGCCGGACGGGACGATTTGTACGATCCCGTCGGAGCAGCTGCATCTGGGATACCGGCACAGTCTGTTCAAGGAGATTCCGGCGATTGTATTGGAGGCGGTTCTGGAGCTGCATCCGGCGGATCCGGAGGAAATCGGTGCGAAGATGGCTGAGTTTTCCAGACGAAGGAAGGAAAAACAGCCGCTGGAATACCCCAGTGCAGGCAGCACCTTCAAAAGGCCGGAGGGGATGTTCGCCGGGAAGCTGATCATGGATGCCGGCCTCCGGGGGTTTTCGGCAGGAGATGCGGCGGTTTCTGAGAAGCACTGCGGCTTTGTTGTGAACAAGGGGAGTGCCAGCGCAGCGGATGTTCGAAGCGTCATTGCTGCTGTTCAGCAAAGAGTCCGGGAAACGGCCGGTGTGCAGCTGGAAGAAGAAGTGATCTATTGGGGGGAGTTCTGAATGCGTTTTGTTGTTGTAACCGGAATGAGCGGTTCCGGAAAGGCTACCGCTGTCAGGATGCTGGAGGATGAGGGCTATTACTGTGTGGACAACCTCCCGGTTCGTCTGCTGGATACCTTCATGGAGCTCGTCTACATGCCGGGAAATGAGATCAGCAAGGTGGTGCTGGGACTGGATGTTCGGGCAGATCAGCCCTTTGCGTATGTGGAAGAGGTACTGGCGGCACTGCGGAAAAAGGGATATGAATACGAAATTCTCTTTATGGACGCAAATGACGAAACGCTGATCAAACGCTATAAGGAGAGCCGGCGTGCCCATCCGATGGCACCGGACGGCAGAATAGAGGACGGAATTCATGCAGAACGGAAGATTCTGAAGAATATCAAGGCCAAGGCCAACTATGTCATAGATACCTCGAATCTCCTGACGAGAGAACTGAAACAGGAGCTGGTCCGGATTTTCCAGGAGAACCGCAAATACAACTCGCTGATGATATCCGTGATGTCCTTCGGCTTTAAGTACGGGATACCTGCAGATGCCGATCTAGTGTTTGATGTGCGGTTTCTTCCCAATCCGTATTATGTAGAGGAGCTCAAGCATCAGACAGGAAATGACAAGGCTGTGCAGGATTTCGTGAAATCCTATCCGCAGACGGGTGAGTTTCTGACGAGGCTGGAGGATATGATTACCTTTCTGATTCCGTATTACGTGAAGGAAGGCAAGAATCAGCTGGTGATTGCCATCGGGTGCACCGGAGGACGTCACCGCAGTGTGACGCTTGCCAATGAGCTGTATGCGAGTCTGCAGGATAAGGGCGATTACGGAATCAAATTGTATCATCGGGATGTGCAGAAGGGATAATACATGCAGCTTACCTCTTTAAACACGGCAGAGGCTGCGCCGGGCAGGCAGGAGGCAGAACCGGCGGATTTTCAGGGAAAGGTCCTGCGGGAGCTGGAGATGCTCGAGCCCTCATCCAAAAAAGCGGTTCATGCGCAGCTGGCCGCCATGCTGCAGTACATGGCGCAGGATGAGAATACTGAAGAGCCGGACGCATCCGAGGAAAGGACGGAGAAAGAGCTGGTCCTTGCGTCGGACCGCCCGCAGGCCTGGAGCAGGCTCTTTACATTGCTTCAAAAAACCTTTAATATTACTCTCGAGTTTGACTCTGCAGACGGTCCGCATAAAGCGGAAGACGCTTCTGCGGAGGCAGAACGATGGATGGTATTCCGCGGCAGTGCGGCGCAGCGGCTTCGATCTGCAATGCAGCTTTCCGAGCAGTCTAAGGCAGAGGAACGGTGCGTGCGCGCGTATCTTGCGGGGGAGTTCCTGTGCGTTGGTTCTATCCGGCCGCCGGAGAAGGAATACTATCTTTCCTTTGATGTGCGCGGCAGGCAGCAGCTTGCCGGGACAGAAGAGCTTCTTGAACGGATGGGAGTGCCGCTTAAGAGACAGGAGAACGGGAGAGGGCATGGCCTTGTAACCCGGGACTCGGCTGTGATTGTGGATATCCTCAGCCTCCTTGGGGCGCATGTGAGCCGGATGGAGATGGAGAATGCCAGAATTGTCCGCCAGGTCCGCAGCAGCATCAACCGGAAAGTAAATTGTGAAACAGCGAATATCATGAAGACAGTGGCTGCTTCACAGAAACAGATGGAGGAGATACATCTGCTTCGGGAGAGCAGCATTTGGGAGAGCTTGCCGGAGTCCCTGCAGCAGATGGCTCTGCTGCGTGAGCAGTATCCGGACTGTTCACTGCAGGAGCTGGGACAAAGGATGAACCCGCCGGTGGGAAAATCGGGCGTGAATCACCGCCTGCGCCGGCTGTCCGCTTTGGCAAGGCAGCTGCAGGAAAGCGGCTGCTGAGTGAGAATGATGAGTGAGCGAGCGAGAGCAAGCGAACAAGTGATTAGAAGCGGCAGGAAATCGTGGTTCAGGAGGAGCTTATTATGATGAAGAAATCAATGACAATTACCTTAAAGGATGGCCTGGAGGCCAGACCGATTGCGGAGCTTGTGCAGGTTGCCAGCAAGTATGACAGCAGAATCTACATCGAGCTGGGAACCAAGAGAGTGAATGCAAAGAGCATCATGGGCATGATGTCCCTGGAGCTGGATAACGGAGATGAGATGACGGTTTCTGCGGATGGAGATGATGAAGAGGCAGCCATCCGGGATATCGAGGCGTTTATTACAGCCGCTCGGTAATCCGGTTCGCGTGAATAAATGACAACGACGTCTTTGGAGCGGTTCCGAGGACGTCTTTTGTTATAAGGAGGAAACTATTATGAAAAACAGACTGTTGGCAATGACAATGATGGCCGCCGTGGCAGCGACGATGCTTGCCGGGTGCGGCGCTTCGGATTCTTCGTTGGATGCTGCGCAGACGGCAGAGACCGCAGAGGCTGCAGAGGCTTCGGAGAGCGCAGAAACTGCAGAGAGCACAGAGAGCGGAGCCTCCTATAAGGTGGGCATCGTTCAGTACATGGATCATGCATCTCTGAACCAGATCACGGAGTACGTGGAGAAGGAGCTGGATGCAAAGGCTGCAGAGTGCGGCGTGTCGTTTGATTATGAGGACTATTTCATCAATGGTCAGGGAGATGCCACCATCATCAGCCAGGGACTGGCACAGCTGAAGGATGACGGCGTGGACACGGTTATCTGCGTGGCAACCCCCACAGCACTGACAGCACAGTCCACCTTCGAGGGAACGGATACACCCATCGTATTCTCGGCAGTGACGGATCCGGTGGGCGCCGGCCTGGTGGCTTCTATGGATGCTCCCGGCGGGAATATCACCGGAACAAGCGATGCACTGAATACAGAGGCTATTATGGAGCTGATTTTTGCGCAGAATCCGGATGCTTCGAAGATCGGTCTGCTGTATTCCACCAGTGAGGACTCCTCTACACAGGCGATTGCGGATGCAAAGGCGTTCCTGGATGCGAAGGGCGTTGAGTACGTGGAGAAGACCGGAACGAATACCACAGAGGTCAGCCAGGCGGCAGATGCACTGATAGCAGACGGCGTAGACGCTATTTTCACACCTACAGACAATACGGTTATGAGTGCGGAGCTCTCCATCTATGAGAAGCTGGAGGATGCCGGAATTCCGCATTACACCGGAGCAGATTCCTTTGCGCTTAACGGTGCATTCCTTGGCTTCGGCATCAATTATGCGGATCTTGGTACAGAGACTGCAGACATGGTGGTGAATATCCTGGTCAACGGACAGAAGCCGGCAGAGTATGCGGTGGTAACGCTTGACAGCGGCATTGCGACCATCAATACAGAGACGGCGGAGAAGCTCGGCTATGATCTTTCTGCAGTGGAAGAGGCCTTCCAGCCGTTCTGCTCGGAAATTGTGGAGACCAAGACCGCAGAGAATTTCGAGTAAAACAAAAACGTGCAGAAGAGAAGTCTTCCGGAATCCGGAGAAGCTTTTCTGCAATCCAATCTGACACCGGATTGGAAATGGTATAGAATGGGATGCAGGTTCCTGCGAGCAGGGACCTGCATTTTTTGTTTCAGGGGGAACTTGGCGTGTCATTTGCAATCATTCAGACAGCTCTGGACAACGGCCTGATCTTCGGACTGGTGGCCTTGTCCTTATTTATCAGCTTCAGCATTCTGAACATCTGCGATCTTTCGACGGATGGCTGCTATATGCTGGGGGCTGCAGTCGGTGTGGCGGTTACCATTTCCGGGCATCCGCTCCTGGCCATTCCGGCATCCATGCTGGCGGGTATCTGCTCCGGCTATGTTACGGCGCTTCTGCAGACAAAGTTCGGCGTTCCGAGCATTCTGGCAGGAATCATTGTCAATACGGGACTTTATACGATCAACCTGCTGGCGATGGGAATGAAAACCAGTCTGAACGTTGTCGGCAGTCCCACAATTTATGACCTGTTTAAATCATTGAGCGGGAACACCTTCTGGACCACCTGGAGCCGCTCGGTGCTGCTGCTGATTCTGGTGGGACTTTTGTGCATTTTGGTTTACCGCTTCCTGGGAACCAGGCTCGGTCTGTCGGTGCGGGCAACCGGAGACAGCCTTGCCATGGTACGTGCCAGCTCCATCAACCCTTCCGTGACGATTACGGTGGGACTGTGCTTCTCCAATGCGCTGACGGGACTTGCAGGATGCCTGATCGGTCAGTACAACAAGAATGCGGAGATCAATATGGGAACGGGCATGGTCACCATCGCCCTGGCCTCCCTGATCATAGGACAGACGCTGTTCGGAAGAGGCAGGATGCTGACCAGAATTCTGGGTGTCGTGGCAGGCTCTGTCATTTACCGGTTTATCATCGCGCTGGCACTGCGGCTGAACGTTCCGACGCAGGCCTTTAAGCTGGTGTCTGCGCTGATCGTTGCGGTTGCCATTGCGGCGCCTGCTGCACAGCAGATGCTGCGCAACAACCAGAAAAAGAAGGCGGCCATTCGGGAACGGAAGGCGGAAATTGCGAAAAGAAAAGAGGAACAGCATGCTTAAGATCGAGCGGATTTCCAAAACCTTTTATCCCGGGACAATCAACGAGAAAAAAGCGCTGGACGAAGTGAGCCTGGAGCTTCGGGACGGCGATTTTGCGACCATTGTCGGCTCCAACGGAGCCGGAAAGTCCACCCTTTTCAATGCGGTGGCGGGTTCCTTTATAACGGATCAGGGATACATTGAACTGGACGGGACAGACATCACCTTTATGCAGGAGCATAAGAGAAGCCAGTTCATCGGACGCCTGTTTCAGGATACGAAGATGGGAACGGCACCGCATATGACCATAGAGGAGAATCTTTCCGTAGCGTATCTGAGGGCATCGGCATCGAGAAAGACGTTTATGGGGCGCCTGGCACAGGACTTTTCGCGCATCAGCCGCAAGGAGAAGCAGTTGTTCCGCGAGAGGCTTTCGATCCTCGGGATGGGGCTGGAGGACCGGATGGAAACGCAGGTGGGACTTTTGTCCGGCGGCCAGCGGCAGGCGCTTACGCTCCTGATGGCTACCATTGTGACGCCGCGGCTGCTCCTGCTGGATGAGCATACGGCGGCGCTGGACCCTGCTACAGCGGAGGTTGTGCTGCGGCTGACGAAGGAGATTGTGGCGGAGCAGCAGATCACCTGCCTTATGGTGACGCATAACATGCATCAGGCACTGGAGCTGGGCAACCGTACGCTGATGATGGACAGCGGACACATTGTACTGGATATTCAGGGGGAGGAGCGCAGCCGGATGACGGTGGATTCGCTTCTGAAGCGGTTTGCGGAAAAGGCGGGGCAGGACCTTGACAATGACCGGATCCTGCTGTCTCAGTAGGCAGTCAATTCACGTTGAAATGGCAGGTGCTGAACAGATACTAAAAACCTTATAAAAGGGAGGATGCCGGGAACCCTGCGGCCCCCGGCATATTATGAAAAAGTTATTAATGATATTGGCTTGCTTCTATGGTTTTACTATAGGTGAGAATCGTGTCTGAAAAATGGTAACTGCGTGAAGTTACCTTGAATAAAATATGAACAAATCATGAATGCATGCGTATGAAGAACGATGAAACCATAAAGGAGCTGGTCTTCTGCCTGGACGGGAGCTATGCCTGCAGGGAGCGGGAGCAGGAGGTGCAGCGGTGCTGCAGGATGCTGGCGGCGGAAGGGATTGCTGCCGGCATCTGCGGGGACCCGGAGAATGCAGCTGTCTGCGGATCGGACGATTACCGCGGCAGGAAGCGGAAAAGAGAGCAGAAATTAAAGGCAGCAGAGGCACCAGTACAGAGCAGCGGCGGCCGTCTGTACCTGACGGATTCTCTGCGGTTGTACCGGGCTTGCCGGGAGAGCGGCTTTGCCGCTGCGGGCTACCTTCATGCAGGGAACCGGCAGGAGTCCTTCCCGGGGGCATCCTATATTCTCATGCAGCCGGATGAGGTTTCAAAGGATTCTTATTGCAAAATATGGCAGAGGCTTGCCGGGTATCCCTGGACCATCGCGGAAACGAAGCGCTTAGTGCTTCGGGAAGTGACGCCGGAGGATTATAAAGCGTTGTATCTGTTGTATGATGCGGAGGCAAAACGCTTTCTGACGCCTCTTTCCGAGGACTGCGGGAAGGAGCAGGAGATCCTGAGGTCTTATGCGGAGAACATCTATGGATTTTATGGCTATGGAATGTGGGGAATCTGGGAAAAGACCCGCGGCGAGCTGATTGGACGGGTGGGATTTGCACCTCCGGCAGACGGAAGCGGACTGCCGGAGCTGGGCTACCTTGTGCGCAGGGACTGCCGGAGAAGAGGATATGCAAAAGAAGCGGCGGAGGCGGCACTGGCCTTCGCTGCGACAGAGCTCGGAATGACGGAGGCGGCGCTGCAGACAGACGCTGCAAATCGGGCCTCCATCGCATTGGCCAAAGTTCTGGGTTTTGCGAGAGAGGAGCAGGAACCGGGCAGCGAAGAGACCGGAACGCTGCGCTGGATTAAGAAGCTCATTGCCGGATAGAGACAGAGCAGAAAGGAACCTATGATTAACGAACATTATCTGAAAATGCTGGGAAACAAATCCGTCATTCGTGAACTGGCGGAATATGCTGCGGCACGCGGAAAGGAAATCGGATATGAAAACGTGTTTGATTTCAGCCTCGGCAATCCGTCGGTTCCGGCACCGCAGAGCTTTACGGATGCAGCGGTAAGGCTTCTGGAAACCATGGAGCCCATTCAGCTGCACGGCTATAGTCCGAGCCTTGGAATTCCGGAGGTGAAATCCAAAATCGCAGCTTCTCTGAACCGCCGGTTCGGCATGCAGTACGGACCGGAGCACATTTTTCCGGCTTCCGGCTGTGCAGGAGCCATTGCACATGCGCTTCGTGCAGTGACAAAGCCGGGGGATAAGGTTCTGGTGCAGGCACCGTTTTTCCCGGAGTATGTGCCGTATATTGGTGATACGGGCGCAGAAATTGCAGTCATTCCGGCGCGCTTTGAGGATTTTCAGATTAATTTCGAGGCGCTGGAGGCGATGCTGCAGCCGGGCGTGGCGGCGATTCTCATCAACTCGCCGAACAATCCCTCCGGCGTTGCCTATTCCGAGGAAACCCTGCAGAGGCTGTCAGCACTTCTTACGGAGAAATCCGGAGAGCTGGGGTATCCTCTGTTTTTGATTTCGGATGAGCCCTATCGGGAGATTGCCTTTGACGGACGTGAGATTCCGTATCCGGCACGCTACTACGACAACACGCTGACCTGCTATTCCTTCTCCAAGTCGCTCTCTGTTCCGGGAGAACGCATCGGATACGTCGCGGTAAATCCTGCGTGCGATCATGCACAGGACATCGTTCCGATGTGCGGGCAGATCTCCAGAGGCATCGGGCACAACTGCCCGTCCTCGCTGATCCAGCTGGCGGCGGCAGAGGCGGTGAACGATACGGCGGATCTTTCTGTTTATGAAACGAACCGGAATCTTCTGTATGACTGCTTCACGGAGCTGGGCTTCGAGGTGCAAAAGCCCAACGGGACCTTTTACATCATGCCGAAGGCATTGGAAGAGGATGCAGTGGCCTTCTGCAGAAAAGCGCTGCAGTATGATCTGGTTTTTGTCCCGTGCGAAGGATTTCACGCACCGGGATATTTCCGCGTGGCATACTGCATTGATACGGAGAAGGTGGAGCGATCTCTCGCGGCGATCCGCCGTTTTGTAAAGGAAACCTATCGATAGTCAGCCTGGAAAGGCATGGAATACTGCGGCATGAGGCAGCAGGAGAAAGGAAACCGGCAATGTTGGAAATTTTAAAAGCAGCACTGTTTGGCCTGGTGGAAGGAATTACCGAGTGGCTTCCGATCAGCAGCACCGGCCATATGATTCTTCTGAACGAATTTGTGAAGCTCGATGTTTCGACGGACTTCTGGGATATGTTTCTGGTGGTCATTCAGTTCGGGGCGATTCTGGCGGTGATTCTTCTTTACTGGAAGACCATCTGGCCGCTGGGAATCTACCGGCACAGAAAACGCACAAGGATTGTATGGAAGAAGGAAACGATTCAGCTGTGGATTAAGACAATTGTTGCCTGCATACCGGCGGCTGTCGTGGGACTGGCACTGGACGACTGGCTGGATGAGCATCTGTACAACTGGCTGGTTGTGGCGATCATGCTCATTCTGGTCGGCATAGTATTCCTTATTGTGGAGCAGGTTCAGAAGGACCGGGAGCCGGTGGTGACCAGTTTGGAGGAGCTTACGATGAAGGATGCGCTCCTGATCGGACTCTTTCAGCTCATCGCAGCTGTTTTTCCGGGCACATCCCGCTCGGGAGCGACCATAATCGGCGGCCTGGTCATCGGGGTTTCGCGCACGGTGGCGGCGGAGTTCACATTTATCCTGGCAATTCCGGTGATGGCCGGCGCGAGCCTGCTGAAAATCCTGAAGTTCGGTTTCCATTTCAGCGGAATGGAGGCAGCGATTCTCGGCGTTGGAATGGGCGTTGCATTTGTTGTATCGCTGGTGGTGATCCGGTTCCTTATGGGATACATCCGCCGGCACGATTTCAAGCCCTTCGGCTGGTACCGCATTGTACTGGGAGCCCTGGTTATCCTGTATTTCGGCCTGATTCGCTGACAGCAGAGCATTTGGTTTTAGAAAAACAAAAGCGCTTCCTGCGCCGGAAACCACATGAGCAGGCGAAAAAATGCAGAACGCTGACGGCCTGCAGGGGGACAGAATGCGTGAATTGTGACAAATCGACAAAGATACCGCTGTATTTTCGGTGAATTTGTTGACAGCGGGAAAGACGTGTGATACGTTTACCGCGTAGACCAGAACACACAGCGCCTTGCGGAGGGGCAATACCGGATACGGGCGCGGCTGGTGTGTCTTATAGAAGAGAGCCCTTCGGTGAATCAGGGGCAGAAGGAGACGTACGGATGAGTACGAAGAAAAAGCCGGTTGCAACAGTAAAAGCAAACTTTAACTCGAAGGGAGTCGCTCCCGCGAAGGAAGCGGCAAAGACAGAAGAAGTAAAACAGACAGTGAAAGAGGAGAGCGTCGTGGAGAAGAAAGCAGCTGCAAAAGAGGCCGTGAAGGCAGAAACCGCTAAGAAGGAGCCTGTAAAGGCAGAAGAGAAGAAGGCAGCACCTGCAAAGGCAGCCGAGAAGAAGGCTGAGCCGGCCAAGAAGGCAGAGCCCGCTAAGGCGGCCGAGAAGAAGGCTGAGCCGGCTAAGAAGGCAGAGCCCGCAAAGGCACCGGCCAAGAAGGCGGCTGCTAAGATCGAGGCTGAGGTTATCCTTCAGTTCGGCGGAAACGATTACACCTATGACCGCCTGCTGCAGTCTGCAAAGGACGTATGGCAGTATGATCAGGGCAAGAACGTTGCAGATTTCAAGACAGCACAGATTTACGTGAAGCCGGAAGAGCGCAAGGCATACGTTGTTGTTAACGGCCAGGACGAGCTTTCCTTCGATATTTGAGGAACGGCGGATACAGACAAGGACATTATCTGAGAAATGGGACTCCCCTGCGGGAAACTGCAGGGGAGACTTTTATTTTTTCTTAATCTTTCTTCCGTTGACATTGCCGGGGGGCGGTGCTAGATTATGTTCAGTGATTGTTAGCACTCGATATAAATGAGTGCTAACAACGACAGGAGGAAAATGGAACTGCAGGAACGTAAAATGAAAATATTGCAGGCCATTATCCGAAATTACCTGGAAACCGGCGAACCGGTCGGGAGCCGGACGATTTCCAAGTATACAGATCTGAATCTCAGCTCCGCTACCATTCGGAATGAGATGGCAGACCTGGAGGAGATGGGACTGATCACACAGCCGCATACTTCGGCCGGCAGGATTCCGACGGATCAGGGCTACCGGATTTATGTGGATGATATGCTCCGGGATGAGAGACAGAAGCTGAGCAGTATGCAGAATGTCCTCCTGGAGAAACAGGATCGTCTGGAGAATCTCCTGCAGGATGTGGCAAAGCTCCTGGCGGCCAACACCAATTATGCCTCCATGATTTCCGCACCGGAGATCCGGCAGAACAAGATCAAGTTCATCCAGCTCTCGCAGGTGGATGCGGAGAATGTTCTCGCGGTCATCGTCATCGAAGGGAATCTGGTCCGCAATGCCATGATCCGAACCGAGGAGGTCCTGGATCAGAAAACGCTGTTCCGGCTGAATATGGTTCTGAACAATGCGCTGTGCGGCGTTCCGGTGGAGCAGGTGAATTTAGGACTGATCGCCTCACTCAAGCAGCAGGCCGGTGACCACAAGGAAATCGTAGAGAAGGTAATTGACGCGGCAGCACAGGCGGTGCAGCCGGGGAAGGGCCCGAAGATTTATACCAGTGGCGCGACCAACATTCTGCGTTATCCGGAGATTGCAGGTGACACGACCCAGATGGGCGAGCTGATCAGCAGCTTTGAGGAGAAGGAGGCACTGGGCAGTATTGTTCAGGAGACGCTTTCCGAGACCAGTGAGACGGGCATTCAGGTCTATATCGGCAATGAGATGCCCACCGACGGGATGAGGAACTGCAGCGTTGTTACAGCAACCTACGATCTGGGCGAAGGCATGAAGGGAACGGTCGGCGTGATCGGACCGAAACGAATGGATTATGACAAGGTCATCGGTACGCTGAAGAATATTATGAAGCAGCTCGATGCTCTGTATCAGAAATAAACGGAGCCGCACCTGCGGCGTACGGTCAGAGTGATATCAGAGAGCGACAGGAGGAAGACTATGAGCGAGGAATATAAGGCCGCGGATACCGGTCAGGAGGAAGTGAATTCTGCAGAGATCCCCGTTGAGGATGCAGAGCAGGCCGCAGCGGAACAGGACGTATCGGAAGAGAAGACGGATACGGCCGAGGAGGCGGAAGCTTCACCGGAGGATGCATCCGAGGAGGAATCCGGTGCTGAGAAAAAGGGATTCTTTTCCAGAAACAAGAAGGCAGACAAAGAGCGATCTGAGCTGAAGGAGAAGATCGAGACCTTAGAGGACCGCGTGAAGCGGCAGATGGCGGAGTTTGACAACTACCGCAAACGCACGGATAAGGAAAAAGAGCAGATGTTCTCCATGGGAGAGAAGAATGTAATTGAGAAAATCCTTCCCATTGTGGACAATTTCGAGAGAGGATTCGCTACGGTTGAGGAGGCGGATCAGGAGGATCCCTTCGTGGACGGCATGAAGAGGGTCTACGCACAGCTGATCAAGCAGCTGGAGGCGTTCGGCGTAACACCGATTGAAGCGGTCGGGAAGGAATTTGATCCGAATCTTCACAATGCTGTTATGCAGGTGGAGAGTACGGAATACGCCAGCGGCGTTGTAGCCCAGGAGCTTCAGAAGGGGTACATGTATCACGATCAGGTGCTGCGGCACAGCATGGTGGCAGTAGCATCGGAGTAGGGTAACTATTCAGAGCCATGCAGAACTGAGTTTTACAGCTTTAATATCAATCTCCGAAAGGGAGTTGATCATATAAAGGTAATAACAATCAACAAAGCGGATTGTGGATCTTGTGTCAAAGGACACGGAAACGGAGCGGAATATGAGTAAGATCATTGGTATCGATTTAGGAACTACCAATAGCTGCGTAGCAGTTATGGAGGGCGGACAGCCCACTGTTATCGCCAACAAGGAAGGCGCCAGAACAACACCTTCTGTTGTGGCATTCACCAAGAACGGCGATCGTCTGGTCGGCGAGCCTGCCAAGCGTCAGGCAGTTACCAACGCAGAGAATACGGTTGCATCCATCAAGAGAGATATGGGTACGGACAACGGCCGCACCCTGAACGGCAAGAAGTACAGCCCACAGCAGATTTCAGCCATGATCCTTCAGAAGCTGAAGGACGATGCAGAGAGCTACCTGGGCGAGAAGGTTACCGAGGCAGTCATCACGGTGCCTGCATACTTTAACGATGCACAGCGCCAGGCAACCAAGGATGCCGGCAAGATTGCAGGTCTGGATGTAAAGAGAATCATCAACGAGCCTACAGCAGCAGCACTGGCTTATGGCCTGGACAATGAGAAGGAACAGAAGATTATGGTATACGACCTTGGCGGCGGTACCTTCGATGTTTCGATCATTGAGATCGGTGACGGTGTCATCGAGGTTCTTTCCACCAACGGCGATACGCACCTTGGCGGCGATGACTTTGATAACTGCATCATGAACTGGATGGTCAGCGAGTTCAAGGCCAAGGAAGGCGTTGATCTTTCCGGCGATAAGATGGCGATGCAGAGACTGAAGGAGGCAGCAGAGAAGGCTAAAAAGGAGCTTTCCTCTGCGACCACAACCAACATCAATCTGCCCTTCATCACAGCTACTGCAGAGGGCCCGAAGCACTTTGATATGGATCTGTCCCGCGCTAAGTTCGAGGATCTTATCCGCGATCTCGTTGAGAAGACGGCAATTCCGGTACAGAATGCCATGAAGGATGCCGGCCTTACCAATGCGGATCTTGGAAAGGTTCTGCTGGTAGGCGGATCGACCAGAATTCCCTGCGTACAGGATAAGGTTCAGCAGCTGACCGGCCACGAGCCGTCCAAGAGCCTCAACCCCGATGAGTGCGTTGCAATCGGCGCAGCCATTCAGGGCGGCAAGCTTGCCGGCGATGCAGGTGCAGGGGACGTACTCCTCCTGGATGTAACACCTCTGACGCTGTCCATCGAGACCATGGGAGGCATTGCTACACCTCTGATTGAGCGCAATACCACCATCCCGACCAAGAAGAGCCAGATCTTCTCTACAGCAGCTGACAATCAGACGGCAGTGGACATCAATGTCCTTCAGGGCGAGCGTAAGTTCGCAAAGGACAATAAGTCCCTCGGCCAGTTCCGTCTGGACGGCATCCCGCCTGCAATGAGAGGTGTTCCGCAGATCGAGGTTACCTTTGATATTGATGCCAACGGCATCGTTACGGTGGCAGCAAAGGATCTTGGCACCGGCAAGGAGCAGCACATCACCATTACCGGCGGCTCGAGCATGTCGGATGCTGACATTGAGAAGGCCATCAAGGATGCCAAGGAGTACGAGGCACAGGATAAGAAGCGCAAGGAAGCCATTGATGCGAGAAACGACGCTGACTCCGCTGTCTTCCAGATTGAGAAGGCACTGAAGGAGGCAGGAGACAAGGTAGATGCTTCCAACAAGGCTACGGTTGAGTCGGATCTTTCTGAGCTGAAGGCGGTACTCGAGCGCACCAAGGATCAGCCTGACATCAGCGACGCGGATGTCGATGCACTGAAGTCCGGCAAGGAGAAGCTGATGAACGATTCGCAGCAGCTTTTCAATGCGATGTATCAGAACATGCAGCAGAATCAGGCAGGAGGCCAGCAGGCAGGTCAGGACCCGAACATGGGAGGCCAGCAGGCAGGAGCTGATGATGTTGTGGATGGAGACTACCGCGAGGTATAATCCGGATGCACCGGCTTGCAATGAAGAAAACAATGCAATAAGATGATGAAGCCCGGGGCGGGAGACTGTCCCGGGTTGCGTCATGTAAAAAGCAAAGGAAAAACCGTATGGCAGAGCAGAAACGAGATTATTATGAGGTGCTGGGCGTCGATAAGAGCGCTACAGAAGAGGAAATAAAAAAAGCATACCGTCAGCTGGCAAAGAAATACCATCCGGATGTGAATCCCAGTGAGGAGGCTGCTGCAAAGTTTAAGGAGGCATCGGAGGCATATGCGGTTCTGAGCGATGCGTCCAAGCGGCAGCAGTACGATCAGTTCGGCCATGCAGCATTTGACGGGACCGGCGGCTACGGCGGCGGTGGCTTTGATTTTAACGGTGCGGATTTCTCGGATATGTTCGGTGATATCTTCGGCGATATTTTCGGCGGAGGAAGAGCTCGTCAGAATTCGAACGGACCGATGAAGGGAGCGAGCATCCGCACCAGTGTGCGGATCAGCTTCATGGAGTCTGTGTTCGGCGCCACCAAGACGCTGACATTGAATCTCAAGGATCCCTGCCCGACCTGCGGCGGCACCGGTGCCAAGCCGGGAACCAGCCCCAAGATGTGTCCGAAATGCGGCGGCAAGGGGCAGGTGGTATATACGCAGCAGTCGTTTTTCGGGACCGTTCGGAACGTACAGACGTGCCCCGGCTGCAGCGGCAGCGGCAAGATCATAGAGGAGAAATGTTCCACCTGCGGCGGCAGCGGATACACGAGCAGCCGCAAGCAGATTGAGGTTACGATTCCGGCCGGTATACGGAGCGGAATGAGCGTGCGTATTTCAGAAAAGGGAGAGCCGGGCATCAACGGAGGCCCGCGCGGTGATCTGATGGTAGAGGTTCTGGTGGAAGAGGATCCGAACTACTATCGTCAGGACAATGACCTGTACACCAACGTGACCATTTCCTATGCGGTAGCTGCGCTGGGCGGCTCGGTTGTTATTGACACCGTGGACGGCAAGGTGCTGTATGACGTAAAGGAAGGCACGCAGACAGGAACCAGAGTCCGGCTGAAGGGGAAGGGCGTTCCGAGCCTTCAGAATAAGAATATCCGCGGCGACCAGTACGTGACGCTGACGGTGGAGACTCCTGTCAAGCTCAGCAAGGAGGCACGGGAGCTGCTGGAGAAATTCGACCAGCTGACCGGTGACAGCCTGCATGCGGCAGAGCGCGCCGGTTCGTCCGGGGAAGGCCCCACGGAAACGGTCAAGGGAAAACGTAAGAAGTTCTGGAAATAACGGCAGCGCAGCCGTGTGCCGCGCTGAAGATCTGCGGTGAGGAGAAGCCCTATGAAATGGATGAGATTCCGCGTTCGGACAACTGCCGAGGCAGAAGATATTCTGGTCAGCACCATGCAGGACATTGGCCTGTACGGTGCGCAGATCGAGGACCATGTTCCTCTGACGGCAAGAGAAAAGGAGCAGATGTTCGTAGATATTCTGCCGGAGGGTCCTGCCGATGACGGCAGCGCTGTCCTTAGCTTCTTTCTGGAGGAGACACCGGACGGAAGGCTCCTGATCGACGGCATCGAGAAAAAGCCGGAGGACGTAAAGCGCGAGATGGAGGAGCAGATCGCGATGCTGCGCGGGTTCGGCGCGGACATCGGCGATGGCGTCGTTACCATTGAAGAGACCGAGGACATCGACTGGGTGAACAACTGGAAGCAGTTCTTTCATCAGTTCTGGATCGATGACATTCTGGTGATCCCTTCCTGGGAACAGCCGCAGGAGGAGGACCGGAAGCCGGCGCTGACCTTTCACATCGATCCCGGAACCGCCTTCGGAACCGGTGCACATGAGACTACGCAGCTGTGCATCCGGCAGATCCGCAGCTATCTGACCAAGGATACGCGCATCCTGGATGTGGGAACCGGGAGCGGAATTCTGTCCATTCTTTCGCTGATGCTGGGAGCTGCTGACGCGGTGGGAACGGATCTGGACCCCTGTGCGGCACCGGCGATTCAGGCAAACCTGGAGGCAAACCACGTGGATGCCGGCAAATTCCATGTGATTCTGGGAAATCTGACCGACGATGCTGCGGTGCAGCAGGAGGTTGGATACGAGGCATATGATATCGTGGCGGCCAACATCCTTCCGGATGTTCTGGTCCCGTTGACACCGGCTGCGGTAAAGGCGTTAAAGCCGGGCGGGGTATTTATCACCAGCGGCATTCTGGACGGCAAGCAGGACCTTGTGGCCGATGCCATGCGGTCCGCAGGGTTAAAGGTCCTTGGAGTGACTGCGCAGGGAGAGTGGCGGTGTGTGACCGGACAGAAGCCGGAGAACTAAGGCTTTCTGCAGCTGCCGGCATCGGAGGCCGGACGGAAGACACCGGGATGTGCGGAGGTGTGCTATGCTGCATCTGTTTGCGGCGCCGGAGGACACAGAAGGAGACCTTCTGCGGATTACCGGACCTGAGGTGAACCATATACGAAATGTCATGCGGCTGAAGCCCGGTGAAGAGATCAGCGTCAGCATCGGCGGAGACGGCAGGGAATATCGCTACGGAATTGAAGCCTTTGAGGCGGACGCGGTTCTGTGCCGCCTTCGCTTTGTCAAGGAAAAAGATGTGGAGCTTCCGGTTCGCGTCCTTTTGTTCCAGGGAATTCCCAAGTCCGACAAGATGGATCTGATCGTTCAGAAGGCGGTGGAGTTGGGCTCGGCGGAGATCATCCCGGTCAGCATGGAACGGTGCGTGGTGAAGCTGGATGCCGCAAAGGCGCAGAAAAAGGTGAGCCGCTGGCAGACCATAGCGGAATCGGCGGCCTCGCAGTCCAGACGCGGCATCATACCGACCGTCCATGCACCGATGAGCATGAAAGAGGCGATTTCCTACGCGAAGGAAACGACAGAGCTGCGCGTGATCCCGTATGAGCTGCAGGAGAATGACGGCTCTGCGAAGGAATACCTGGAAAGCCTTCGGCCGGGGCAGAGCATCAGCGTCTTTATCGGACCGGAGGGCGGCTTTGCCAAAGAGGAGATCGCAGCTGCCAAAGAGGCGGGAATTCACCCGATTTCTCTCGGGAATCGGATTCTGCGGACGGAAACGGCGGGGCTTACCGTGCTGGCATGGCTGATTTATATTACAGAGATCGGATGACTGCACAGCGGGCAGTTCATTCGCGTTGAAATACGGCGGTAACAGGTACGATGCTTTAAGGATTGCGGGAGCACTGCAATCCGGCAGCGACCGGAGGCAAAATACAGATGAGTACAGCAAGAGAAATTTATCTGGACAATTCCGCAACCACCCGGGTTTTTCCGGAGGTTGCGCAGCTGATGAATACCATTTATCTGGAAGAATACGGCAATCCCTCCAGCATGCATCATAAAGGGGTCGAAGCGGAAAACCGCATCCGCACGGCCAGAAAAACACTGTCGGATATTCTGAAATGCAGCCCGCAGAATCTGTATTTTACCTCGTGCGGAACGGAATCCGACAATATTGCACTGATTGGCGCAGCGAGGGCTAACCAGCGGTCGGGCAGGCATCTGATCACGACGCAGATTGAGCATCCGGCGGTTCTGGAGACCATGAAATATCTGGAGACCCAGGGCTATGAGGTGACCTATCTTCCTGTGGATGAAAACGGCCTTGTCCGGCCGGAGGATGTAGAAGCCGCCGTGCGGGAGGATACCGTCCTGGTCTCGGTTATGCACACCAACAACGAGGTTGGCGCACTGGAACCCATCGGTGAGATCGGGGAATGCATCAAACGCAAGAATCCGCAGACCCTGTTTCATGTCGATGCGGTACAGGGCTTCGGCAAGGCTCAGATCAATCCGAAGAAGCTCCACATCGATCTTCTGGCGGCAAGCGGCCATAAAATCCATGCGCCGAAGGGAATCGGCCTCCTTTATGTAGGGGATCATGTGAAGATCACCAACATCATGTACGGCGGCGGTCAGCAGAAGGGACTGCGCAGCGGCACGGAAAATGTGGCGGGAATTGCCGGGATGGCCCTGGCGGCCCAGCTTTTGTATAAGGATTTTGATGCGGAAATCGGAAGGCTTTATGCCATCAAGCAGCGGTTTCTGGACCGGGCGCTGCAGATAGAAGGCGTGCATGTCAATGCGATGCACGGGCTGTCGCTTTCGCAGACCGCACCGCACGTTGTCAGCCTGTCCTTTGACGGCATTCGTGCCGAGGTGCTCCTTCATGCACTGGAGGAGAAGGGAATTTATGTGTCGGCCGGAAGTGCCTGCGCGTCCAACCATCCGCATACCTCGGATACACTGACAGCGATTGGGATTCCCGCGGAGCATCTGGATTCCACGCTGCGCTTCAGCTTCTCTGTGATGAATACGGAGGAGGATGCGGATGCAGCAGCGGCAGCACTGGGAGAGCTGCTTCCGTTCCTGCGCAGATATACCAGACAGTAAGCCGGCGGAAGGGACGCGGGAATAAGAGGAAAACGACAGAGCAGTGATCCCGCGGATGTGCCCGGAGCTGCTTTGCAGGGAGAGTTTATATGAAATATCATGCGTTTTTGATCAAATATGCGGAGATCGGAATTAAGGGGAAGAACCGCGGCATTTTTGAGGAACAGCTGATCAATCAGATGCGGATCGCGTTGAAGCGCTGTGAAGGTCATTTTACCATCGATCGGACGAGCGGACGGATTTTTGTGAACTGCCTGAGTGAGTATGATTACGATGAGGTGGTACAGAATCTCAGCCGCGTGTTCGGCATTGTCGGAATCTGCCCGACCGTGATCATGCCGGTTGTTCCGGTGGAGGAGCTTCGAAAGGCAGCCGGAGACTTCTTCGGGATGGAGTATGAGAACCGGAATGTGTCCTTCAAGGTCCACACAAGACGCCTTGCCAAGAGCTATCCGATGGAATCCATGGAGCTGAATGCGGAAATCGGTGAAGAGATTCTCACGCGTTTCCCGGAGTCCCATGTCGATGTTCATGCGCCCGAGGTGCTTCTGAATGTGGAGATCCGGGAGAGAATCTATCTGTACTCGCACATTCTGCCGGGACCGGGCGGCCTTCCGGTTGGATGCAGCGGCAAGGCAATGCTCCTTCTGTCCGGCGGCATCGATTCGCCGGTGGCAGGATGGATGTGTGCCAAGCGCGGACTGAAGCTGGATGCGACCTATTTCAATGCACCGCCTTATACCAGTGAGCGGGCACTGCAGAAGGTGGTTGATCTGGCATCCATTGTGGCGCGGTATACCGGACCGATCTACCTGCACAATATTAATTTCACGGAGATTCAGCTGTATATTTATGAGAAATGCCCGCACGATGAGCTGACGATTATTATGCGCCGCTACATGATGCGGATTGCGGAGCTGATCGCAAAGAGAACGGAATGCGAGGCACTGATCACCGGGGAAAGCATCGGACAGGTTGCCTCCCAGACCACACGGAGCCTGGGCGTTACCAATGCCGTGTGTACGCTGCCGGTTTTCCGTCCGCTGATCGCCTTCGATAAGGAAGACATCATTACCATTTCCAAGAAAATAGAGACCTACGACACCTCCATTCAGCCCTACGAGGATTGCTGCACTATTTTTGTGGCCAAGCACCCTGTGACCAAGCCGCTCCTGGGAGTCATTGAGCAGCACGAGCATAACCTGGATGAGAAGATCGAGGAGATGGTCCAGCGCGCACTGGATACGGACGAGATTCTGGTGGTCAGCCAGGACGGTGTACGTCGCCTGAAGGAGCGCGAGGATCCGCTGCAGGACGGGATGTAATGGGAATTGGTCAATATCAGTTGTGAGTTGTCTACCTGCAGACAACTCACAGGAAGCCGGCAGGTGCTGAACGGATATGCAACAAGCGGATGCCTTTCGGCATCCGCTTGGCAAATTCACTCGATTGGTTTTCAGAACTCCGGATATGCATCCGGTGCAAAGGGAAGTCTCACTGAATCAGATACGGATTCAGTACGGACATGATCTCATCCACATTCTCCTCTGCATGAATGTTCAGATCAATCGGCTTGGAAAGATCCAGAGAGAAGATGCCCATGATGGACTTAGCGTCGATGACATATCTGCCGGATACGAGGTCAAAGTCGTAATCGAACTTCGTAATGTCGTTGACAAAGGACTTCACCTTATCGATGGAATTCAAAGAAATCTTAACAGTTTTCAACAGGAACCCCCTTTATCATTTCTGCGGACTGCTCCGGCTGCGGCCGGAATACCGCTGAGTTACACAATATTGCTTTTATATATCGATTATAGTAAACATCCTGGAATGAAAAGTCAATGATGCGTGAGGTGGCGTGAGATGAAAAGAGCAGCAGTGCACAATCTGGGCTGCAAGGTGAACAGCTATGAGCTGGATGTGATGGTGCAGGAGCTGAAAGGGGCCGGCTATGAAATGGTTTCCTTTGAGGATCCGGCGGATGTCTATATCATCAACACATGCAGCGTCACGAGCATTGCAGACCGAAAGAGCCGGCAGATGCTGCACAGAGCCAAGCACAGAAATCCGGATGCGGCGGTGGTCGCTGTTGGCTGCTATGTGGAAACAGACCGGCAGAAGCTGGAAGAGGATCCGCTGGTGGATCTTTGCATCGGGAACAACCGGAAGGGAAGCGTGGCACGCATTCTGGCGGATTTTCTGAACGGTACGATGCGGGAGGAGGAGACCAGGGATAATCTGACGGATCGGCCGGCCTACGAGGAAATGCAGCTGCACACCCCGGGAAGAACTCGCGCGGATGTCAAAATACAGGATGGCTGCAGCCAGTTCTGCACCTACTGCATCATTCCCTATGCAAGAGGACGGATTCGCTCGAGGGACCCGGAGGATGTGATTCGTGAGGTGCAGGGACTTGCGGCGGACGGCGTCCGGGAGGTTGTGCTGACGGGAATCCATATTTCCTCCTACGGAAAGGAAAAGGGACTGGAACCGGACCGGGAGCTGTTGAAGCTGCTGAGGAGACTTCAGCTCCTGGCAGGAATCGAGAGAATCCGCCTGGGATCCCTGGAGCCGCGCATCATTACGGAGGAATTTGCGGCAGGAATCTCCGGACTCTCCAAGGTGTGTCCGCACTTCCACCTGTCACTGCAGAGCGGCTGCAATGAGACGCTGCGGCGAATGAATCGTCACTACACGGCAGAAGAATATTATGAGGGCGTGGAGAGACTTCGCCGGGTCTATGACCGGCCGGCGATTACGACGGATGTCATTGTCGGCTTTCAGGGAGAAACTGCGGAGGAGTTTGCAGTCAGCAGGAGTTTTCTGGAAAAGGTCGGGTTCTATGAAATCCATGTGTTCAAATATTCTGTGCGCCGGGGGACAGCGGCAGAGCATATGCCGAACCCGTGCACGGACGAAGAGAAGAACGAACGCAGCAATGTTCTGCTGGAGCTGACAGCAAGGCAGGCAAGGGGCTATCGGGAAAGCTTTATCGGACAGCAGGAGGAGCTTCTTCTGGAGGAGAAGATTGTTCTGGACGGGGCGGAGTATTTTACCGGACACACCATGCGCTATACACAGGGAGCGGTGACGGCGGAAGGACACGCCGAGGGCGAACTGGTGAGAGGTACAGTGGCCGGGCTGTCTTCGGATGGGAGTCTGCTGCTGATGGAGAGGAAACAATGACCGGAAAACGGATGAGTATACTGCTCGCTGCAGCTGTTGCAGCGGGGGCAGCAGGGTGCGGCTCGGCGTCGGATGCGATCGACGCGCCGGACGCAGCGCAGACGCAGAAGACCGCGGCACGGGTGCCAAAGACACAGGAGGAGCCTTCGGCGGAAGAGAAAGAGGAAGAAGGAGACATCCTTCACATCCAGTGCTGGGATGAGGAATTCATGCAGCTCCTGGAGAATTATTATCCCGGCTACGAGAAGGTGGATGAGAACACCGGGAAAATCGGCAGTACAACGGTGAAATTTACGGTCACTCCGCTGGATGACAACGAATACCAGGATCATCTGGACAGTATCCTGCCGGATAATTCAAATGCATCCGCGGAGAATAAGGTGGATCTTTTCCTGGTCGAAGCAGAGGATGCTGCCAGGTATACGGACGCGGAAACGGGCTATGCGATGCGTCTGTCGGATCTTGACATTGCGGACGATGCGCTCGCCGATCAGTATGCGTATACGAAGGAAGCGGTCACGGATGAAAACGGGAATCTGCGCGGCGCATCCTGGCAGGCGTATTCCGGCGCAATGCTCTATAACCGGAGAGTGGCCAAGAAGGCCCTTGGCTTAGATGATCCGGATGAGGTGCAGGAGGCAGTAAAGGACTGGGATGCCTTTAAAAAGACGGCGGATGCGGTGAAGGCTGCCGGATACTGCATGACAGCGACAGTGAAGGACACCTACCGCGTGTATGCCGGGAATGTCAGCAGCTGTTGGACGGAAGAAGGAAAAATAACGGCTGACGACCATATCCTGCAGTGGGCAAAGGATTCGCAGGAGCTGATGGAAAAGGGGGAAACTACCTCGGAGGAGCTCTGGGGAGAAGCCTGGAACGAGGGCATCTTCGGAAAGACGCCGGTGTTTGCTTATTTCGGACCGTCCTGGCTGATCAATGCCATTCTGGACGATGAACAGGGTCTGGCCTCCAATCCGGACGGCTTTGGAATCGTCGAGGGACCGCAGAGCTTTTTCTGGGGAGGCACATGGATTTGTGCGGCACAGGGAACGGACAATCCGTCACTGGTGAAGGACATCATTCTGACCATGACGGCAGATGAAGCGGTACTGAAGAGAATTGCGGAAAACGAATCGGAATGCGTCAACAGCAAGAAGGTCCTGACTGCTCTCTCCGAAGAGACGGCACTTGAGAATGCGGCACTGGGCGGACAGAATCCCTATGGGGTATGGGCGTCATCGGCTGCAAAAGCGAATGCGGGGTTCCTGTCAGCCTATGACAGCATCTGCGATGAGAAATTCTGCGGGGCGATGGAGAGCTGGTTTGACGGCAGCAAAACCTATGAGGAGGCGCTGGAAATGTTTGAGCAGGCAGTGTCGGAGGCCTGCCCGGAACTGACGGCAGGTGGTTGATGCGGCCTTCAGAATAAGGTATTATGGAGGGAAGATTTTTCTTTGGCAAAAACCTGCAGGCATGCAGCAGCAAATAAAAGTAACAACTCAGAAAGGATAGAAATGGCAGTTTCAGTGAAGAGATACAGCGAAGAGGATTTGAGCAACACGCAGTATTTTAAGGTTAAGCCAGATCAGGAGAGTGGAACCCGCAAGGTCCTGTCTATTGTCTATGAGGCACTGACCAAGAAGGGATATGATCCTGTTAATCAGATCGTCGGATACATTATGTCCGGAGATCCCACATATATTACCAACTATATGGGCGCGAGAAGCCTGATTATGAAGGTGGAGCGTGATGAGCTGGTAGAGGAGATTCTGGAGGCATACATCGAGAACAATCGCTGGAATCAGGAAGTGTAGGGCGGCCTGTATGAGAGTGATGGGGCTTGATTATGGCTCTAAAACAGTAGGAGTTGCACTGTCTGACGAATTGCTGATGACGGCGCAGCCGAAGGAAACAATCTGGCGTGATCGGGAAGGAAAGATCCGCAGAACGCTGGCACGGATTGAGGAACTGATTGTCGAGTACGATGTCCGTCTGATTGTCCTTGGACTGCCGCTGAATATGAATGACAGCGTGGGAGAGCGTGCCGAGGCGGCACTTGCGTTCAAAGACCGCCTGGAGCGCCGTACCTCGCTGCCTGTTGTCATGTCGGATGAGAGGCTGACTACGGTGGAAGCGGATGAAATTCTTGCTAAAATGCAGATCCCGCCACAGCACCGCAAGCAGTACCTCGATCAGGTCGCGGCCAGTGTAATTCTTCAGGAGTATATGGAGAACCATAGGAAAGAACTGGTACAAATTGGCGGAAAAGAAAAAACAGAATAGGAAGAAGAAAGCAAAGCTGACAGGACCGAGACTCAAGATTATTCCCCTGGGCGGTCTGGAGCAGATCGGAATGAACATTACTGCCTTCGAGTACGAAGACAGTATTATTGTTGTGGACTGCGGTCTGGCCTTTCCGGAGAATGACATGCTGGGAATTGACAGTGTAATTCCCGATGTCACGTATCTCGAGGAGAACATTGACAAGGTAAAGGGCTTTGTTATTACACACGGACACGAGGACCACATCGGCGCACTTCCCTACGTACTGCGCCGGGTGAACGTGCCCGTCTACGGAACCAGACTGACGATCGCGCTGATTGAGAACAAGCTCATCGAGCACAAGATGATGGACACCACGCAGCGAGTGGTGGTTTCCTTCGGACAGACCATCAATCTGGGAAGGTTTCGTGTCGAATTCATCAAGACCAACCACAGCATCGTCGATGCAGCCGCACTGGCGATCTATTCTCCGGCAGGCGTTGTGGTGCACACCGGAGACTTTAAGGTGGATTACACACCGGTCTACGGAGACGCGATTGACCTGCAGCGCTTCGCGGAGCTGGGCAAGAACGGCGTACTGGCGCTGATGTGTGATTCCACCAACGCAGAGCGCCCCGGCTATACGCAGTCGGAGAAGACCGTCGGCGTGACCATCGACCGGATTTTTGCAGAGCACAGAGGGACACGCATCATCATTGCGACCTTTGCCTCGAACGTAGACCGCGTGCAGCAGATCATCAATTCCTCTTACAAATACGGCCGGAAGGTCGCAGTAGAGGGACGCAGCATGGTGAACATCATCGGGGCGGCCAGCGAGCTGGGATGCCTTAATGTTCCGAAGAATACCCTGATCGAAGAGGAGGAGCTGAAGAACTATCCTCCGGAGAAAACAACGATCATCACCACCGGCTCCCAGGGCGAGAGCATGGCTGCGCTGACCAGGATGGCAGAGGACCAGCACCGGAAGGTGAAAATCGGACCGGGCGATACAATTATTTTCTCCTCCCATCCGATTCCGGGCAATGAGAAGTCAGTGACCAATGTCATCAACAAGCTGCTCATGAAGGGCGCGGACGTTATTTTTCAGGATGTACATGTTTCCGGGCATCCATGCCAGGAGGAGCTGAAGCTCATCTACTCTCTGGTGCAGCCTCAATATGCGATTCCGGTTCACGGCGAGTACCGTCACCTGATTGCACAGTCAAAGGTGGCAGCGGCGCTCGGCATTCCGAAGGACAATATTTTCATCCTGCATTCCGGCAGCGTGCTGGAGATGAATGCAGGTGCGGCAGAGGTGACAGGGAGCGTCCCGATCGGCGCCATTTTAGTGGACGGACTCGGTGTCGGCGATGTGGGCAATACGGTTCTTCGCGACCGTCAGCACCTTGCAGAGGACGGCATTGTCATTGTAACCTTTGCCATCGAGCGGGGATCGGATTATCTTGCGGCGGGACCGGACATTGAGAGCCGCGGCTTTGTCTACATGAAGGAAGCGGACACACTGATGAAGGAGGCGGACATTGTTGTTCAGGAGGCACTGGCAGAGTGCCTTGACCGCGGACAGAACGATCCGGCCAAGCTCAAGACAAGCGTGCGGTCCGCACTGGGCGATTTTTTCTGGAAGAAGACGAAGCGCCGTCCGATGATTCTTCCGATCCTTATGGAAATCTAGTATAAAAAAATCGATGCAGCCGGTGTATCGAAACGGAGACAATGATGAGACAGGAGAAGAGCTACAGGCGCTCCGGGAGCGGTTATTCGAAGGCTCCCGCAAGGCGCGGCCAGCCGGGAACGCTGGACTGGATCGGGGATGCGGTGAAGATAATCCTGGTAATTCTGGTGATTATGTTCTGCATCTCCATGTCTCATCGCGCCTACGAAATCGGCTACAACATCTTTTATGAGAAGGCGATCGATGATTCGGCAGATGCCAGGACGGTCGAGGTGACAATCACTGCGGATATGTCGGTGAGTCAGATCGGAAAGCTTCTGAAAGAGGAAGGTCTGATCGAGGATGCGGAGGTCTTTCAGTATCAGGAACGCTTTTCATCCTATCACGGCAAAATAAAGCCTGGAACCTACCAGCTTTCCACCGGCATGACGCCGAGTGAAATGATCAAGGAAATGGCGGAAGACAGCGAAGATGAAACCAATTGATGCAGAAATGGAAGAGCGTATCCTGACCTTTGCAGAATCGATGTTTACCGGGAATACAGAGTTTCTGAACCAAATAGAGAAGGAGGCACTGGATGCTGGGGTTCCGATTATTCGAACCCAGACCCAGAGCCTCCTTCGCTTTCTTCTGGAATTAAAGCGCCCGATGAACATACTGGAGGTGGGCGCTGCCATCGGCTTTTCTGCCTGCCTTTTGCGGACGTATGCGCCGAAAGAGGCAAGGATTACAACGATTGAGAGGGATCCGGAGCGGGCACGGAAGGCCAGAGAGAATTTTGCCGGGCTGGAAGCCTCGGGAGAAGGCAGCCCGGCAGGCCGGAGCATTGCACTGCTGGAGGGAGATGCGGCGGATATTCTGCCCAAGCTGGACGGTTCGTACGATTTTATTTTCATGGATGCGGCGAAGGGACAGTACATTCATTTCCTTCCGGACATTCTCCGGCTCCTGCCAAAGGGCGGACTTCTGGTGTCGGACAATGTCCTGAAGGACGGCGAGATTCTGGAGTCGCGCTTTGCGGTGAAGCGAAGAGACCGCACCATACACAAAAGGATGCGGGAGTATTTGCTGGCGCTTTCGCAGAACCCTGAGCTGCAGACGCTTCTGCTGCAGGAGGGCGACGGTGCTGCACTGTGCGTGCGCAGATGAGGGATATATTACTTGCACATTTGTAACTATTCAGAGCCAAGCAAATTTGCATAAAATGCGCGAGTAATGCTTGCATT